>NZ_CP157623.1:0-471766 GCF_048305045.1 Variovorax sp. 278MFTsu5.1
CGGTCTCGCTGATCAGCAACTCGCCCGCCAGGTGCAGCGTGCTGCCATTGCCGGCCGAACCGTAGTTCAGCTTGCCGGGGTTCGCCTTGGCATGGTCGAGCAGTTCCTTCACGTTCTTGACCGGCAATGCCGGGTTGACCACCAGCACCAGCGGCACGGTCGCCAGCACGGCGATCGGCGTGATGTCCTTCAGGCTGTCGTAGGGGATGGTCTTGTAGATGCCGGGGTTGATGACGTGGTTCGACGAGATCATGCCGAGCGTGAGTCCGTCCTTGGGCGCCTTCACGATCTGGCTGGTGCCCGGAATGCCGCCGGCGCCGACGATGTTCTCGACCACGACCGGGTGCCCGGTCGCCTTGCCGAATCCCGGTGCGATCGCGCGCGCCACGGCATCGACCGTGGAGCCGGCCGCCAGCGGCACGACCAGCCGCAGCGGCTTGTCGGATTGGGCGTGCGCGCCGGGGCAGCCGCAGGCGAGCAATGCCGCCAGCGCGGCGCGGCGTGTGAAGGTGTCGAGGTTCATGGCGAGTTGTCTCCTGGGTCTTGAAATTCATGCGTAGCGCTGTTGCAGCGTCTCGAACGACACGAGTTCGCCCGCGATGGCGCTTGCGGCCACTGTGGGCGGGCTCGCAAGCCAGACCTGCCCCGGTCCGCCCCGGCCAGGGAAGTTGCGGTTGATGGCGCTCACCGTGACCTGATCGGCGCGGACCGAGCCGCCGGGACCGCAATTGCCGCAGGCGCCGCAGGACGGCTGCAGCATGCGCGCGCCGACCTGCTCGAACGCGGCCATGTAGCCTTCTGCGATGCAGTGGTCGCGCACGGCGGTGGTGCCGAACTGCAGGAACAACTGCACGCCGGGCGCGACGCGCAGGCCACGATCCGCGGCCCAGCGCAGCACCGCGTGGTAGTGATCGAAATCCTCGCGCTTGCCGGCGGTGCAGGATCCGCCATAGGCGATGTCGATGCGCACTGGCGTGACCACCTCGGTCAGCGGCAAGCCATTGCCGGGGTCGCCAGGGCGAGCCACCATTGGCGGCACCATGGCGCAGTCGATGCGCAGGGTCTGCGCGTACGCAGCGCCTTCGTCGCTGACCATCCAGGGCTCGAGCACGAAATCAATGCCGCGGCGTTCGCGCAGGAAGCGCACCGTTTCCGAATCGGGCGCGACGATGCCGGTGAACCCGCCGAGCTCAGCGGTCATGTTGGTGAGCGTCGCGCGCTCGTCGGTCGAAAGATGCCGAAGTGCCGCGCCGCAGAACTCGAACACCTTGCCCACGCCCCCCCCGGCACGGATGAACGGATCGGCCAGCAGGTGCAGAACGACGTCCTTGGCGGTCGCGCCGGCGGCCAGGTGGCCGTCAAGCACGACGCGAAGCGATGGCGGCATCGTCAGTCGCACGGCTCCGGTGACGAAGGCATTGGCCATGTCCGTGGTGCCGACGCCGAAGGCCACGCAACCGAGCGCACCGCTGTGGGGGGTGTGCGAGTCGGTGCCCACGACCAGTTGGCCCGGCAGCGCGTAGTGTTCCGCGACCATCGCGTGCGAGATGCCCGCGGCGTTGCTGCCGTCGTCCGCAGCGGCCTGTGCCTCGGTGAGCGTGCGGTGCGTGCGCAGTCCGTACGACGAGGCGAACTCGCGCTGCGCCCCGACCATGCGCAGCACGTTCGGCACGAGTCCGCCGTGTACATGGGCCGGGCTCTCCTCGACGTAGGAGGTGTGGTCCTCGAACACGATGATCGATGCCGGGTCGCGCAGTGCGAGGGGGCGGCCGAAGGTCGCATGCAACATGTGCGCGGCCATGCCCGTGTAGTACTCGTGGATGAAGCGCCAGTCGGCACGTACGAAGGCCCCGTCGCCCGGTGCCGGACGGGCTTCGGTCAACTCAGTCGTCAAGGCGTGGCGCGCCACGATCTTCTCGAACAGGGTGCGCGGGCGCGTTTCCTGCACGTGCGCCGGCGCAGAGATCTCGCGCATGAAACCCTGCCCGAAGCGTAGCAGCCCCCCGCTCTTCAGGATCGTGGTGGCCAGCGCATCGCGCCCAGCCACCAGCTCCTCGATCGGAATTGCCTCGCCGGCCTGGATGCGCGCGACGAGGCGGAAGTCGGTGGACGTGAACAGCCCGATGTTGTCGGCGTTCTGGCGGTAGATGCGCTCGAAGCTCTCGGCGATCACGAGTCGCACGCCAGCCAGCTTCTCGGCGGCCGGACTGTGCTCGCGCGACGAACCCTTGCCGTAGCGCTTGCCCGCGACCACCACTTCGACGCCTTGCGCGCGGATCGCGTCGATGCCGATCGGCGTGGCGTCGCCGGCGCGCAAGCCGGTGTAGGGATAGCGGCCGAGCTTGTCGTCATAGTGGGTGAGAATCGGCAGCGGTGTGATCTCGTCGGTCGAGATATCGTCGCGCAGCGGACGGGCTTCGGCGAGTACGACACGTTCGCCTCGAAGGCTGCGCGAGACCACCTTGGCCGAGCAGCTCAGGAAAAGGGGGGTCGGTGCAAAGGAGAGGGCGGCGCCATGGGCCGGCGATGTGACTGGCATGCCGAATCTTCACGGCACCGGCGCATGCCGAAAAGCGCCGATGCGGCAGACGGGCTCTCGCAAGATGCGAGATCCGGGCTTACCCGTGCAGTGCGTCGATCAATGCTGCCACCGCGCGCAGGCGTGGGGTCTTGCGCAGCGCGTACATGCGCAGCTTGCGAGCCGCCCAGGGCTCGTCGAGTGGACGGCGCACGAAGCGTGGGTTCCCGGCATAGGCCGCGGCCGCGCTTTGGGGAATCACTGCGATGCCGAGTCCAGCCTCGACCATGCGGCAGACCGCATCGAAGCTGCTGACCGAGACGGTGGGGGCGAACGACCGGTGCAGCGCCGCGGCGCGTTCGTGCAGCGACCGGTCGAGCGCGCCTCCTTGGTGGACACCGATCAAGGGGTGCTCGAGTGCCTGCGTGAAGCTCAGCGACTTGCGCCGTGCAAGCGCATGGCCGGCCGGCAGGACGACCTGCAGCGGATCGGTGGCGAAGGGCCACGATTCCAGGCCCGCAGGCACGGGTAGATCAACACCCACACCGACATCGGCGCGGTCATCCAGGCAGGCACGGACCACGTCGCGGGTGTCTTGTTCCTGCAGCGATACCTCGACCTGCGGATGGGTGACCATGAAGGCGTGCAGCCGCTCGGGCAGAAAGCCGATGACGGCGGACATGTTGGCATAGAGGCGCACTGTGCCGCGAACCGAGCCGCCCTCAGTCTGCACTTCGCGCACCAGCGCCTGCAGGTCGTCGTCGATCCGCTCGCCGCGCGCCATCACCACGCGCCCCGCCTCGGTGAGTTCGATGCCGCGGGGCGAGCGCACGAAAAGCGGTGTACCGAAAGCGTGCTCGAGGTCGGCGATACGACGGCTCAGCGCCGAAGCAGCGATGTGCTCCTGCTCCGCGCCGCGCACGATCGAGCCTGCTCGTGCGGCAGAGACAAAGAGGCGCAGGCTGTAGGCGTCGATGCGTCGGGACAAGTGGAGCCTCGGGGGACTGAAAGCCGTCTGGGAGATCGGAGAGGATGCTGAACGGTACGAGCGTAATGGAATGCCGGGCAGCAGTTCCACCGGATCGAGAAATCGGTGACGTTTGCCGGCTGCTCGAGGCAGCGACCGAAAGCTGGAGGTGCTTCCTCCAAGGCCTGTGCAGGCCGCGGTCTGCCGAAGTTCAGTGTCCTGGCGGATCGTTCCCCGAATCGGGTGGGACCTCGTAGAGGCTTGCCGGAAGGCCTTGCATCTGAGGACCATGGAGGGTGCATCCGTCGAGCGAGTCGCCTGCGTTCAGGGCGTTGTTCAAGGCAGCGACCACGGAGCTCATGTCGGCGATGTTTCGAAAGCGTGCCCGAGGCCCGTGGTGAAAGATGTGCAGCGCGATCGGCAGGGCATGCACGAAGACGGGCTCGGCGCGCAGTGGAATGCGCTGCCACGTTCCGCTCGCATCGAGCGCCTGGAAATAGTCCGGCAGCTTCAGGGTCGGGCACAGGTGCGAGGCCAGCACCAGACCGAAGGCCTCGGGAATGCAGTCGCGCAGGCGGCGGGTGCCCATGTCGTCACCGATCAGGGCGATGAACTGATCGGCCAGACGCTCCTCGGTCGCCCCGTCCGCGCCGAGCAATTCGATGGCCTGCGCGACGATATCGGCCGAAATCTCGTTCATCGCCATGGGTGTTCGGCGTCTTCAGGCGATGGCAGCTTCGCCCGAGGCGGCCTGCACCGGGATGTGGGCGCGCTCTTCCTTGATGCGATTGGCACCGTCCACGAACACCAGCTTGGGCTGGTAGCTCTTCACATGGTCTTCCGGCACCAGGCCGAAGGCCGCAATGATGATCAGGTCGCCGACCGACGCACGGCGTGCGGCCGAGCCGTTGACCGAGATGATGCCGCTTCCCCGCTCGCCACGGATGGCGTAGGTGACGAAACGCTCGCCGTTGTTGATGTTCCAGATGTGTACCTGCTCGTTCTCGGCCAGGTTGGCCGCATCGAGCAGGTCCTCGTCGATGGCGCACGAGCCCTCGTAGTGCAGTTCGCAGTCGGTGACCGCGACGCGGTGGATCTTGGACTTCAGCAAGGTTCGGAACATGGAACGAGGTCTTTCTCTCAGGCAAGAGGTGGATCGGTCTGGCGTTCATCGCTGGCACGGCAAGAGCAAAGCGCCTGCGGCCGCGGCGGGCGAAGGATAGCCGAGCGGATGCCGGCAACAGCGCCAGGCGCAGAGGGCCTGCGTCGAGCGCTGTTGGCCCTGGAAGTGTGTTTGCGCTTCGGTCCGGTGCTCGTGTGAGACTGGAGCCGGCGAGCGATCGGCCACGACAAGAAAAGCACGGTGATCGGCGCTGCAGCGGGGGCGGTCGCTACAGCAGGCGTCGGCTACAACTGGAGCAGCATCCGCAACAAGCTCACCGCCGGACAGTCGATGCCGGCACGCAGATCGTCGAACAGTCGGACGGCTCCCTGAAGGTCAGCGTTCCCAGCCAGGTCGCCTTCGATACGGACAGTGCGACGATCAGACCGCATTTCGCCGCGTGCTTGACCAGGTGGCCCAGACCATCGCGCAGGAGCCTGGCGTCACCGCCCGCGTGGTCGGCCATGCGGACAGCGTCGACAATCCGATCGCTACATGACCCTGCCGCAACGTCGTGCGCGCAGCGTCGAGGCCTATCTGGTCGATCACGCGTCGCGACAGAGCGTTGGATCGCCCGAGGGGCGGGGGGCAGACCCAATCGGTTGCAAGCAATGCCACAGAAGTGGGCGCATGCACAATCGCCACGCCGAGAGCCACCTGCGGCCCGTGCGCGCGGCCAGGTAGTTGCTCTCGAGCGAGTTCGCGCGGCTGTGATCTTCGCATAGCTGATCGGCAAGCTGGCCCAGCTGACCACTTCCTCGCGCGAGAAACGGCACGTGCTGCGAACCCTGCGCTATGCTTGTGCGATGGTTGGTGAACTCCACTGCCGCGCTTCCAAGCGGGTCGAGATTGCTGGCATTCCCGACGTGCCAACTGGCCGGATGCGATTCCGCGGCCACATCGCGGAAAAAGCTGCGCCGGCGCGCCGAGCATGGCAGCCCCGTGCGTGACGACAAGGTATGCCCAAGACTTCCTCCAAGCCGATTCATGTGCCGAACCCGGCTTTCGAACTGCCGCGCGTTGCCCGTGCGGGCATGCGCGAACTCCATCCACAGGATGGCGCGTTGCTGCTCATGCACTTCGCCTTTCGGGGCCTCGTGGTCAAGGCCGATGCCTTCCTGGCGGAGCACGGCCTCTCGCGCGTGCATCATCGCCTGCTTTACGCGGTGGCGCGCGCCGAAGGCATCTCGATCGGGCAACTGATCGAACTCCTGGGCGTGACGAAGCAGGCGATGCACCGCCCTCTCAAGTTCCTTCAGGACGCCGGCTACGTCGTGGCCGAACGCGATGCGAACGAGCACCGCTCGAAGAGGCTGCGGCTGACGGCGCTGGGCGCGCGCATCGAGAAGCAGGCCTCGAAAAACGAACGCGAGGCGATGGAATCCGCACTGCAGACGGTGTCGCCCAATGAGCAGGACGCCTGGCGCAAGGTGATGACCGCGCTGGCCCGGCTGGCCTAGCGGCCGTGGACAGACAGCGGGTCGGCGGCCCACCAGGGGTGGATCGCGGCGAGCTGTGCAGCCGTGTCGAGGTACTCGCGAAACCGAGCGGCCCTGCCGGCTGCCACTTCGAAGAGATGTGCCCATTGGTTGTCGTAGCGGCGCTGCGTTGCGCGTGACGTGCACACGGCCTTGCCGGCCACGACCGCTGATGCGGCCTCTTCGTCGACGAGGAAGCGCGCGGGTTCGAAGGCGTGGAAGATCAGGTGCGCATCCAGGGCGGCGACGAACCTGCGGACGCCGTCGTGTCCATGATGGGCACCCGCCCACGGCATGAAATCGGGGAGCCCGGGGGCTTCGAACTCGCAGTCGGGCGTGACCAGCGCTCATAGCGCATCGAGATCGCGCGCCGCGAAGGCCGCATAGGAGCCGCGCACGGGATGCAGCAGTTCACCACGCGATGAGTGCATGCTCAGGCCGGCTTGATCATCAGCGTCGCCGAAGCGAGTGCATGCAGCTTGCCATCCTGGCTGCGAATCTCCGCATTGCATACGCCCATGCTGCGCGTCTTCTCGAGCAAGCGGGCGGTGGCCACATAGCCGATGCCGGCCACCAGTGGGCGCACGTACTTCACGTTGAGGTCCACGGTCGAATATGGCGTGCCGGCGTCCAACGCAGAAAAAAGCGCCAGCGCGGCCGCGCCATCGAGGCAGGTCGCCGCGAAGCCACCGTGCACCATGCCCGCCGGATTCAGGTGGCGCGCGTCGGGCGTGACGGTCATGCAGACCTCGCCTGGCTGAACGCTCGTCAATTGCATGGGCATCGTGTGCGCGATGCTCGATCGCTCGATGCGCCCGGCCTGCATGGCCTGGAGCACTTGCAGTCCACTGATCGCGGGGGCTTCGGCGGGCGGCGATTTTTCGGTAGCATCTTTCATGTCAACATTATTGACCTTAAAGTGGAGACGATGCAACTGTCAGGCTGGACGATCCTCTTGGCCCTGAACACCCTGTGGTTCGGGATGGGTGCGTTTCATTTTTCGTTGCGCCCGCACGCCGCGGCCCGGATGCTCGCTGCGCGCGCTCAACGCACGAGTCCGTTGTTCCATACGCTCAGCGACGCGATCCGCTTCCTGGGCGGGCTCAACCTGGCGTTCGCAGTGTTCTGCCTGTTGCTGCTCGTGTTCGCAGACCTTTTCCCCGAACGCGGTCAGCGGGCGCTGTTCGCTGCGGCGCTGGCTCTGGCGCATGCGAGCCAGTTCATGGTGAACGTCCTGATGCTGGGAAAGCACCGTCGTCAGGAAACCGGTGCGTGGCCCGTGCTCGAGGGACCGATGCTCTTCATCTTTGCTATCGATGGTGTGCTGACGGTTGCCAACGGCATAGTTGCCCTGTGGATCGCGCGTTGACTCTGTCCCTCGGTCCGGGCCCATGTACGGGCATCGCGGGTTTCGCGCAGCTACCAACGAAAGCTGATGAACAACACGCTCGAAGCGTCGGCCGGATGATTCGGCCCGCCGGTGCGGTGCCACTCAGGCCAAGCCGTGCCCAACGGCGTGAAGCTGCCCAGTTCGTAGGTCGTATGCGTGGTTTGCTTGCGGCCTGGGCGGGTGTGCTCGGTGCGTATCAGTCTGTCGCCATCCCATTCGTAGACTGTTTTGCTTTCTTGGCCCTCGGGATGAATGTGCTCTTTGACGATCTTGCGCATACGTCGGCCATGGCGTCATGGGCGTCATAGGCGTAGCTACAGATGCGACTGGCGGCCTGGTCGAACACCTGCACGTCGACGAGTTGATTGGCCCCGTCGTAATGCGTGAGCAGCCTGCGATTGTCGGTGTCAATGGACTCTGTCCGATTGCCCGGTCGTCGTAACGGTAGCGGGGGTAAAGCGGCGACTGCTTGCGTGCCTTGATCGCTTTGACGTGTGTCGCGCCGGCCTTCTCGGCCGGACGCACCCGCAACTCGCACGCCCAGTAGGACTACACGGCGGGATGATCATGTGCTGCATCGGTGCAGCTTATCGATGCCAGGCTGAACAACTTGACTTCGCCGTCTCTTCAACATCGTTCTTGCTCAGCGCAACGCTTCCGTTGCGAGCGCTCCCAATGTACGCAGGCCCTTCTCGATGCGCGCGTCCCATCCGTAGCCCCCACTCAGCCGCATGCAGTGCGCATAACGCCCACTCGCTGAGAACACCACGCCGGGAGCGAAGCACACCCCTTTCTTCAGCGCTTGCACGAACAATGCCCGTGTGTCGACAGCCTTGGGCAACTCAAGCCACAACACGAAATTACCTTCTGGTCGCGTGACCGTGGTGCCCGGCGGAAAGGCCTGTCCGATGGTGCGCGACATGCGCTCCAGCGTGTCGCCGAATTGACGGCGCAGGCGGCGCAGATGACGGTCGTAGTCGCCGTTAGAGAGAAATTCTGCAAGCGCAGTCTGTGCCAGCACCGGAGTGGCTAGCGTCGTGGCGAGTTTGCTCTCGAGCACGCGTGCCATGTGACGCCCCGGCACGACCCACCCGATTCGATAGCCCGGCGCCAGCGTCTTCGAGAATGAACCACAGTAGATGGTGTTGTCGTGGCGATCGAGCGCACTGAAGGGAATCGGCCGCTCCTTGCCGAAATGAATGTCACCGTAGACGTCGTCTTCGATCAGTGGCACGCGGTGCGTCGCAAGCAGGCGCAGCACTTCGCGGCGATTCTCCAACGACATCGTGAATCCCATCGGATTCTGGAAGCTTGAGGCCAGGACGCAGGCGCGCACCCGGCCTGCGACGAGCACCTCGCGCAGCGCGTTGACCACCACGCCGGTCTCGGCATCGGTTGGCAGCTCCACAACCCGGAGGCCGCGCATGCGTAACACTTGGAGGAGGCCAAAGTATGTCGGCGACTCGATCGCGACCGCATCGCCAGGTTCGGTGACCGCATCGAGTGCGAGTGCCAGGGCTTCGGTGCAGCCGCAGGTGACGGCGATGGCGTCGGGCGAAAGCGCCTGTCCGAAGCGCATGGCGCGGCGCGCAATTTCCATGCGCAGCGGCAGCTCACCGCGCGGCGGCGAGTAGGTGTTGAGGAGCGAGCCCTTCACCCGTGCGGTGCGCGCCAGGATGCGGTCGAGTTTCGAGGAGGCAAGGATCCGCGCGCTCGGTATGGCGCAGCCCAGCGGTACGTAGGCCTCGTTCGATGCGTTCTCGAGCAGTTGCAGCATCAGGCCCGACACCGCCACCTTGGTCGGATACAGCGGCGAGCGCGGGGGAGCCGGCAGCGGCAACGCTGCGGACATGCGCGCAACGTAGTAGCCCGACCGCGGTCGCACCTCAAGCACCCCGCGATCCTCGAGCACCTTGTAGGCCTGCACCACAGTGTTCAGGCTTGCACGGTGCTGCGCGCTGATTTCACGCAACGACGGCGCGCGGCTGCCAGCGGGCAAAGTGCCGCTTTCGACGAGTCCAGCAATGAAATCGGCGAGCTCTTCGTAGCGAAACCGTGTAGCGAGTCGTGAATCGGAATCACCGGTGGGGCGTGCTTCAAACGACATGGCTTCAACTGTCTCCGTGCGAATTTCAAAAAACTGTGGCTGTTAACTACGCCTGAAAGCTCGCACCATCGATGGCAGCCACACAAGACGAATACAAGAAGCTATGGATCGATTTCCGAACAACGACATCATCTCGCTGATTTCGTGCGCGCCGCGCCACGACCTGGCCGAGAGCGTGGGGCCGAACCTCCGACTCGACGCGCTGTTCGATTCGGACCGCGCAGAGCTCGGCGCACTTCAGCTGGGCTACGGCACTGCGGCGGGCGATGCGGCGCTGCGTGCGCAGATCGCCACCCGTTACGACGTGAGTGCGGGCGATGTGGTCATCACCGTCGGAGGCATGCATGCACTATTTCTCCTTGCCCTTACGCTCTGCAGGCCAGGCGACGAAGCAGTGATCGCACAGCCGGCCTTTCCGCTCGTACGCAATGCGCTCGGCGCAGTTGGCGCGACCGTGCGCTCGCTGGCGCTGAACTTCGACACTGGCTACCGGCTCGATGTTCGGGCGCTGCAGGCGCTGCTGTCGCCGAAGACCCGGATCGTGAGTCTCGCTTCGCCGCAGAATCCGTCGGGTGTCGCGATATCGCCTTCGATGCTGCACGAGGTGGCCGAGCTCATGCGCGCCCACGCACCTGACGCGTGGCTGATCGTCGATGAGACCTACCGCGAGGCGGCTTACGGCGTTGATCCGACGGCACCCAGCGCCAGCGCGCTGGGACCTCGGGTGGTCACCGTGGCGTCGCTCTCCAAGTGCCATGGCGCCGCGGGGCTGCGCATCGGCTGGGCGATCGTGCGCGACGCGACGTTGCGGCAATCGCTGGTCACGGCGAAGTTCAACACCGTGATCTCGTGCTCGCCACTGGACGAAGCACTGGCAGTCGCGGTCCTGAAGCAAGGGGAGCACATTGTCGCCGCTCGGCGGCAGCATCTCGCGCACAACCTGGGAACGCTCGAAGCCTGGATCGGTCGCCATGCCGAACGGATCGAATGGGTGCCCCCGGACGCTGGCGCGCTGTGCTGCGTGCGGCTGAAGCCGCAGGTCTATGACGACGCGGCGCTTCAGCACTTTCGGACGGCATTGCACGAACGTGATGTCCGCCTTGCACCCGGCCCCTGGTTCGGTGACGAACCTCGTGTATTCCGCCTCGGCTTCGGCCTCGCGACGAACGCAGAGCTTGCCGCCGCGCTGGACCGCGTGGGCCAGGCACTGGAGTGGGCTGCGGCCTGAGGTCCTGCAACGCAGGGGCTTGTGCTGGCAATGAAAGGTCATGCCGAAAAGCCCGAACAGAACTTGCGACCGCGGTACCACGATTGAATCACCTGAGGGAGGTTCAAGCGCGGACATTCGCCGTCATGATCAATCACCGTCAAGTTGAAGGCTTCTTGCGCAGGCCGGCGACGAGCTTGGTCAGCAAATCACCGAGTTGCTTCTGATCCTTCTGGCTCAGCGATGCCAATGCGAGTTGCTCATTGGCGACGTGCAACGGCAGAAGCCTTTCGATGAGCGCCAATCCGGCAGGCGTGAGTCTCACCAAGATACTTCGTCGGTCGCTGGGAGTGGGCGCGCGCTCAATCAGCCCCTTGCGTTCCAGTCGGTCCAGACGACTGGTCATGGCGCCCGAAGACAGCATCAGTCCTTCATACAGTTTCGTGGGCGTCAAAGCGTAAGGCGCTCCCGCACGACGCAAAGTGGCGATGACGTCGAATTCGCCCTGGTGCAGCTGGAACTGCGCGGCAAGCGGAGAGAACCAGTCGCGCTCAAGGAGCTGGGTCGCTTCCAGCAATCGTCCTATCAGAGCCATGACCTTGGCATCGACGTCCGGCCGTTCCCGCTCCCACTCTTCCTGCGCGCGCTTTGCCCGATCCTTCATATCCATCTCTGTGCAAAGTTCTACCTAACCGGCTACCCATGCCCCCTCGCACCGGCACTATGTCGAATATTTAATTCGATGTCAAGATACTTGATGTCGAGATATAAATCACCGCAACCCGTCATCTGGCCTGCTCGCCAGCATCGCCCTCTTTGCCACTGACCATGCCTGGACGCTGTGCTGGCGGCGGTTCGAGTTTTCGTTCGCGGTGTGCCCAAGACACCCAAAGCCTCCACGCGATCGTCGATCTCTCTATTGAGCCTGCGCATCAAAATACGCTTCCCAAGTCCTGGGCGAAGCAGTGAAGCCCTTGGCCCTCTTGAATGCAGCCGTTGCCTGCGCCGGGCGAGCGGACGCGAGCAACGCGACGCCGAGGTTGTAGTGCGTGTTTCTGTCGGTCGAACCAAGTCGCACAGCCTTTTCGAGCAACTCAGCAGCGTGCCGGTGTTTGCCTTGATCACAAAGCACCGCGCCAAGGGATGTGAGCAGGGCAACATCGTCAGGTGCGTCATTTAACGCCTTGCGTAGAACCGCCTCCGCCGTTGCCATGCTCGACGCCCAACTCTTGGGATTGGCAAAGGCATCTTGGACCAAGGTGCGACTTTCGGTGACAGCATTCATGCGTTCTACGGGGCCGCCATTGACGGCTTCAAGTCGAGACTATGCGGCAAGCCTTCGAGCAATATCGATCCCGCGGCTCGCCCCAGGATCGATTTTCCCTGCATGAGCAAGGGCCAAGCATCCAGAAGTTGCTTGCCTTGGCACGTTTTCATACTGCACGAATGGCCCGACCCCTGGCTGTGGCGCTCCCGCTGATGCCTACTTGAGACCTTCCGCGTCCAGCGACCTGCGCACTGCGGGTCTCGCACGCATCCGTTCATACCAGTCCTTGAGATTCTGCAGACCGTCGAAGTGGATGCTGGTCTTGTAAACCGATTCCAGCCACGACGCTTGCCCCCACTGCGTGAGCGAGTACAGGTACGCGTCGGCCACGGTGTAGATATCTCCCATCAGGTAGTCCTTGCCGAGCAGTTGCTCGTTCAGCCAGGCGTAGCGCTTTTCCAGTTTCGGCTTGGCCGTCCCGATGCCGTACTTGCCAGCTAGCCCCGCGTACAGGAGCGGGATGAAGCCCTTGTGGATCTCCGAGGTGAGGAAGCTCAGCCACTCCTGCAATCGATAGCGATCCATGGTGCCATTCGAGGGAGCCAGTTGCGACTCGGGCTTCAGGTCGGCAAGGTACTGAACGATCGCGGGGCCTTCACGCAGCAAAGTGCCGTCATCGAGTTCAAGCAAGGGAACGTAGCCAAAGGGGCTGAGTTCGAGAAAGTCGCGGCCGTCGACTGTCCTGTGGGTTTTGTAGTCAACCTTGACCAAGCTCACGTCCAAGCCAAGTTCATTGGCGACGATGTGTGGTGACAGTGAGCAAGCGCCTGGCATGTAGTACAGCCTCATAGAATTTCCGTGGTGGTTGCAGAAAGTGGCGCCTCCGAAATAGAGCACCTGAGGACGATGCTATGCACCAGGGATAGATTTGGAAGAAGGCAATAAAATTTCACATAGGTTAAAAAACTATACCGGCGGACCTTCTCTGGTGGATGTGCTATGAAATCGAACGTCTCCGGCTGCTCTGTCGAAGAGGCCATGCGCTTGCTGGGCGGACGCTGGCGGCTGCTTCTGGTGTCCTATCTCGTCGACGGGCCGAAGCGATTCAATGAACTGCGTCGGGACTTACCGCGTATCTCCCCGCGGTCCCTTACCCTCGACCTTCGAGCACTCGAAGAAGCAGGCCTCGTCAGGCGCACAGTGCACCCGACTGCTCCCGTAAGAGTCGAATACGAGTTGACGGTCGATGGCGAGCGCCTCAGGCCCGTGGTAAGTGTGATGATGGATTTTGGGCTCTGGCTCAAGGAGAGGCCCCCGAGCCTGGCCTGAATCCATTTCGCTTTTGCGAATCGATCGGAGCAATGCCAACTCGACTGACGTAGGAGGCCGCTTGGGTCGGTTCGGTCTTCTGCAGCGGCCCTTCCTCAACTGTGGCGCTGCGCTTGCGTGTTGAAGCTCGATGTCGGAGTCACCCGTCACTTCATCAATGCACAGGCACGCCCGATCGAGCCCTTCACCAAACTCTTGACTTGGCGTTGCCGCCGCTCGCCCAGGGCCAGCGTGAAGCCGCCCGAGAGTTCGGCGCATGCCGGTAGGCGCAGCGACTGCGGTGCAGGGGCAAGACTGCGGCGCTGACCGCTCATAGCTATATCTCCCTCCAGTGTCTGCAGGCACTGCCAGATGCGTCGGGACGGCTGCTTCCTCGCTGCGAGGCGTAAGGACTTGACGATCCAGGCTCGAAAGCATGAAGCGTACCTATGAGAGATGGCCGCCCGACCGCTCTGGGACTGTGCTACGGGGATCAGAGGCAGGTCGTTCGCAGCCCTTTAAGAAATTTGGCGGAATCCGCAACGCGCGAACCTCCGATGCATGGCTTCCGCCTGCGAGCTCGTCAGTCGTTCCGATGTACCGCAGAGGGCGGCGATTCATCCACTGGTACGTTCAGCGATGGAGTCGCTTGAGAGCTTGTCGCGCGAGAGTGAACGCAACGGCAGGAGCTTTACTCGCGTGGACTCGGGTGGGGCAGCAGCATGCAGAAAGCGGTCTCATCTCACAGGGTCGAGGTCTTGCGAAGGCTATGGTTGATCTGCCCAGCGCAAAAATGAACTTGGCTGCTGCGAGGTTCAGTTTCGCGCGGATTTGTCTGGTCCGAGCCTGACGCTCGATGCTGCTTTGTGGAGCCATCCCGCCGATGAGAAAAGCTTTCTGTCCCATGCTACGTGAGAAGACTCCGGACACGACCTTCGGCTCATGGACGAGCGACGATGCGGCTTCTCTCACTCGAGAATCGGATAGGCAAAGAAGCCGCGTGATCTACGGCACTACCCTGTTTGTGATGTTCGTGTGCGTGGCACTGCTGGTTATGAATGGTTGGTTGATCATGCGCGCTCGCGCGGCAGAAGACGAGCAGATTGCGCGAGCGAACACCAATCTGGCGCGCGCGGTCAGTCAGCAAGTCGAAAGCACCGTGGCCCTGGCCGAGCACATCATCTCCGGCCTCGTCTTCGAAATCGAACGTGCGGACATCGTGCCCGAGACGCTCGAGCGCCTTCAGCCGGTCCTCGTGAACCATGTGTCGGAGATTCAGGCCATCAAGGGAATCTTCGTGTACGACGAACAAGGCCGCTGGCTCGTCCATTCGGAAGCGATCGCGGCGGGCTCACGCAATAATTCAGACCGCGAGTATTTTGTCTATCACCAAACCAATCCGAGTGCCCGTGCGCTGATTGGCGGTCCCATCATAAGCCGCTCTTCTGGCGAGTGGGTGATCCCGGTGTCCCGAAGAATCAACGATCCGAACGGCAGGTTCGCCGGTGTAGTGCTGGTCACGCTCAGCGTCAAGGACCTGCTCTCTGTCCTAGAGCGCTTTCAGATCGGTAGGCAGGGATCCATCGCAGTGTTCGGGACCGACCAGCTCCTGGTTCGCAGACCCTTCCGGGAGGCCGATATGGGCAGGCGCAACACCGACTCTCCGTTGCAACGTCGCTTCCAGTCATCGCGTTCCGGCACCATCGAAGGGCGCTCCGCTATCGATGGCGTTACCCGGATCATCAGTTTCGAAAGCTTGTTGAACTATCCGCTTCGGGTGACAGTCGCCGTGGGCAAGTACGAAGCGCTCAAGGAATGGAAGTTCGCGTCGATCTATCAAACGATCTGGGTTGTTCTCCTGTGCCTGCTCGTTAGCGTGTCGGGACGCTACTTGATCCGATCGATGCGCAGACGACTGGTGGCCGAATCACATTTGCGCAGCGCTCGGGATGCGCTGGCGGAGGCCAACGAGCGCTTGGAGCATCTCGCCCAGGAAGACGGGCTGACGGGGCTGGCCAACCGCCGCTATTTCGATTCGCGCCTGCTGCTTGCGTTCGCGCAGGCGCAGGCAAGCCAGACAGCGCTAGCGGTCGTCATGGTCGATGTGGACGAGTTCAAGAAGTACAACGATCTGTACGGCCATCTCGAGGGCGACGAGTGCTTGCGTCGGGTTGCCCATGCGCTGCGCGCGACGGTCCGGCGCTCGGAACTTGTTGCGCGCTATGGCGGCGAGGAAATGGTTCTGTTGCTACCCGCGACCGACGCCGAAGGAGCGCTGGAGGTCGCGCAAAGGGCACGGCTTGCAGTCATCGATCTGCAGATCCCCCATGCAGCGTCGGCGTTGGGTCAAGTATCCGTCAGCCTAGGCGTGGCGGCCGAAATTCCCTCGCTCTGCAGCACGCCGTTCGAGCTTCTCAAAGCGGCGGACGAAGCCCTGTATCGTGCCAAACAGGAGGGGCGCAACACGTCCAGGGTGCATGATTGACTGGGAGCGCTGTCAAGTAGGACCCGAATTGAGCATTGCCGAGCCCTCAAAGGGAGCGTGGAGGCGGCTCGTGGGCGACGGAGTCTGCCCCGTGTTCTCAGAAAGAGAAAGCAGGCTCGATCCTCTGCAGGTTTGTGCCACTTCGATGGACAGAGGGCTGCCTTCTTGTTTGAAGGACGGCCGCTCCGTTGTGCGGACGTTGTTCGGTCCTTTGGATAAGTTATCTCGCGTGCTCGTTCCTGGAGCCTCGGCATCAGGCAGCTGCATAGGGCAGTTTCGGGACCGCCGCAGCAGCCAGTCACTTCAACCCGTGATGCCATGCTTGCGCGCGCGATAGACCAACTGAGAGCGTGTGACGCCCAGCACAGGCGCGGCCGCCAACAGGTTGCCCGCGCATTGCTCCAGCGCCTGGCATATCAGAGTCTGCTCCACCTGTCCCAGTGAGCCGGCAGTAGCAGGTTCCGCAGCGCCATGGCCCGCTGCAGCCGTGGTCCGCAGCGGCATTGCGGTATCCCAGCACCCACCAGACGACCGTCAGGTCGGATCGACAGGACGCTCTTGTCCACGGTTTCACCGCTGGTGAACAGATGACGGACCTCCAGAAGGCTGCCTTCGAGCGCGACGATCTCGGCGCGCTCGATGAGGTTCTGCAGCTCGCGGATGTTGCCCGGGTAGTCGTAGTTCAGCAGGGCCTTGTCCGCGGTCTGCGTGAAGCCCGCGACCTGCCGCTCGCGCTTGCGGCCGTAGTGTTGCAGGAAATGGCTTATCAGCAAGAGGACATCGTCGCGACGCTCGCGCAGCGGCGGCAGGTGAGTGGTGGGAAAGACGTTGAGCCGGAAGAACAGATCGTCGCGGAACCGGCCTTCACGCACGGCCCGGCGAAGGTCGACGTTGGTACCGGACCTCGAGCGGCGCGGACCGCAGCCGCTGTTGCGGCTGTGCGCCTGGCCGCTGTCGTATGGTCCTTGCCACTCCACCTGTGCCGCGCAGATCAATGACCGCCCCATGCGAGCCTGCTGCCGATCTGAATCAGAGCTTGGCAGCGTAATGGGGCGAAGGAGTAACACCATCCGCTTATGCTCGGCCACCGTTCAGCGCGAGTGGTGCGGTCCCGGGCCGAGAAACCCGTCGTCCACGGGTCTCAAATCGCCTTGGATATGTCAAAGTCCGTTCATGGCTCTCCTCCTCTCATCGCAAGAGTAAGCAGTGTTGCGACGACTGTCCCTCGTATCCAGGACGGTGGTATTCGTGGCCCTCGTGTGCTTGGGCCTGCTCGCGATCGATGGCTGGAACAGTTGGCAGTCCCGCCAGCTCCACCTGCGCCAGATGAGCGTGGCGACATCGAATCTCGCACGCGCCATGGCGCAGCAGGCAGACGACCAAATCAAGCTGGCCGACACGGTGCTTGTTGGTCTCGTCGAGCGCATCGAATCCGAGGGGACAGGGCCCGCCGAGGTCGCACGCCTTCGCGACTTCCTCGCGGTACGCATCGCGCAGCTTCCCCAGTTGGACGGGCTTCATGTCTACGACGAGGACGGCAACTGGGTCGCGAATTCCCGCCAGATCTGGCCGCAGAACCTGAACAACGCCGACCGGGAGTATTTTCGGTTCCACCGCGCGAATGCGAGCCGCGGCCCGCACGTCGGCGTACCCGTGACGAGCCGGACCACCGGCAGGTCGCTGGTGCCGATTTCGCGGCGCATCAACCATGCCGACGGCAGCTTTGCCGGCGTGGCGCTCGCCACGATCCGGGTTGATTTCTTCGTGAATTTCTACGCCAGCCTCGACATCGGGCGGGCCGGGGCCTTGGGGCTGATTCTTGAAGATGGAACGATGATCACGCGTCGTCCCTACAGTCCAAGCGCGGCGGGGCGCGACATGCGCGGCAGCGACCTTTTTCAGGCCTACCGTTCTGAGGGACCGGTGGGAACGGCGTACATCAGGTCCGCGCAGGATGGGGTCCTGCGGCTCAACAGCTTCCGGCGTCTTCCGAACTATCCGCTGTTCGTCGCGGCGTCCCTTTCCAAGGAGGAAATCCTCGCCGACTGGTGGCGCGAGACGTTGTGGCACTCCGCCGGCGTCGTTCTTCTTGTCTTGGTCGTCGGTGCCGTCGGATGGCGTCTGGTCAAGCAGTTCGAGCTGCAGGTCCGGACGGAAGCCGAGTTGCGGCGCGCGCGCGATGCGCTGGAGACATTGAACGGGACCCTCAAGACGCTCGCGATGGAAGATGGGCTGACCGGCCTTGCCAATCGCCGCAAGTTCGACGTGACCCTGAACACCGAGATCGGGCGTGCCGTTCGCGACGCCAGCACCCTGGCGCTCATCATGATCGATGTGGACTGCTTCAAGCAGTACAACGACATCTATGGCCATGCGGCGGGCGACGAATGTTTGCAGAAGATCGGGCGCACGGTCGCGGCCCTGGCCGCCAGGCGTCCTGGTGATCTCGCGGCTCGCTATGGCGGAGAGGAACTGGCGGTGCTGCTGCCCAACACCGACGTGCAGGATGCGCTCCTGCTGGCAGAACGGATCCGCAATGCAGTGCGCGATCTGAAGATCGCGCATGCAGGTGTGGAGAACGGCTTCGTGACGCTCAGTGCCGGCGTGGAGGCGTTGAGGCCTTCCGCATCGGACGGACAGTCTAAAGAACTGATCGAGGCGGCCGACAAGGCCCTGTACCAAGCCAAGATTGAAGGACGCGATCGCGTTTGTGCTGCAGCACATCCCTCCACTGCTTGAATGGCGCGCGAAGGCGCTCGAACGCGTTCGCGCGGTCCGACCAGCGTCGACGACGCTTTTTTCGAAGACGGACTGTTTGCCGTTTGCCTTGGAATACCAGTGCCACGCCTTGGCCAATTCTTAAGGCTTAAGTCTTGGTGGGCCGTCAGAATCAGGCCTTGTTATCTTCATAACGAATTGCGTGACGACCTGCGTGGCCTCGATATATGGCCGCAATGGTGGTGCGCACAAAGCGCCTGCGTAGCTTGATGCCCAAGCCCTGGGCCCAAGGGTTCACTCCAATCAACAGCAAATCACTGTGTGCCGCGCGAGACCACGATCGAGGCGTTCTCGGGTACCGTGACTTCGCCCCTTAGAACGCCGGCGGCCTGCGCAGCCATCTCTTCGGCGGCTCGCGCCTTGCTGGCAATTTCCGCCAGCTTGCGGGTGCGTTCATGAGCCGGGAGGTCGACTTCGCAGCTGAGCAGATCCAGGCATGCCTTCAAGGCCTGACTCGCCGACATGAGGCACATGTGCGTCGCGAAGCGGGTGCGATTGCCCAGTTCCGTGTCCTCCTTGACCCTAAGCTCAGACTCCGTCGGCGGGAGGCCCCCCAGATTGGTCGGCTCAAAGTAGTGCGCTGGCGTGGCTCCAAGCTCCGTTTCGGTAAGCACGAAATTGATGGCCCTGCTGGCGGCATCAATAGTTGAAAAGTTCCTCGTAGGCATGATGGATCTTCCTCAGAACGCTCAGGCACTGCCCGATGGCTGCGGGGAAGGGCGCTGGTACGCCTGCGTGCAGCTGCCGAGTGTGCAACTCGCGGTGCGCAACCGGTCGGTGGTCGTCTCCTGCGCGAAGGGACGGTCTCTGGTGTTGCAGCGTGACTCCATGCTCGTCTCCTGCAGACTATGACTTGCGAATGATGGAGCCTGCTGCGCCGGCCCGCCAACAGGCGATGTAGGGCGAAGTTGTTCAAGGTCGTCAAAAAACCGAGTCACGTTGCCGTGACGCGACATTTGTCGAGGATGTTGGCGCGAACCTTCGGTCCGAAGACTCGTGGAATTCAAGGAACGGATGTCTGGCTGACAGGTGCGAAACGTTTGAAGCGTGCTCGGGACAAACGCCATGCAGCCGCGAGGCGACTGCCCGGCGCGGTCGCGCTGGAGCCGTTCGCCGCGCTGGCCCACGTGCGCGTGAAGAGCGACTCCTTCTTCGAACGCGGTGGGCTGTCCGCGCTGCATTGGCGGGGGTGGCAGCGTCGACGCCACCTTCTCCACGCTGGGGGTGCGCGCCAGCACGCATGCGTTTGCGGGCAGCATTCTGTTCACGATCTCGGGCGTGCCGCTGGCGAAGAATGTGGCGGTACTGGAAGCGGGGGTGGAAATGCAGCTGCGCCCCAACCTCAAGTCGGGAGCAGCCTATTCGGGGCAGTTCGGTGGCGGGCTGAAGGACCACGGCTTCAAGGCCAGTCTGAACTGGACGTTCTGATGACACCCCCGCGTGGGCGAAGCCAGTGCAAGACGAGTGTCCATTGCGCTGACCTGCTGAGACTGGTGCGACGAATGCACCGGTGTCTCCTGGAGACGCGGGCAGTGCTTTGTGCCACCGCCGAGGTCGACCGATGCTGAAGGAATGCGCTATTGAGATGGCCGAAAGGCAGCGTGCTTGTGCACTCTTTCCTGCCGCAACAGGAAGCCTTCAACGGCAAGACGCACGCGTGAGAAAGCCGCCTCAGGCGTTGACTGATTGATGGCAACGATCAGGCAACGCATCTCGCCACAGTAGAGCAGTTCGGCCCGCAACGTTACAGGCTGGCCGTTTCCGCCTTGGCGAAACACGACCGCGCTCCACCCGTTTGGCAACAGTGCATCCAATTCGCCGTCCATGGGCCCCGGATATGCAGCATCAAAGGTCCGCTGCTCGTAGGACGTTGCCGCATCGCGTGTCCTAGCAGCGTTTCCCCATCTGGGCCCGCCACCGCTGCGGCCCTTTTGGGGTGTGCGGTCGCCTGGCCTGGCTATGGCGCTTACCGTCGTGTGCGCCTACCTTGGCCATGAGCCTTGGGTCGGCGCTGGGAAGCGCTACGCGGACCCCCTGCTGTGTCCACGCTGGTGGAACGAAAACGGCGCAGATGATCCTGCGGTGGTGATGACGAAAGGCCCGCGTGAAGATTGGCCTCGACGCGAAGGCGGGTCTGTTCTGTGTCGAAGATGCTGAGCGGAGCGCCCTAAGAATTGAAAAATGGCGCTCATGCAGCCTGCCGCGCCACCGTTGTCAGGGGCGTGTGCTTTGCCGAGAGGGCCGGCGCTTCTCCAGCCTGGGCGGTTGTCAAAAAACCCCTCCAGTGCCATCTATTAGAGTGACAGGCCGCGATGGCGCGTATGGTGGGTGGGCTTGTTGCTTGTGCCCATCATCGATCCGGGTGCCACGCTCATGCCGAGTACTGGAGGAGCCATGGAAGGCGAGACTTTTGCCTATGACGGCATATCGGGACAGTGGCTCTGTTCCCTGAGTTTCTCAAAGGGACCTGAGGGCACTTTCTGCGCCGTGGCGGATATTGCTTTTTGCGGCGAGCCACGTTGCAAGCTGGTGCTCAGCGCGCCGCATGTCGACCATGGCGAGGGCATCGAAGCATTGAAGCGCAAGTGCATCGAATGGATCGACAAGGCCGAGGACGAAGCCGTGCGCGAGATCCCCTCCAAAAGAAAATCCCCCGAAGCGGGTTGAAGGGACAGCCGGTGGAGGGAGGAAGGAGAGAAGTGGCTGCCCTGACTAAAAGTGTAGTAGTTTGGGATTCAAGGTAAAGCAATCTGCGGAGAGTGGGGAGTGCGACTGACCACGTTCCCTTCGATATGTCGGTCCATCGAACGGCTCGGTGCTTGAGGCCGCAGGAATCTATCCTTGTATGGGTAGCCCTTCGGACGAACTGTGGAGGAATTGCAATGCCCATGGACTTCCTGCGAAGCATCGAGGAGGCCTCTTTCCCTCTGGCCATCCATGACGAGGCCGATGTGCAGCGTGCCGCCGTTCTGGTGGCCGCCAAGCTGATCGAGGCGAACCTGCCTGAGCCGGACGACGACATGGGGCGTTCCGGCGTGATTCTGCGCATCACGCCGCTCGGACGGGCTGAGCTCGCACGATTGCGACAGCCGCGCGTATGAAAAATCCGAGGCCGCAGCTGCTTGCAGCTATGCGAGTCGGCCGTCGCGGTTCTGCTGCCCGAGAGACACCGAGGAAAGCGCATCTGCTCGTGTCATACACGAGAAGAGGATGTTTGATCATCGGGATGTGACGCAGAGGCCTTGAAGGCATTGCGCAGCCGGTTCAAGAACTCCGTCGCATCACAGTGCGCGATAGGCAGCAAGCGCCAGCGAAACATCGCTTCACGCTCGGCCGATGTCCGTCGAGCCCTTGCCACGGCGGCTCCGACCGACTCCAGGTTGCCAAGTCGCTCAAGAACTCTGGCAGCTGTAGCTGTCCGCCGAATTGATGTCGCCGCTGCCTTTGTATTTCGGGAAGCTCGGGTACTTGCACAGGGGCCGCGCCAGCACGGGCGCTTTGGTCGTTGGATCGAGCTTCGTTGCCACGACATTCTGCGTGGAAGGCTTTGCGCCGCCTTCTCGCCACTTTGCGACAGCATCCACGAGGTCGACCGTGTCGGGGCCGACGCCCCCAGCGCAATGTTGAACGCCGGGCTGGAGGAAGAACTCCATCGAGGCATCGCGCGTGGACGCGCCGCCAACCGCAGTCGCGACGTCCTTGAAGTATTTGACCGAGCCCTTGTAGCTGATCGCCCAGTCGTTCGTTCCATGAGCAAGGATCATCTTGCCGCCTTGTCCGAAGAAGGAGCGCAGGTCGGGCGTCGCATCGAGCGTGGTGGCGGCCAGGCGCAGCCCTGCGGAGTAGAACTCCGGGTCGAAACCAAGCACGTTGAAGGACGGATCGCCGGTGACCCAGTACTTCACCAAGCCGCTGCCGAACTGGAACTGCAGGCCCGTGCCACCGATGGCCGAGCCGGTCACCCAAACCGGCCAGCCCAGGTCTTCACCGCCGGGCCCCCAGCCCGGATAGACGGTGGTTCCGTCCGCACGCTTGAGCTCGGAGTAGATCGTCTTGGCGGTTGCGATCTGCGGGTCGGTCAGGCAGGTATCGGCATCGCCTGCGGTGCAGCGCAGCACCGACGGGTCGAAGGTGCAGGTGTCCTGATTGCTCACGATGCCGTCGGCAACACCATCGAGGTTGTCGCATTGCGCAGTGACGGCCTTGCCGATGAGCGAGACCTTCGCATCGCTGAGTTGCCCGCCCGGCGCGGCGAGCGCCTTCCCGTTCGCAACGAAAGCCTGGAACAGTTCGGTAAACGAGTAGGCGGGCGCACGCACGACGATCCCGTCGAAGTCGTTCGGAAAGCGCGTGGCCTGGATCAATGCCTCCCTGCCGCCATTGGAGCAACCCTCGAAATAGCTGAACTCGGCATCCGAGCCATAGCGCTTGCGAACGATTTCCTTGGCGATCTCATTGACCGAATGGATCGAAAGGTAGCCGAAGTCCGCCTGGGCCGTGGGATTGTTCAGGAAGACCGAGGCATCCAGGGCATCCCCTTGGCGACCCCCGTCCGAGGCGACGAGCACGTAGCCGGCGGTTGAACCGCTTGGCGAGATGGGGGCGATGTTGATGCTGCCGTCCCAACCGCCGCCGCCGGCATACAAGAGCCTGTGGTTCCATTCGGTGGGTAGATGCACCTCGAAGTTGAGCGTGCCATGAAGGGTGCCCGTGACCTTGCAGTACTCCGCGGCTGCTGCGGCAGCGGGAACGAGCGTGGCCTCCTTCAGCATCGCACCGGCGAGCGAAGCGCCGGCGAAGACGGCGCACTTCTCCTGCGCCGACGCGACCGGCGAGGGCGTCGGCGATGGCGATGGCGATGGCGATGGCGATGGCGATGGCGATGGCGATGGCGGAGTTTGCGTGGGCGTGGATGTCGGAAACAGCATCGGCAAGCTGCTTCCACCACCGCCCCCGCCGCAGGCCACCAGCAGGCTGATGGACAGTGCGCAGGTTGTCATCGAGAGAGGGTTTTTCATGATTTGTCTCCTGTTCGTGCTGCCACATAAACTCGGGCGCCCCAGGCATGTCGCCTGCGCAGCGCATGCTAGGCAGTAAGGCCGAGGAAGAAAGTCTTTCCAATGACAAAGCACGTGCAGACCATCTCGACGTTGCGCGCGGCTGCCTGGGCTCGCGGACTGACGCAGGAGCAACTTCAACGTGTCGAACTGGAGACGCAGGACCGGTTCTATTCAGCCGGCGAGATCGTCTGCCACAAGTCAAGTCCTGCGACGCACTGGATCGGCGTTGTCGATGGGATGGTCAAGGTCGACGTCCTGGCGGCGGACGGCAGAAGCACCACCTTGACGGGGGTATCCAATGGTGGCTGGCTTGGGGAGGGTTCTGTGCTCAAGGGCGAATCGCGTCCCTATGGCGTTGTCGCCTTGCACGACAGCCGCATCGCGCTGATGCCCAGCCAGACCTTCCATTACCTGGTCGCCCACAGCTTGAGCTTCTGCCATTTCATGATGCACCAGCTCAACGCGCGGCTTGGTCAGTTCATTGCGCTTGCCGAGAGCTATCGGATGCACGACATCAACTCGCGCGTGGCGAGTTGCCTGGCTGAGCTCTTCAATCCTCAACTCAACCCGCAGACCCATCCGGTGCTTCACATATCGCAGGAGGAGATTGGCCGGCTCGCCGGCATTTCTCGCCAGGTCGCCCACCGTGCGCTGCACGAACTGGAGGAGGCGGGTCTGCTTCGCATCCGCTACGGCAGCATCGACGTGCTGAACGTCGAGGGTCTTCGGTCGTACGTGCGCGAACACGCGGAGTGAGCGCGTTGTGCGGTCCGATCGTCGTCACCTCCAAGGCGGCACGGAAATGGTCGCGACAGCGAATCTGGTCGGAGCAGTTCCGGCACGCTGGTCCCGGCTGATGCAAGCCCTTGGGCCCGACACCTTTAACCACCCGTCAGGCACCAGGCAAACCACTCTCCAATCGGCGGGGGCAGGGGAGGCAGGTTGAACCGTGCTGCGAGCGAGGTTCGTACGGCTGCCCGGCGGGGCCAGTTGTCGCGTGTCAGTGCCTTGAATGTTCAAGATTTTCTGCGCGTCGCTTCGGCAAGCTGGGAGGTCGATCAAGCGACCTCGATCGATGTACGCAGCCACGGAAGTCTTTGGCCCTCGAGCGGAATCGGCGTGGAAGACATATGCTCCATCCCGATGGCCTCATCGTCTTCTCTACTCTTCGACTATCTCATTTCGATTCTGCCGCCGGGGCTGCTCGCGCTGACTCTGCTGCTGGCCATTCCGCGCACTTTGGTTGCGGCACGGCTTGGCGTCCACATCCTGTTCTTCATCTTCGCGCGAGATGCGATGAGCCCTGCAGGCTTCTGGCAGCTGGGTCCGGGCTCCATGCGGCTGGCAGCGCCGACGCCTGTGCTGTTCGCATTGGCGGGCATGTCGGCCGTGTTGTTCACGAGCGTGGCCTGGCTCGAGCGCCTGGCATGGTGGAGGGGCGTGCGTCCGGCGGCCTCGGTCCTGTATGGCGTACTTGGCGCGTTGGTCATCACCGGGGTGGCTGCCGCGTTGAAAACGGCCCTGGGTCTGTCCTCTCTGCCGAAGCCTGGTCCGGCATTGCTCGGCCCGATCCTTGTCTTCGCACTGCTGGGTAATGCCTATGAGGAGTTGCTGTTCCGGGGCATGCTTCAGCAGCGACTGAGGCAGCACATGGCACCGATGCGTGCAGTCGTCGTGGCAGCCGTACTCTTCAGCCTGTGCCATGTGTGGCTGGCGGTGATCGTCACGCGTGTGGGCCTGCCAGTGTTGGTCTTCACGTTGATCGAAGGGCTGGTCGCGGGCCTCGTGTACCAGCGTGCCGGACTGCCCGCTGCCGCGCTGACGCATGGCTTGGCCATCGCTGCACTCGCGAGTGGACTGTATTGAGCTTTTAAGGAAGATCTAACATGGGCGCCTCCCGGATCACAAGCAGCTCGTGGCATGAAGAAGCAGGAGGCGGCAGGGATGCAGTCTTATATCCGGCCTGTTGTGCAGGCTGATACGCCCGCTGGCCCTGATGGTTTTCGCTGACAAGGTTCCCCTCTGAACATCGAACTTGGTGCCCTCATTCCCTATCGGGGCGTCCTCGTCTCGATCCGACCTGTCTGGCCCATCATATTGATTTCCATCCAGAAGTGACCCAGTTGGCCCGGTGATTGGAGTGAACCCCTGCGGCTGGACCACCGGGAGTCAGATCTAAGCCGCTTGCTGGACCAGTTGATGGGGATGCGGACAAAAACTTGGACTACCAGGAGGTAGTTCATGTATTCATACGAAGACAGGATTCGAGCGGTCGAGCTGTACGTCAAGCTCGGCAGACGGGTCAAGGCGACCATTCGCCAATTGGGATACCCGACCAAGAATGCGTTGAGAAGTTGGCATCGGGATTACGAGCGGCGGTCCGACTTACCAAAGGGCTATGCGCGCTCGAAGCCCAAGTATTCTCAAGAGCAGAAGGAGGTGGCTGTCAGGCACTACCTTGATCATGGGAGCTGCATCGCATTCACCATCAGGGCGTTGGGCTATCCGGGACGCGATTC
Organism: Variovorax sp. 278MFTsu5.1; assembly: GCF_048305045.1. Taxonomy (NCBI): domain Bacteria; kingdom Pseudomonadati; phylum Pseudomonadota; class Betaproteobacteria; order Burkholderiales; family Comamonadaceae; genus Variovorax; species Variovorax sp. 278MFTsu5.1. Next base: position 26,247 of record NZ_CP157623.1, read on the forward strand.
GCTGCGTTCCTGGATCCACGAATCACACCCCGAGCTGCACATTCGTGTCGTCGGCCGATTCAAAGGGATAGCGAGGCCGCCCGCGATGAAACAGGCGGCTGTCATCGCGTTGTGCACGCGACAGGAAAGTGCACAGGCCGTGGCCCAAGAGCTGGGCGTGTGCAGGCCGACGCTGTACAACTGGAAAAATCAGCTACTCGGTCGCGAGGCTCCTGCATCCATGAAGCATCAACACATTTACCGCCATCCCCAGAGCGGGAGGACCTGGAGCGCCAGCTCGAGGCCCTGCGACGCGATATCCGACGATTGCAGCGCCTTCCGCGTTCAACAACTTCTTGCGGCAGGCTATCAATTAAAACCAATGGTCGTCAACGTTAGTATCCCAAGGCAAAACACCAGCGGCTTGGCTAGCGCAACCGTCATCCCGTTAAACTGAAAATTCAAAGAAACCGCCATGAGGTACGAGCCAAAACGCATTGGAGTTCACAAGGGCTGGGAGAGATTCTGGCGATCTGCCTGCAAGGGGAGCGAGAGTGAGTTGGCATCCGTGCATGACGCCAACCGGAAAGCCAAGCTCAACGAATTCGTCGAAACTGGAGCAATCGCTGTTCCTGAGGAATTCAGGAACCAAAAGCTCCCCAGCGTCAATCCGCCCTTTGCTCGGTGGGAGGGCGCCGATGTCAGCCTCCTGCTAATTGGTGATGCCAACGAGAAGGAGTTCTCGTTTGAGCGCGTGATGAACGAGGGAAGGCCAGATCTGAGTCTTGCAGGCAATGCATTTGCAGCGTACTACCTCTCTCAGATTGGCCGTTTGCACACCGAGCTTTGGTATCCCACGCGATTCGGCCGCAAGTTCAATAACCTTTCGGTGCGCGATATCCCTTTTACGGCGCTCGGTATGGTGCTGGATGCGCAGCCGAGGGCAGAGAGGCTGGCGCTGGCGCATCTCGCAGCATATCGGGGGGGTAGATTTAGAGATACTCTGTACCATCCCCTCTTCATCTATATCTTCCGCGTCCTTGCCAGCTACTTCGACCAACCAGATATTGAAGTGACTGGGGATGCGGAGAAGGACGAAGTGACCCAGGCCCTTTTCGCGCTTTGGCGAACTCCGAATGTCGATCAGTTGGTCGACGTTTGCCTGGACACTCTGGATCAGCATACGCATCGCTGTCGTGTAGGCGATGCGCGTCACTTCTACGAATTCGAAGATTGCCATTGGATTCGTCTGCCCATCGAAATCTGGCTGACGTTTTGCCTTCGTGAAAAGCTGGGGCTGCAGAACCCGGTGCTCGATCATCCGTTGATGCCGAAGTTGGACTACCGAGAGCTTCGGCAGGTCGGCTGGCAGCCAAGTGTTCTTGTCCAGGGCGTATACGACCGCATGCTGAAAGAAGGCATGGATGAAGATCAGGTGCTGAGCGGCATCATGGTCAACGGATAGGCCTTCGCAGTTGATCGGATTCAGAGGGCGCCAGACTGATTGCGAAGGCAGTTTGCGGCACGTTCGGGCCATTCATCCATTTTTCCATGCGTATCAAACTCTTAGCCTCTCTTCTTGCATTCGGCCTACTGGGAGGTTGTGCCCGATCGCCTGTCACGCCTGTGCAGCGGGCTCCTGTGACACGAGTCATCGTGGTCCCCGTGGCGCCAATCGACAAGATGCACACCGAGAACAAGGGCATCCCGCTCGGGGTGTTGTGGCAGTCAGTGGCAGACCGCATCAAGAGTTCAGACTTCAATGAACGTATGGAGGCCACGCGAAAAGACATGGGGCCGAAGCTTACTGCGGCACTGGTTCGGCAGTTGGCTGCCCAAGGCTACGAAGCGCAGGCGGTGGAAGTCGCTTCGGGGCGACCGATGCAGTCTGCTATCGATGAAAGCAAGCTGCCCCCGACGGACGCGGTTCTGCGCGTCTACCTCAACGAGGTCGGCATGTTTTCCGCTCGCTTCTCAAGGGACTATGTTCCGCGCGTCAACCTGAGTGCCTATCTGATTCGAGGCGAGACGGAAGACAGCCTCTACAGCGAAACACTCTACTACGGTGCTGACGCAACGAACGAGAAGGCATCGTGGAGCGTGCCAGCGAACTCTGACCATCACTGGTCGAGCTTCAGTGAATTGGTCGAGCATCCGCAGGAGGTCGCTCAAAGCTATGACCATGCGGTCAATGCACTGGCGACAAGGGTTGCCCAAAACATTCGCGCGCAGGTTTTACCAAGCACGGTGGTTGCGCGATCCGTAGTGCCTTAACTCCTACGTTGTGCGAATGATGTTGCACGCGCGGTCTTGAGCACTGCTTGCATCGCCGCTGTGTGGTGTGATCATAAGAAATGATGAGGGAGAGAAATTGAGAACGAATTCGCGTGCCATGCTGGCCGGTGTACTTATTGGCAGTCCTCTGCTGGCTCAAGCGCAGGTGCCAAGTGCCCCGCAGCCTTTTGTTGAGCAGCAACGCCAGCAAGAGCGTGAACGCGCCCTTCGTGAGCAGAACGAACGCACTACTGATCGGCGCCCCAAGGCTGCTCCGCCAGCCCCTGTGCAGCGCATTCCCGAATCCGAGTCGCCATGCTTCCGCATCGACCGCGTGCTGCTGGTTGGCGAGCAGTCCGAGTCCTTCCAATGGGCTGTTGCCGATCTGTCCGGCCCTGAAGGCAATGATCCGCCTGTCGGTCGCTGCCTTGGTACGGTCGGCGTCAATGTCGTCCTCGCACGTGCGCAGCAAGCTGTCATCGCCCGCGGCTTCGTCACCACTCGCGTACTGGCTGCGCCGCAGGACCTGTCGACTGGCACACTGGCGCTCTCGTTGGTTCCCGGTCGCATCGCAGCCATTCGGACGACATCCGATTCCTCATCTACGCTGCTCGGCAGTTCCGCCTTGCTGGCCACAGCTATCCCCGCCCGCCCTGGCGACCTGCTGAACCTGCGCGACATCGAACAGGGCCTGGAGAACCTCAAGCGCGCCCCGACCGCCGAAGCCGATATCCAGATTGAACCGTCAACCAACCCCAACGCCAAGCCCGGCGACAGCGACCTCGTCGTCAAGTACGTCCAGTCCAAGAAGTGGCGCGTCACCCTCAGCCTCGACGACAGCGGCACCGAAGCCACCGGCCGCTACCAGGCCGGTGCCACCCTGTCCCTGGACAACCCCTTCGGCCTGAACGACCTGTTCTACGTCAGCGCCAACCACAACATCAACAACCACGTCTTCGGCGACCCGGCCAAGGGCACTGAGGGCCAGACCGTTCACTACTCGCTGCCGTACGGATACTGGCTGCTGGGCCTCACGGCCTCCAACAGCCAGTACCACCAGAGCGTCGCAGGCCTGAACCAGGACTACGTCTACGCCGGCAAGTCCAACAACGCCGAGGTCAAGCTCTCTCGCCTCGTCTATCGCGACCAGAGCCGCAAGACGAGCATTGCGATCAAGGGCTGGCGCCGCGAGTCGCGCAACTTCGTGGACGACACCGAGGTCGAGGTGCAGCACCGCGTGGTCGGCGGCTGGGAGCTCAGCCTCAATCACAAGGAGTACATCGGCGAGGCGACGCTGGAAGGCACGCTGGCCTACAAGCGCGGCACCGGTGGCTTCGGCTCGCGCGTCGCGCCGGAAGAGGAGTTTGGCGAAGGCACTTCGCGCCTGAAGCTCTACACCGCCGACATCAGCCTCAACGCACCTTTCAAGCTCGGCGAGCAGAAGATGCGCTACTCAGGCCTGATCCGCGCCCAATGGAACCGCACGCCATTGACACCGCAAGACCGCTTCACCATAGGTGGGCGCTATACGGTGCGCGGCTTCGACGGCGAGACGAGCCTGATGGGCGAGCGCGGGTGGCTCATGCGCAATGACATCGGCTGGGCTATGGGTCAAAGTGGAGCAGAGCTGTATGTCGGTGCCGACTACGGCCACGTCGGTGGCCGCTCGACGGTCGATCTGCTCGGTCGCAGTCTGGCCGGTGCTGTCATCGGCGTGCGCGGCCAGGGGAGCAAGCTGAGCTACGACTTCTTCGTCGGCACGCCGATCAGCAAGCCGGAGGGCTATCGCACCGCGAAGGTCACGTTGGGCTTCAATCTCAACGCGAGTTTCTAAGAAGATGGCGAAGGCTGTACTTTCCCAAAGCGGCAACGCTGCAGCGTTGGTGCGAAGCGTGGGTGACCCATCGCTTGCCCCCTCCCTGTCCTCCGAAGCGGACTCGCGCAAGAACCGTTTCCGCTCATCCTCCATGTACGGCATCACGTGCACGAGTGACGGCAGAGGCTGGTATGTCTGCCTGATCCGCCAGAAGGTCACATATGCCAAGACCTTCACTTTCAGCGTCTACGGAGGCAAGGACGCGGCACTGGTCCATGCGCGGGCGTGGCGCGACGAGACGGCAAAGACACACCCGCCGGTGCCCCGACAGGCGGAGGCCGACAAGATCCGCCGCAACAACAAATCGGGCGTAGTCGGTGTCGTGGCCTTGAAGAACGCGCAGGGCAAGGTCACGGGTTGGATTGCCCAGACCTACCTGGGACCGGGCAATCATGTCAGCAAGTACTTCAGTCTCAGTCGGTTCGGCGAAGACGAAGCCAAGCGGCTCGCGATTGCCGAGAGACAAAAGCAGCTTGGGCAGATGGCTGGCCTGCGGCGTGTGCACCCTGCGGAAGAACTGGTCCGGTACGCACCAAATCGCGAAATCAAACCTGCACCCGAGCGCGTTGCGCATTCCGACCGTTTGCTAGCGTCGAACACCACGGGCATCGTCGGTGTGACCCTGGAAAAGGACAAGACAGGTAGAGCGAGACGATGGATCGCCACGACGCGCGTGGACGACAAACAGCTGAGCAAGAGCTTCTCGGTGCTGATTCACGGGTACGAGGAGGCGAAAGCATTGGCTACCGCTGCGCGCACGGAACAACTACGACTCAAGGAAATCTCACGGCTTCAGACTAAGAATTCCAACTGAAAGAGACCAGGTCGGGTGGTTCCCGGACGGCCCTTTTACGGATGTCGCAGAAACACCGACTTCACTTGCCCTAATTAAGACGCAAACTGACCCGTACTTGCGAAGCTTGTAGTTGCCGGGTCAGTAGTTCCAGCGTGTCCAGCACATGACCTACGACATCGGGTGCGCGTGTCGCAAGCGGCTTGATGTTCATCGGCAATCTTGTTCGGATCCGGAGGCTTCTTGGTCGGCCAGCAACTGCTGATGGAGCTTTCTTGCAGCACCGCCGGTGTCGGCCAGCGGAAGAACCGGAAGGCCGGCAGCGTGCGCGCGCTGACCGATCTCCAGGGTGCCTCCAGCTCCGCCGACAAGAATGACGAACTGAGCCTGATGGATGCTCTCGGTGTATTCCGCCTCGCCTTTCGTCACGCTCCTGAGTTGTCCCACTTCTAACGGCGGTTTCCTGTTCCGGGTCATCACGTACATCAACCTCGAATCGAGCGATGCGTCGGGCGCGTCGAGTTCCAGCTCTTCAACGAAACTGCGGATGACTGCCTGATCCACACCCGGCCAAGCTCCTGTCACGAGACCGTAGCCGCCGCGGGCCAAACCGATGCCCAGTGCCTCGCAGGTGCGAGTGAGCTTCAGGCTGAGCTTGCTCTTGTCTCCTGTTCCTGCGATCAAAACCCATGCACGCGGGGCGCCAGTTTCGACCGGTGGAATGCCTCTGGGGGCGATGGCGGTTGTGGGCGCACGCTTCAGGAGGCGCCATGATGGGTCGCCGTAGCATTGAAACGAGCCCCAGCTTGGATCGGAAGGGGTGTGGGAGCCAGCATTGCTGCCGAGCTTTCTGCATCGCTTCGATCAACGGCAAGCCTTGCGTCAGCGCCTCGTAGAAAGCGATCGCGAAATCTCTCGCAGGCTCAGCATTGAGTGGCCAAAGCAGCCGACGACGGCTTGGGCTCCCAATCAGGGCTCCCAATCAGGGCTCCCAATCGGATTAGCTCCGGGGCTATCGCTGCTGTGTAGTGAGCGCTCAGGAAAATAAGCTCCGGAATACGTTCCAGTGAGGAAAACTCTTGCAGGGTGAGTCGACTGCCTCCATCTAGCGGTATCTCCACTCGATCGGCCATGCTGTTGTTGCTGAGGTCAGCTCCGAAGCCCGTTGAAACGTGTTTTTGCGCGCCGTGACCGCGCGGGGGCGCCGCCGTCATACAGATCCGATGTGGAACAGACGAGCTCCGCGCGAAGCGCCCTTGCCATGGAACATCAAGGCGGGGGGTGAGCGGGGTTCCTTGGGATGCGGTGCAAGTGATATTGCGACATGGCTACAAATAGATCTCGATTCGGCTCACGCTACGCTTCTCGCTCGTTTGGATCGCAAAGGTGTCCGAAATATGTATGTAAATTTCGGACAGATGCATTTGACTTTTGTCCGAAAAATGTATATATTTTTCGGACAGGAGCTGTTCATGTCCGACATTGCGACCCGTATCTCATCGCTGATCGACGCTTCCGGGCCCGGCCATGTCTGGGTTCCGTCCGATTTCGCGCAGCTTGGCTCCCGGGATGTCATCGACAAGACCTTGCAGCGCATGACCCAGCGCGACCAACTCCGCCGCATTGACCGGGGGCTCTACGACAAGCCCGTCACAAACAGGCTTACCAAGCGCACGACCACCCCCGACTATCGGGCAATCATTGACGCGATTGCCCGCCGCGACAACCTGCGGATCCTGGTTGACGGCATGACGGCCGCGAACGATCTGGGCCTGACCGATGCCGTCCCAGCTCACGTCACCATCTATACCGACACCCGGCGCCGCTCCATCCAGCTCGACAAGCTGCTGATCGAGTTCAAGCTGTGCGCGCCAAGCCGGTTGTATTGGGCGGGCCGTCCGGCCATGCGCCTGGTGCAAGCCTTGCACTGGCTGAAGGACACGCTGCCTTCGGATAGCGACCATATCCGACAAAAAATCGACAGGCTTCTGACGGACAAGAAGCAAGGCGATGCCATTCGCGATGACCTGACGCAAGGATTTGGCGCGCTTCCAATCTGGATGCAAGACTATCTGCGCCCCGTCCTTGATCTCATGCCAGACGCGGCAAGCGTTAGCCAGCCAACGCCTGTCCAGAAGAAATCGCACAGCGACATACCGGCAGGCGTGAAATGAACGAGGCCTATCAGACCGTCATCACTGCTGGTGACGAAGAACGCCGCGATCTGTTTCTTGGCACGGCGGCTCGTCTTGGCACTGCCGTCCAAAACGTCGAGAAAGACTTCTGGGTCTGCTGGACGCTCGATGCGCTTTTCAATGGACTGGAGCCCGGTGGTCCGCGCCTTCTCTTTAAAGGCGGGACATCGCTCTCGAAAGCCTTCGGCCTGATTTCACGGTTCTCGGAGGACATCGACATCACGGTGTTCCGCGAAGACCTGCGTCAGTACGTAGACGTGGCGGAACTTGAGGCCATGAGCGGCAAGAAGCGCCGTGCGCGGCTCGATGAAATCCGTGATGCATGCCGGACCTACATCGACGGCCCCTTCTTCTCGCAGTTGCAGGCTCGTGCAGCAGCAAACATTCCGGATGGCCGTTTCAGGCTTGAGAGAGATCCCGATGATGCAGACGGGCAAAGTTTGCTCCTTTGGTATCCGGCAGTCACAGCGCGCGAAGGCGACTACATCCGATCGGCGGTCAAGATCGAAGCGGGCGCGAAATCTGCACTCGATCCGCATACCCCAGCGACGGTGCGTCCTTACGTCGATGACGACCTCCCTGATCAGGATCTGGCTGTCTCCAATGTCGTGACGGTGAAGCCGGAACGGACCTTCTGGGACAAGATCACGATCCTCCATGGTCTCTACCAATGGCATGAGCGCCGGGGTGTCTTGCGTCACGGCGGCCAGCGCGTCTCGCGTCACTACTACGACGTGCATCGCCTGATGCAAACGGCGGATGCGTCGCAATGGCTGGCAGACAAAGCGCTAGCGGAAGATTGTGCGCGCCACGCGCGCCTTTTCTTCGGAAGTCCTGATCTGGGTCTTGAGACGGCCAAGGCGGGCAGCTTCACTCTGCTCCCTGCCCCGGCCATGATGGACGCCCTGCAACGGGACTACGACGCGATGACGGGGATGATTTTTGGACCGATCCCAACGTTAGATGAGGTGCTCGCCAGCGTGCGGAAAGCACAAGCTGCTGTCGATGCCTAGGCGGCACCCGCTGGCTGTTTCCATGTTGATCGAGATGGTTGTGGAGAGACTGAGACCGGCCATGAGCCGAGCGATCGTGTGAGGGTGCGACACGCGTCGAAGTAAGCTGGGCAGCGACGCGGGGTGCGGCAAACGGGGGACTGCATTCCCCGTTCAGAAGCGACCCGCGGGCACCGGGGGCTCGTAAGCCCGGATCGGCGGCAGCTCCTCGTCGAAGCGCTCGACCTGCACGGTGCTCAGCTGCCCCGCGCAGCCCTGTGCCAGCGAGGAGGTTCCGATGTCGCGCGTGAGCACGTTCGGATTGCCGTGCGCGCACATCGGCCTGTTGCTGGCGTCCAGCACGGGGTCGTACCACGCGCCGGTGGGCAGCTGCACCACGTCCTCGCGCATGTCCGCGCACAGGTGCGCGCTGGCCAGGCAGGCGCCGATCTCGTTGAAGAGGCGGACGATGTCGCCTTCGCGGATGCCGCGCGCGCTGGCAGCCTTCGGGTGCATGGTGCAGACCTCGCGCCCGTTGCGCTTGCTGGCCTGGCTGTGGGCGCCGAAGTCGAGTTGGCTGTGCAGCTTGGTGTGCGGCTGGTTGGCCACCAGCCACAGCGGATGCGCGGTGTCGGGCGCGAACTTCGGCGGCAGCCATGCCGGGTGGCCGGGGCAGTCCGCGTAGCCGAAGCCCGCCACGGTCGGCGAGCTGACCTGGATCTTGCCGCTGGGCGTGGCCAGCCGCGCGCCGTCCGGGTCGTTGCGGAAGGCGCGCAGGATGCCGCCGTCGTCGTCGCGCTGCGGCAGCGTGATCTCGCCGCGCTGCCAGAAGCTCTGGAAGTCCGGCGCTTCCAGGCCCAGTGATTCGAGGCCCGTGCGCGTGCGCTCGTACAGGTGCGCGAGCCATTGGCGCGTATCGCGTCTCTCGCTGAAAGCTTCGAGTCCGCCCAGGCGCTTCGCCAGGTCGCAGAAGATGTCGTAGTCGTCGCGCGCGAGTCCGTGCGGCTCGCAGATGCGGTGCATGGCCACCATCAGCGGATCGGTGGGCGTAGCGCCGATGTCCTCGCGCTCCAGCGTCATCGTGCAGGGCAGCACGATGTCGGCGTGGCGGGCCGTGGCGGTCCACGCGATCTCGTGCACCACGAAGGTGTCGAGCGTGCGGAAGGCTTCGCTCAGGCGCCGCAGGTCCTGGTGGTGGTGGAAGGGGTTGCCGCCGGCCCAGTAGGCGAGCCGGATGTGCGGGTAGGTGTGGCGCCGGCCGTTGTAGTCGAAGGGCTGGCCGGGGTTCAGCAGCATGTCGCTGATGCGGGCCACCGGAATGAACGCCTTCACTGCGTTGTCGCCCTGCGGCAGCGCGGCCGTGGGCACGGCGTTGTTGCGCTTGCCGTAGTGCGCCAGGGTGCCCAGCGCGTAGTTGTAGCCGCCGCCGGGCAGGCCCGGTTGCCCGAGCGCGGCCGCCAGTACCGCGCCCATCCACACGGGCTGCTCGCCGTGCTCGGCGCGCTGCAGCGAATGCGAGACCACCACCAGCACGCGCTTGCCGGGCAGCTCGCGCGCCAGGGCCTTCAGCCGCACCGCCGGAAGTCCGCAGATGGGCGCGGCCCACTCGCAGCTCTTCGCGACGCCGTCGCTTCGCCCCATGAGGTAATCCTCGAAGCTGTCCCAGCCGTCGCAGTAGCGCGCGATGAACTCGCGGTCATGCGCGCCATCGCTGACGATCTGGTGCACCAGCGCGAGCATCAGCGCGGTGTCGGTGCCGGGAACGGCAGGCAGCCATTCGAAGGCGGCTTCCTCGGGGAGGTCGCTCTTCAGCGGGCTGATGCTGACGAAGCGGCAGCCGCGCGCGGCTGCCGCGCGCATCGAATCGCGCTCGACGTGCCGGCTGATGCCGCCCGAGGCCACGCGCGAGTTCTTGAGCGCCATGCCGCCGAACGCAAGCACCACGTCGGTGTGCTCGACGATCTGCTCCCAGGTCACGTTGCGCCGTGCCACTTCCTCCATCGTGCCGATGACGTGCGGCAGCATCGGGCCCGAGGCGCCGGCGCTGTAACTGTTGACCGAGCGCACGTAGCCGCCGAGCGTGGTGTTCAGGAAGCGATGGACCTGGCTCTGCGCGTGATGGAAGCGCCCCGCGCTCGACCAGCCGTAGGAGCCGCCGAAGATGGCCTCGCAGCCGTGCTCGCGTTGCACGCGCCGCAGTTCCGTTGCGAGCCGGTCCAGCACCTCGTCCCAGGCCATGGGGACGAAGCCGTCCTCGCCGCGCCGCGCATCGGGGCCCGGTCCGCGTTCGAGCCAGCCGCGGCGCACCATGGGCGTGGTGACGCGAGCGCGGTGGTGGATGGCGGTCGTGAAGTTCTCGATCAGCGGATTCGGGTCCGGGTCGCCGGGATGCGGGCGGACGACGAGTGCGCCGTCTTTCCAGCCGGCGGAGAAGACGCCCCAGTGGGCGCTGTGCGGGCGCATGGCGTTGTGCTACTCCACCTTGAGGTTGCCGCGCTCGACGCCGCGCTTGTAGTTGGCGATGTCCTTCAGCACGAACTCCTTGAAGGCGGCGCCGGTGCGCGTCGCTTCCTGGGCGCCGTCCGCGCGGTACACGCGCAGTACCTCGGGCGCCTGCATGGCCTGCTTCACGGACTGGGTGATCTTGTCGATGACGGGCTTGGGCGTGCCCTTGGGCGCGGCCAGGCCGTACCACTGCGTCATCACCACGTCGATGCCTGACTCCTTGAGCGTGGGCACGTCGGGCATGCTGGGGATCCGCTTCTCGCTGCTGACCGCCAGCAGCCTCAGCTTGCCGCTGCTGATCTGTCCCATCAGCGGGGTGTAGGGCGCGAAGAAGCTGTCGACCAGCCCGCCCATGAGGTCGGTCATGACCGGACCCGATCCCTTGTAGGGGATGTGGAGCACGTCGAGGTTGCCCTGCTGCTTGACCATTTCCATCACGATCTGCGCCGCCCCGCCCGCGCCGGTGGAGGCGTAGGTGAGCTTGCCGCCCTTGGCCGCGGCGACGTAGTCCTTGATGGTCCTGATCTTCGAGTCGCCGCTGACCACCAGCCCGTAGGGTGTCTCCACCAGCTGGCTGATGAAGACGAAGTCGTCAGGCACCTTGTAGGGCAGGTTGGGGCGTATCGCGGGCGCGCTGCCGACGTTGCCGCTCATCGCCAGCAGCAGGGTGTAGCCGTCGGGCTTGGCCTGCGTCATCAGCTCGGCCGCGATGTTGCCGCCAGCGCCCGGCTTGTTGTCGACCACGACGGGCTTGCCGATGTGCTTGCCCAGTTCGTTGGCGATGGTGCGGCCGTAGAGGTCACCGCCGCCGCCAGGAGGAAAGCCGATCAGCAGCCGGATCGGCTGCTCCGGGTAGCCGGCGGCCGTGGCCATCGCTGCAGCGCCTGCCAGGCAGGCCGCGGCCACCATTCGGACGCAGCGCCCGATCGAAGAAGTTCTTTGCACGGGGTGTCTCCAGTCTGTTCTTGTGATCTCGTGATGGGGCGCGGTTCAGGCCGCGCCGGTCGCGATGGGCGCGCCCGGCTGGGCACTCCATTCGCTCCAGGAGCCGGGGTACAGCGCCGCGCCCTGCAGCCCGGCGACTTCCATCGCCAGCAGGTTGTGGCAGGCCGTCACGCCCGAGCCGCACTGGTTGATCAGCTGCGCGGCGGGGCGGCCGCCGGTGATGGCGTCGAACTCGCTGCGCAGCAGGGCCGGGGCCTTGAAGCGGCCGTCCGGCCCCAGGTTGTCCTTGAAGAGCCGGTTGCGCGCGCCGGGGATGTGGCCGCCCACCGGGTCCATCGTTTCGTTCTCGCCGCGGAAGCGGTCGGGCGCGCGGGCGTCAAGCACCAGCCGCTCGACACCGTCGATGTTGGCCCGGACATCTGCGTAGGACACCGTGGCGACCAGCGGGGCCTTCAGGCTGAAGCTGCCCTCTGGTCGCTGTGCGGGCCTGTCAGTGCTGAGCGCGTGGCCGGCGGCCTTCCAGGCGGCGATGCCGCCATCGAGCACCGCGACCTGCCGGTGCCCTGCCCAGCGCAGCATCCACCACAGGCGCGCGGCGTACATGCCGCCGGCGTTGTCGTAGGCGATCACCTGCGCGCCGGCGTTCAGGCCCATTGCGGCCATGGTCCTGGCGAAGACTTCGCGCGAGGGCAGGGGGTGGCGGCCGTTGCGGCCGGTCTTGGCGGCGGACAGCGCGTGTTCCAGGTGCAGGTAGAAGGCGCCGGGAATGTGGCCCGCGTCGTAGGCGCGCTGGCCCGCCTGCAGGTCGGTGAGTTCGAAGCTGCAGTCGAGCAGCAGCAGCGCGGGGTCGTGCTTCCGTGCGGGGGCGAGCTGGTCCGGGGAAATCAGGGTATCGAAGATCATGGATCGGGAAGAGTCGAGGAAAGGAGCGGAAGGAAGGAGCCTGCGCGCCTCGCCTAGGGCGAGATCTCCTTGAGCAGGGCCGGCGTGGCGGCGCCCTTGTAGCGCGCGATGTCTTCCTGGATGAACTTGCCGAAGCGGTCCATCGGGAGGTTGTGCTCGGTGGCCGCGTCGCGGCGGATCGCGTCGCGCACTTCCGCCGTGGCGAGCGCGCGGCCCAGGTGGTCGGTCAGGTACTTCACCACCGGCGCGGGCGTGCCGGCCGGCGCCACCAGCCCGTACCACTGGGTCACGGGAACGTTCACGCCCAGTTCTTTGAAGGTAGGCACGTCGGGAATGGCCGGGTTGCGCGCGTTGCCCGTGATGGCGAGCAGGCGCAGCTGCCCCTGGCGAACCTGCCCCACCAGCGGCGAGGCGGTCGCGAAGAAGCAGTCGACCTGGCCGCCCAGCATGTCGGTGATGGCGGGGCCCGAGCCCCGGTAGGGCACGTGGAGCATCTCGATGCCGGCTTCCTTCTTGACCATCTCCATGCCGATGTGCGCGGCCGCGCCGGCACCGGTGGAGGCGAAGCTGAGCTTCTGCGTGCGGGCCGCGTCGAGCAGTTCGCGTGCCGTCCTGAAGCGCGAGTTGTGGGCCACGAACAGGCCGTGCGGCGCCTCCAGGATCAGCCCGACGGGCGTGAAGTCGTCGGGCACCTTGTAGGGGATGGCCTGCGGCCTCAGCGCGGGTGCCACCGCCAGGTTGCCACTCATCGCGAGCAGCAGGGTGTAGCCGTCGGGCTTCGCCTTGGCCACCGCGTCGGCGGCGATGTTGCCGCCGGCGCCTGCGCGGTTGTCGACGATCACCGGCTGGCCCAGCGTCTTGCCGAGCGCGTTGGCGATCAAGCGGCCGTACAGGTCGCCGCCCCCGCCGGGAGGAAAGCCCACCACCAGCCTGACGGGCTGTTCGGGATAGGCGGCGAATGCCGGCATGGCCGCCAGGCTCAGCAGGCCGGCCAGGGCCAGCGCCATGCGGCGGCGGCGCATGGTTGCGCTTGCGAAGGTTGTCATGGACTGTCTCCGTTTTGCTCTTGTGGGCGCCGCTTTGCGGTTCGGGCTCGGCGGGCTCAGGCCTGCAGCCAGGCCTTCTGCTGTTCGACGACGCGGTCGACGCTTGCGCCGCACTGGCCCAGGTACTGCAACGGATCGGTGAGGTCGCGAATCTCGGCGTCGCTCAGCAGCTTGGAGAGGCCCGGGTGTCCGCGCATGGCGTCGGCGAAATCGAGCCTCGAGGTGATGCCGTGCATGGAGGCTTCGTAGATCCACTCGTGCGCGGTCTGCTTGCCCACGCGCTCCGACAGTTCGAGCATGACGCGCTCGGACAGGAGGTAGCCGCGCATCCGGTCGAGGTTGGCGGCCATCGCGTCGGCGTTGACCTTGAGGCCCGCCAGCAGGTTCTTCGCCTGGAACAGCATGGCGCCGGCGATCATGCAGCACTCCGGCAGCGCCTTCCATTCCATCTTCCAGGCGATGCCGTCGCGCTCGCTCTCCTGCACCATGCCCTCGACCATCATCGCGGCGTTGTAGCGCAGCGGGCGCGAGAGCCCCGCCAGGTTCTCGGCCGACGTCGGGTTGCGCTTGTGCGGCATGGTCGAGGAGCCCAGCTTGCCCTCGGAGAAGCCTTCTTCCACCTCGCCGAATTCGTTGCGCTGCATGTTGAAGAGCTCGTTGCCAATCTTCGAGAGCGTGGCGCCGAGCATGGCCAGCAGGTTGGCGTATTCGGTGAAGCGGTCGCGCGCCGGTGCCCAGCTGATGGCGGGTGTGCCCAGGCCCAGCTTGTCGAGCATGAGGCGCTCCAGCTGTTCGGCTTTCGGGCCCAGCGACGCCTGGCTGCCCACGGCGCCGGCCAGCATGCCCACCAGCACGCGCGGCGCCGCCTGCACCAGCCGCTCGTGGTGGCGGCCCAGCTCGTCGAGCCAGACAGCGCACTTGTGGCCGAAGGTGATCGGCAGCGCCTGCACGCCGTGCGTGCGCCCGGCCATCGCGACGTCGCGGTGGGTGGTCGCCAGGCGCGCGAGTTCGCGGCCGACCGCCTTGATGTCGCGCAGCGCCACCGCGTGGAACTCCTTGAGCTGCAACGCCACGCCGGTGTCCACCACGTCCTGCGTGGTGGCGCCGTAATGCACCCACTCGCCGTTCTCCTTCGAGCAGCGCGACTGCAGCTGCTTGAGCGCGGGCACCAGCGAGTGCTTGATGCGGCGGATCTCGGCCGACATCGCGCCGAGGTCGATGTTCTCCACCTGCGCCTGCATCATGATCTCCTTCGCGGCCGCCGGCGGGATGATGCCCAGCTCGGCCTGGGCCGCGGCCAGCGCGGCTTCGAAGTCGAGCCACTTCTGCACGCGGTTCTCCTCGCCGAAGATGGTGCGCAGCTCGTCGGTGCCCCACAGGTGCTGGAGCGATTGCATGTCGAATACGGAAACGGGCATGGGAGTCCTGAAGTACTAGATGGAAGAGCGGCGCGGGGCGTCGATGGAAAGGGGCAGCACGCGCCCCGGGTTGAATGTGTTCGCCGGGTCGAGCGCCTGCTTGATGCGCGCCATCAACTCCAGCGCGACCGGCTGCTTGTATTGAAGGAAGGCCTGCTGCTTGAGGCGGCCGATGCCGTGCTCGGCGGAGATCGAGCCCTGCATGCGCGCCGTGACCGCGTGCACCACTTCGTGCACGGCTTCCTCGCGGGCACGGAACTCCGCGTCCTGCATGCCGTGGGGCTTGCTCTGGTTGTAGTGCAGGTTGCCGTCGCCCACGTGGCCAAAGCAGACCACGCGGATGCCAGGCAGAAGGCTCTGCAGCGCGGCACCGGCTTCGGCGATGAACTCGGGAATGCGCGACACGGCCACGGAGATGTCGTGCTTGATCGAAGGACCCCCCAGCCGCTGGGCCTCGGGCACGTGCTCGCGCAGGGACCACAGGGCGTGGGCCTGTTGCTCGGATGCGGCGAGCACCGCGTCGAGCACGAGGCCTTGCTCCATCGCTTCGGCCAGCGCCTCTTCCACCGCGGGCGTGGGATCGAGCAGGGCCGATGCCTCGGAAACGTCGAACAGCACGGCCCATGCGTGGCTGCCCGCCAGCGGGTCGCGCATGCCGGGCGTGCCGTGGGCGAACACCTGGGCCAGCGCCTCGCGGCCGATCAGCTCGAAGGCCGTGACCCGTTCGCCGACGGCGCCGCCCAGCCGGGCCAGTAGCGCGACGGCAGCCTCGGGATCGCGCACGGCCACCCAGCCGGTGACCGTCTTGCCCGGCTGCGCATGCAGCTTGAAGGTGGCGGCTGTCACGATGCCGAGCGTGCCTTCGCCGCCGATGAACAGCTGCTTCAGGTCGTAGCCGGTGTTGTCCTTGCGCAGTGCGCCCAGCGCGTCGAGCACGCGCCCATCGGCCAGCACGACTTCGACGCCGAGGGTCAGGTCGCGCGTGTTGCCGTAGCGCAGCACCTGTTCGCCGCCTGCGTTGGTCGAGATCACGCCGCCGATGGTGGCGCTGCCTTCGGACGCCAGCGAAAGCGGAAAGAGCCGGCCGGCGGCGGCAGCGGCTTCCTGTGCCGCGAGCACGGTGCAGCCGGCTTCCAGCGTCATGCTGTTGTCCAGCGGGTCCACGCGGCGCACGCGGGTCATGCGGTCCAGGCTCAGCACGATCTCGCGGCGCGAGGCGTCCGGCGTGGAGCCGCCCACCAGCCCCGTGTTGCCGCCCTGGGGCACCACGGGAACGCCGCGCGCCGTACATGCCGCGACCACGCGCGATACCTCTTCGGTGCTCGCCGGCCTCACGACGGCGCGCGCGGCGCCCGGGTAGTTGCGCCGCCAGTCGCTGACATAGCGCGCCGTGTCGGCGTCGTCCGTGAGCACATAGGCCGCGCCGGTGATGGCGCAGAGCTCTTCGACGAATGGGTCGGCTGGTTTCGACATGGAATGCGCGGTCTTGCGATGGCTGCGCCGCTGGGGCGGCGGGTTGTCTCGTTGTTTGTGTTTATTTCAATGAATAAAACAAACTTCAATGAATGAAACTTTATGATCGCAGGCGGCAACTGTCAACCCGGATAATCCGCAGCCCGGAGCGCCCACCATGAAAAACCAAGAAACCGATACCGCAGCGTCCGTCGGACCCAAGCCTCCCGCCGGCGTGCTGGAGCGGGGCATTTCGATCCTCGAGTGCTTTCGCGAAGACCGGCTGCGCATGTCGTTGCGCGAGCTGGCGGAATGCACCGGCCTGGACAAGGCCACGCTGCTGCGGCTGCTGGGCGTGCTCACGCGGGCCCGGATGATTCATCGCTTCGAGAGCGGCAGCTATGCGCCCGGTCCGGCGCTGCTGCACATGGGCATGCTCTACCGCAGCACCTTCGACCTCGGCACGCGGCTGCAGCCTGTGCTGCACGAAGTGATGCGGCAGACCGGCGAGACCGTGGCTTTCTACATCCGCAGCGGCGAGGAGCGCGTGTGCCTCTACCGCGAGAACACGGCCAAGGAGGTGCGGCATCACGTCGAGGTGGGAACGCGCATTGCGCTTTCCGCCGGCGGTTCCTCGGCCCACATCCTCCTGGCTTTCACTGGCGGTGCGACCGAGCACCAGGCCGAGATCGACGAGAAGGGCTACGCGATGACGCGCGCCGAGCGCGTCGCCGAGATGGCGTCCGTCGCGCTGCCGGTGTTCGATGGCGATGGAACCTTCCTCGGCGCGATGGTGGTCATCGGCCTCGCGTCGCGCCACAGCGTGGCGGCCCAGCGCAAGGCGGCGGAGATCGTGCGGCACGAGCTGGCGCTGCAGGGCTTTTCCAGCAAGGCACCGAGCGGCTGGAGTCCGGTGCCGGCCTGACGCTGGGGCGCGGTCAGCGGCCGAAGAGTTCGGGCGACGGCAGGCAGGGGTCGTCGTCCCGCGTTGCGTCGGCGAATGCGGCGCACCAGCGGGAGAGGCTGTCGGCCTGCGCATCGGTCATGGCCGGTGCGAACGCGCGCATGCGTGCTTGCAGCTGAGGCCAGTCGAAGGGGTCTTCGGGGTCGCCCCGGCGCAGTTCGCGCAATGCTTCGAAGCTGCGCCCGTCCTTCATCATGATGGTCACGCGCGCGGGGCGCTTCTGCGGAAAGGCCTGCTGGAAGCCGTCGTGCGTGGACACGCGCACTCGCTCGGCCAGCGCGAGCAGGGCGGGCGAGTGCAGGTCGGGGCCTTCCATGTCCTCGATGCCGAGCCGTCCCTTCGACAGGAGCGTGGCGACCACGTAGCGCAGGCTGAAGGGCGTCTCCGCCGCCTTGGACGGCCAGTGCACGCCCGCGATCTTCAGCGCGTGCGGGAAGATGACCACGTCCACCGATTCGATGTCCTGCGGCGCGGGGCGGTGCCTGTCCATGATTTCGCGCGTGGCGTCCAGCGGCGTGAACAGCTGTGCGCAGCAGGGCCAGGCCTTGATGGTGGCGGTGTTCAGTCGCTCGGGGGCGTCGAGCTCACCGTCCAACGCGGCCAGCGGGCCGTCGCCGGCGAACAGCGCGTAGAGGCCGCGCCGGCCGGTGACGAAGGCGCGCGCCCCAGGAAAGCCCGCCTGCGCGGCCCACGCGGCCGTCATGCCGTTGCGCACTGCGAAGGCCGGGTGCAGCGATTTGGATTCGTGCGCTTCGTCGTCCACCAGCTGCCACAGGCCGGCGGACTGCGTTGCCGCGATCCCCATCGCGTGATGCAGTTGCGCCTGCGGCAAGCCCAGCGCAACCGCGCTCGCTGCCGCCGCGCCCACGCAGCCGGCGGTGGCGGTGGCGTGGAAGCCGGCGGCGTGGCGGGTGCCCAGCGCTTCGCCCACGCGCAGCGCCACTTCGTAGCCGGCAATGATCGCGTCGGCCACGCGCCGCATCGGCATCGCTTGCACCGCGGCCAGCGCCATCACCGGCGAGATCGCGACCACGCCCGGGTGCAGCATCGCGGCCCGGTGCGCGTCGTCGATCTCGCGCAGGTGGGCGATGCCGGCATTGGCAAAGCCAGCGGCCAGCGGCTGCATCGAGGCCCCGCCGAAGACCGGGGCCGTGCCTTGCCCCGGCATGCTGGCCGCGGCAAGCTGCCGCAGCGCGGTGGCGCCGGCCATGCCGATCGCGGACCAGCCGGCGGTGAACCAGTCGAGCATGGCCTGTGCCAGGCGGTCGCGCGTGGCTTGGGCAAGGGGGCGGTCCTGCATGGCCGCCAGGTGGGCTGCCAGGACCGCTTCCGGATCGCGGGTCATATAATTTATTTCGTTCAATGAAATTACTTTCATTATATGAACCTAACCAAGCTGGCGATCCAGCACTTCTTCGACCCCGCCACCTCGACCTTTTCCTATCTGGTGGATGACGGCGCGGGCTCCTGTGCCGTCATCGATCCGGTGATGGGCTACCGCGCGAACTCGGGCCGGACCGACGCCGCCCCGGTGGAAGCAGTGGCCGAGGCGATCGACCGGCGCGGGCTGACGGTGCAGTGGCTGCTGGAGACGCACGCGCATGCCGATCACCTGTCGGGCGCGCCGTACCTGCGCGAGCGCTTCGGCGGCATGCTGGCCGTAGGCAGCGGTATCACGGCGGTGCAGCGCGTGTTCCGGGGCGTCTTCAACGCCGAGGACCTGGCCGTGGACGGCTCGCAGTTCCAGCATCTGTTCGCCGATGGCGAGGCATTCCGCATCGGTCTGCTGCAGGCGAGGGCCCTGCACGTCGGCGGCCATACGCCAGCCGACGTGGCCTATCTCGTCGAAGACCCGGCGGGCGGACCTTCGGCGGTGTTCGTCGGGGACACGCTGTTCATGCCCGACGTAGGCACCGCGCGCTGCGACTTTCCCGGCGGCGATGCGCGCCAGCTCTATCGCTCCATCCGGCGGCTGCTCGCGATGCCAGGCGACACGCGTCTCTACCTCTGCCACGACTATCCGCCGCCCGCTTCGCGCGAGCCGGTGTGCTGTACCACCGTGGCTGCGCAGAGGGAGGGCAACATCCATGTGCGCGACGGTATCGGCGAGGACGAATTCGTGGCGCTGCGCCATGCGCGCGACGCCACGCTGGCGATGCCGGCGCTGATGCTTCCTGCGGTCCAGGTCAATGTCCGCGCCGGAAGCTTTCCGGGCGCGGAGGCCAATGGCGTCGTCTACCTGAAGATCCCGGTCGACCGCCTGTAGTCGCCTGGCGGAGACCGACGTTCGGGCAAACCGTGGTGCGTGCTGCGCGCGGTGGCTTCGCGTTGCATCGAGGACTGCGGCCATCCGAGCGCCTTGAACTTCGGAGTTGCCCTGCACCGACAACGCACTCCTGAGGTTTAGCAAGAAATATGAAGAGTCAGGCCTCGACCGGTTTTCGCCGCGGGTAGAGTGCGATCTCGCGCAGCGGAAGGTGGCAGCCCACGACGGCGGCGATGTCCTGAGGCACCGTGGCGATCAGGTCGGTGCCCGGCAGCGGCGCCAGCAGGCGCATGAAGTGCGAGAGTTCCAGCGTCGCGTTGCGCCGCCAACGCTTGCCGTCCAGGAATTGCTCGAGCAGGTGCTCGCGCCCATCGGGGCGCACCACCACCTGCCACGCCGCGAGATACTGCTTGAGCGTCATGCGCGCACCGACGGTGCCGTTGGAGTGAGTGGGCAAGACGTTTCCGCAAGGCCAGGAATAGACAGCCCAACTGTGCAATAGCACTGCCAGCGGTCCGGGTCCAAGCGGTCTGCATGGCCCACCGCCGCCGCATGACAGCGCTGGCGGACGCGCCAGGCTTCAAGCATTGCCGCTCTTGCGAAGCGTGCGCGCGTTCCGAGCGCACACTTTGCGGAATCCGGCGCTGATGCGCTCGTTGTCCGCCGGGCGCCGGCGCAGCTCGGTGGCGCGGCAGATCCCACCGTGCGAAGGGCCGGTCAGCCCCGGGGCTCAGGGCAGCATCTCGAACTTGACTCGGTCAGTGGCGTGACCTTCTCTTCGCGGACCATCTTATATTCGGTGCTCGGGCCCAGCCATTTGGCCCAGAGGCGGTCAAGCTCGCCCGCCTTCTCCAGCGCAGCGGGTCGCGTTCACTTGGACAGCGGCACGAGCTCGTCCTTCTTCATGCCGATGCCCACAGGGCTGCATAACCGGGTCCCGGAATTCCGCCGCCGCAGTCCCGCTGGGTCAGGACGCCACGAAGATCAACGCGGCCGACCCCAAAGTCTCCCGCCTTGCGCTTCTGCCGGCCTATGGTGCCCAAGCCGATGATGAAACCCGACTCAGGATCTCCTGGTCTTTGAGCGTGCCGCCGCGGCAGGTCGAACCGAAGAGGCCTTGGTTCGCCCTCAAAGAGGTGCAGGTGCAGCATCTCTCGAGACAGCGAGGGGCGTCGGGCTGTCCCGCATTCGAACTTCCAGCATCGCGAGCATTGCACGTAGCGCGGCGCTGTTTTGGCGGCGCTGCGTGTAGGCTGCGTAGAGCCATATATCGCTGGGCATGAAGTTTTGGAGAACCGGGACCAGCTGCGCACTTTCCACGTAGGGTTGCGCGAGCAGGTCGGGGACGCATACTGCGCCAATGTCGGCCAACGCCGCGCCGATGAGCGCACTCGCGTCGTTGGCGTCCATGCGTCCGTGAATGGAAACGTTGTAGGGTTGGCCATCCACTTCGAATGCGATTTGTGGCGGTCCCGGCATGACCGAGTAGGCGAGCACGTCATGCTTTCGCATGTCGTCGGGCTGCGAAGGAATGCCGCGCCGAGCCCAGTAGCGCGGCGTTGCGCAAAGGGTCAGTCCCATTCGCCGCAGGCGGCGCACGATCAGGTTCTCGTCGCCGATGCGTCCGAACCGCAAGGCGATATCGACCCCCTCGTCGACCAGATCGATCATGCGGTTGCTCAGCTTCAGGTCGAGCTGCACGTCGGGATAGCAGGTGAGGAAGTCGCCGAGCAGGCGCGGGAATGCGGTCTGGACCATTCCGTGCGGCGCCGTGATCAGCAGGCGGCCGCTGGGGTGCGAGCCGCGTGCCTGCAGTTCGCTCGTGGTCTGTTCGATCATCTCCATCAGGGATGCACAGCGCGCTTGCAGCAGGCGGCCTGCATCGGTCAGCGACACCGAGCGGGTCGAGCGGTTGAGCAGACGCACATTGAAGCGGGACTCCAGCGTGGCGATGTGCTTGCTCACGCTGGCCTTCGAGATGCCGAGCCTGCCCGCTGCGCGCGAGAAGCTGCCCTGGAAGGCAACTTCCGCGAAGGTCCTGAGATGCTCGAAGCCATCCATCTTCCGCCCTGTCGCTCGCTGTCCGTGTCATTGGGGCGGCGCCGTCGGGCTGGCCTCCCAGCCGCCACCCAGGGCCATGAATACGGCGATCTGGCGCTCTGCCAACCGGGCTTCCGAGGCGGCCAGGGCCGCCTTGCTGGAAGCCAGCGTTCGCTCGGCGTCCAGCGCATCGAGCTGCCCCAGCTTTCCATTGATCTGCAGCGCACGCACTTGATCGACCGCAGTCAGGCTCTGATCGCGCGCGGCGGCGAGAGCCGCATGGCGCTCGAGTTCGCGGGCATAGGCGTTCAACGCGGTTTCAGCTTCTCGCAAAGCGCCGAGCACAGTGCCTTCGAAGTGCGCAGCCGCCACTCGGGTCGCCGCTTCGCTCTGAGCGATGCGTGCGCGAGCGATACCTGTTTCGGGCAGGGTCCAGCTGAGCAGCGGACCCAGGCTGTAGCTGAAGGTCTCGCGGTTGGCGAAGCGGTCGAGAAAGCCGGCAGAGCCCGATGAAAGGCCCAGCGTCACCTTGGGATAAAGGTCGCCGGTTGCGACACCGATGCGCGCAGTCGCTGATGCCAGGCTTCGTTCAGCCTGCCGCACATCGGGCCGCCGGGCGAGCAGCGCCGCGCCGTCGCCGACCGGCAGCAGTCCAGCGACGCGTGGAGGCTGCTCGCAACGGCCTACGGCGCCAGGAAAGTCCCGGGGCACGGTGCCGGTCAACGTGGCGAGCCGGTACAGGGATTGCTGCCGCACAGCCTCCAGCGGGGGGATCGCGGCACGCAGGATTTCCAGCTGTGCGCGCGCACGCACAGCGTCGATCGCCCCAGCCCGGCCCGCACGCTGTAGCCGTTGCGCAAGCTCGAGCGCTTCTTGCTGCAGGCGCACCGATTCGCGCGCCACGCGCAGCTGCAGGCCGCTGGAGCACGCCGCGGCGTAGGCCTGCGCGGTGCCGCCAGCAACGGTCACGCGCACAAGGTCCACCGCGGCGCGCGTGGCGCCGGTATCCGCTTCGGCGGCCTCGAGGGCACGGCGCAGTTGGCCGAAGAGGTCCACCTGGTAGGACACGGCGGCTCCCATGCTGTAGCCGAGCCGGCCCGGCGGCGCCTGGTCGCGCTGCAGCAGCGACAGGCCCGAAACGTGACCGAAGCTCGGGCCGACATTCAGCGTGATGGCTGGCTTTTCGGTCCCATGGACCTCGGCTTCCACCGCGGTTGCGCGCTCGAGGGTGGCCAGTGCCTGCCGCAGGTCGGTGTTGTGCTCGAAGGCCTGGGCGATCAGGCCGTCGAGTTGCGGATCTTCGAAAAGGCGCCACCAGCGCGGTGGCACGCTTGCTTCCGACGTGGCGCCCCCGCCGGAGAGAAACGGCCCCCTCGAAGCGGCCTGCGCTGCGGTGAGCCCAGCCGGTGCTGTGTAGTCGGGCCCGACAGGTTCGTGGACGCAGCCGGCCAGCAGAGCCTGTGCGGCAGCGGTTGCCAGGACAAAGGCGCGAGCGAGCTTCATGTCCGCCGCTCCTGGACGCGAGCTGCGGCCGCGGTGGGCCCTCCCTGAGGACCCAGTACCTCCACCGAGACCGTCTGGCCGACGACCAGGCGAGCGTCGGCCGGTAGCGGGTCCAGCTTCACCCGCACGGGGACGCGTTGCGCGAGCCGCACCCAGTTGAACGTCGGGTTCACGCTGGGCAGCAGGTTCGCACCGGTGCTGCGGTCGCGGTCGACGATGCCCGCGGCGATGCTGTCGACCTTGCCTTCGAGCGCTGGCGCGTCCATGGGGGTCACGCGCACACGGTCGCCCAACTGGATTCGCGCCAGCTTGTTCTCCTCGAAATAGCCCTCGACGTAGATCGAACCGGTGGCAACGAGCGCCAAGGCAGGATGGCCGGCCATCGCATAGGCACCCTGGCGCAGGTCGAGGTTGGTGACGCGTCCCGAAGCGGGTGCCCGTATCTGCGTGCGCTGAAGGTTCAGGCGTGCCGTGTCGACCGCGACCTCTGCCTGGCGCAGTGCCGCTTCGGCCGCCAGCAGCGAGCCCCGGGCCTGCTCGAAGCGTGAACGGGCCTGTTCGCGCACTTCCTGGGCGACCAGTCCCTGCAGTTCGTCGTTGCGGCGGCTCTCGCGCTGCGCCTGACCCAGCGCGATCCGCTGGTTGTCGATGACGATCCGCTGCGCAGCCGCGGCGGCCTCGGCCTGCTGCAGGGCCAGCATGAAGCGAGCTTCGTCGATCGAGAAGAGAAGCTCACCCGCCGTGACCGGCTGGTTGTCACGCACCGCCACGGCGGCCACCATGCCGGAGACATCGGGCGCCACCTGGACGATGTCGGCCCTTACCCGACCATTGCGCGTCCATGGGGCCAGTTCGTAATGATCCCAGAGCTGAAGCGCGGCCCAACAAGCTGCTGCAGTGACCAGCGCCGTCGATAACAGGCGAAGGGGGGCAGGGATCGGGCGCGAGGTCCAGGCGGCGAGAAGGGATAGTTTAGATTTCATGGTCGTGCAGCAGGACAAGTGATCGGTCAGATGGAGATGGCCCCGGTGAGTCGGACCAACGCATGGAGCACCACGATGTAGAGGCCCAGATCGAACAGGGCGGGATGCCATATCCACCGATAGGCGCCGATCAGCGACAGCAGGCGGCGAAGCCACCAGGCCAAAGCCATCGCACCGCCTGCCAGCAGGAGCAGGCCTGGGACGTAGACGCCGAAGAAGCTTGTTTCGATCATGGTTGCAGGTCGGTGGAGGCCGAAGGAAAAAGGTCTCTGCGCAAGCCCACCAGGGCAGAGACTGCGGGCGCGCAGTTGGCATTTGCGAGGGAATGCAACAACAGCCGGTCGATCTGCGGCAGCAGTGCCCCGACTTGCGCCGGTGCACCGGCGGCCTGGGCGCGGAACGCGCGAGCGAGCTCGGCCATCAGCCGGGCCGAGGGCGCTTCGGGCAGCCGGTGCCGTTGTTGCTGAAGGACGCAGATGCTGGCCCCGATGCGAAGCTCGCGCAGCGCGAGCCGCGCCGCAGTTCCTTCCTGCGGCCCGGGGTCTCCAGCGGTACGTGGAACCAGGAGGGCCATGCGGTCGAGGATGCGGCCGCTGAAGGCATCGCGTTCGGATGCGCGTTGGGGGTGTGACGCCATGTCGGCCAAGTCTCGCCAGCCGCTGTGGCGGATGCGCTGTGCGCTCCATTCGCTGCTCACGCTGCGCACGACGGCAGTGGTGCGCGCGGCGATCACTCCACCGGCGAAGAGGGCCAGATTGCCTTCGAGGAAGCTGGTCCAGTCGGCGCTCGCGATGTCCTGGAGCGCCAACGTGCCCGCCACGCCGAAGAACATGCCCAGTGCCGCGAGGCTGCTGGCCGGGCGAGCGAGGTAGCCACCGACCAGCAGCAGCAAAGGTGCAGTGCACAACATCAGCATGCCGAAGTCTTGAGCCAGCGGCATCACGCCAAGCACATAGAAAGCCGACACGGGCATCGACCACAGCAGTGCGACCAGGAACTTGTGCATGCCCGGAACGGGGTCGTCCATGGTGGCGAAGAAGCTGCAGAAGACCGCTGCGCCCATCGCCATCGACGACCCGGATCGCCAGCCGCTGATGATCCACACCGCGCATGCCGCGCAGGTCGAGAGTGCGACGGTGAAGGCCGAACGCAGCGCCAAGCCTTTGTCCACGTGAAGGATCGGCGACCGTGCGGCCAGTCTTCGCTGCCGCCGCGGCGATGCGCCGCCATCCAGGCCGGCGGCGATGTCGTCGCGAAGCGTCCTGCAGCGGCGCCATCCCGCGATCAGTTCGTCGAGGTGCGCGGCAACGTCGATCTTCAGGGCCCGTACCCAAGGGGAATCGCTCGGATCCGCCGCTCGCGCATGGAAATCGGCATGCACTTCGCTCTCGGTGCCCGACGGCGCGGCGGCATCCAGCCATGCAGCATCGCGTTCGAGGGCTTTCGTGACCTCGGCTGGTACTTCCCCCGTCGCCTCGCGCAGCGCATCGAACCGGTCTTCCAGCGCGGACAACGAAGGGGTCAGTACCGCGAGACAGTCAGGCAGGCTTCTTACGGCACCATGGGCCCATCGCAGGTTGCTCGTGTCGAAGGGCACGTGGGTTGCAGCCAAGCGCAATTGGCTGATGTCGACCGCGAGCTGCCGTCGATCCTGTGAGAGCCGCTCGCCGGTGTCTTCGTCGGCGCTTGTACCAAGGAGATTGTCCAGCCATCGCCGGACATGGCCCAGCGTGCGATCGACCAGTCCGAGCAGCGAAGGCCCGAGGCCGGTCGGCAGTACGAGGCTGTGGACGAGGCTGGCGCACAGGATGCCGAGTGCGATCTCTTCCGCCCGGGCGATGGCCGTATCGAACATTCCCGCAGGCGTTTCCACCAACGGAAAACCGATCAGTGCCGCGGAGTAGCCTCCCAGCATGAAGGCGTACGAGCGTGCGCTTCGGTCCAGCAGCGACAGGTAGAGGCAGGCCCCGACCCACAGCGCCAGGGCCAGCGACAGAAGCTCCGGTGATGCCGACAGCGATGGCACCAGCACCACGGAGGCCGTGCATCCCAACAAGGTGCCCGCCAGTCGATAGAGCGACTTCGAGCGAACGTGCCCGGCGAGAGGATGCGCCACGATGTACGCGGTCATCATGGCCCAGAAGGGCCGGGGGAGCCCGAAGCGGCTGGACAGGTACAGCGCGAGCATCGAGGCAGCGAAGCTCTTGAGAGAAAAGAGCCACTCCTGCCTGGAGAAGCGAGGTGGTGCGATCACGCGGTTCCTTTCGGAACGAGGTCTGATCCGGTCGATCCGGCCTCGATATGGTTGCGAATCATTTGCATGCGGGAATGCTATGGCGCCCCCTGCAAGACTAGAATTGCAAACTTGGACAGATGATTTCTCTTTTTGGCCATCCAGCGTGACGCGCTCCGACCGAACATCCTCTGGCGCGAGCCTCGACCTGGACTACGAACCGTCCGTGCCGGTGATGGCCCACCGCGTGGATGTCGAGGCGCGCGAGCGAGAGATTCCGATCCACGTGCACCGGTCAGGCCAGCTGGTCATGGCGTTGCGCGGAGCCGTCTCGTGCGACGTCCCTGGCGCGATGTGGATGGTTCCGCCGCAGGCCGGCGTGTGGATTCCGGGCGGGACGCCGCACAGCAACCACAGCACCGCGAACGCCGTGATCTTCTATCTGTTCGTGGCGCCCAATGCCGCACCGCTGCCCGCGAGCTGCTGCACCTTGCGCATCAGCCCGATGCTCGGCGAGATGATCCAGTACCTGGCGGGGCAGCCGCCTTCCTATGAGGCTGGCGGGCCGACCGACCGGCTGGTCCGCGTGCTGCTGGACCAGCTCTGTGCCATGCCGACGGAAGAGATCTTCCTGCCGATGCCCGAGGATGCGCGGCTGCGCAAGGTTTCGCGCGCCATGATGCGCGACCCTTCGGACCGACGGACGCAGAAGGACTGGGCCGGCAAGCTCGGAATGAGCGAGCGGACGCTGAACCGGCTGTGCACGGCGCTGACCGGTCTGAGCTTCGGACGCTGGCGTCGCCAACTGCACATGCTGGTCGCACTTCGGGAGCTGTCCGGCGGCGCGACCGTGCAGCAGGTCGCGTACGACCTGGGCTACGAATCGCCCTCCGCGTTCATCACGATGTTCAAGAAGGCTTTCGGAAAGCCGCCCGCCACCTACATCAACGACCGGCTGCTCGCTGCAGGCGAGGGGCGCTCGCTGGCCGAACCCGCGCCTGCGCTCTCGCCGACTTGAACCTGCGCGTCACGATTTCACCGGTAGGCGCGGGCCTGGGTCACGCCGCCATCCACCACGAGGGTGGCACCCATCACGTAGTCGCCTGCGCGTGAAGCAAGGAAGATGGCTGCACCCGCGATGTCTTCCGGCGTGCCGATGCGCTTGGCGGGAATGTGTTCGGACAACGCGGGCCCATGGTCGCGGGCATTGCGGTTCATCTCGGATGGAAACGCGCCAGGTGCGAGGGCACTGACCGCGATGTTGTCCTGCGCCAGGCGCAACGCCATGCGCCGAGTCAGATGAATCAGGCCGGCCTTGCTCGCGACGTAGGAGTAGTTCTCCTGGGGGTTGAGCCCGATGCCGTCGGTGGAGGAGATGTTGATGATCTTCCCCACGCGCGTCCGGGCAGCGGCGCGCAGCGGCCCGGACAGCGCCTTCGTCAGGAAGAAGGGCGTCTTCAGGTTCAGATCGACCACCTTGTCCCAGCCGCTTTCCGGAAAGGCATCGAAGGCCTCTCCCCAAGCCGCTCCGGCGTTGTTGACCAGGATGTCCAGCGTCGTTTCATGCCCGGCATAGGCGTCGGCCAGCGCCTGGCAGCCGGCCACGGTGGACACGTCGTGCGGCAGCGATACGCAGTGGCCGTACTTCGCGAGTTCGTGCGCAGCCTGATCGCATGCCTCGGCTTTGCGCGCACTGATGTAGACGCGCGCGCCGTGCGCCAGGAACCCCTCGGCGATCATGCGTCCGATGCCTCTGGAGCCGCCAGTGACGAGGGCAGTGCGGCCCCGCAGCGAGAAAAGATCCGGAGCGTTCATGACAACGTCCCCTCGCCAGTCGCTTCGAGGCGCGACCGCCGCACATAGGCCGTCCCATCGAAAAGGCGCCTGGCCGTGCGAGTGAAGTGCACCTCGCGCACCGTCCAGTCGTTTCCGCCCCCGTGCTCGACATTCGCAAAGATCTTGAGCACCCCGCTCGGATGGCCGATGCGGATGCGCGTCGGACCGGCATGCGTGCCCCGCGCTTCGGCGGGAATGGTTCCCGCGATCTGCGCTGCGACCGAGAGGCACACCGAGCCTCCGCCAGGGAATGCCTTGTGCATGGCGCCACCGGCGAGCACCATGCGCGCGACGAAATCGATCTCCGATGACTGCACGACGCGGTCGCCGGCAATGGTCCGGTAGTCCTGCGCTTCGCTGATCAGTATCTGGTACGGCGTCAGGATCCCCGACGACGGAAGATTGCAGCGTTCGACGACCCAGCGCCTCACCTCCTCGGCCATCTCGTAGATCTCGGGCCCGAGCTGGCCCGGCAGTTCAGTGCCGGTGATGCCCAGGTCCGCCGCGCGGATGAATACGCACGCCGTGCCGACGTCGACCACCGACACCGGTATTTCGCGGCCGAGCTTCGACACGTGGACCCAGTCGCGCGCCTGCCCCGTGGGCAACAGCTTGCCGGTCGTGGAACCACTGGTGTCGGAGTAATCCAGCGCCACCTCTGCGCCGGTGCCGGGCACGCCATCCACTTCGCTGTCGCCCTCCACGCGCGGCTCGCCGTCGGCGCATTGCACCGCCATTCGGAGGATCTTTCCGGTGTTCGTGTTGTGCACCCGAACGGTGGTGACGGGTTCCTGCACCGGAACCAGCTTCTCCTGCAACGCATACACCCCCGTGGCCGACGAAATGTTGCCGCAGACGATCTCGAAGCTGACCGTGGGCTGGTCGATGCCGATCTGCACGAAGGTGTAGTCGATGTCCGCATCCGGGCGCGACGGCGGCCCGATGATGGCGCACTTGCTCGTCAGGATATCGGCGCCGCCGAGCCCGTCGATCTGGCGCACGTCGGGGCTGCCGAACAGAGCGAGAAGAAATCGGAGACGCGCTTGTGGATCGGTGGGCACGTCGTGCTGCGAGAGAAAAACAGCCTTGCTGGTGCCACCGCGCATCAAGGTGACCGGTACGCGAATTTGTTCATTCATCGGCTCAGTATGCAGATCGCGCTGGCCGCTGTCCTTTCAGTTCTGCTGGGCATTGTTTAGCTGGACTGCATGTGTCGAATCGTTCAGTTCCGCTAAAGAATGCCCAGCAGAAATCCAATGACCGCGGGGACCTGGATCTCGATACTTTCCTTCGCTGTGGCGAGCTCCACACGAACAGGAGACACCTTTGAAGATCATCAAGCGAACGGAATCCCCCTTCCGTGAAACCCCCGGCGGCATGGTGCTCGTCGCGACCCGCGTGGCCGGCCAACCGGCCCAGTTCCCGCCCATCGAATTCACCCACGACGACCAGACAGTCGAAGACATCGAGCTCGGACCCATCGGCTCTCTCTACAGCTTCACGATCGTTCACCCGGGCAAGGACAAGCAGCCCTATGGCCTTGCCATGGTCGACTTCGAACCCGGTGTGCGCGCGTTCGGCCGGCTGCTGTACAGCGCCAAGCCGCCGGCCATCGGCGCCTCCCTGCGGGTGGTGCCCTTCGCGTTGCCTGACGGCACGCCCGACTATGCATTCCAGGAGTGATGCACCATGAAGCAACCACTGATCACCGGCGTCGGCATCACTGACTTCGGCCGCTTTCCCGAACTGACCGAAGAGGCGATGGCCCAGGCGGCCATCCTCGATGCGCTGGCCGATGCCGGCACGAAGCTTGGTGAGGTGCAGGCGTTCTACTGCGGCAATGCGCTCGGTGCCATGCTGCCGGGGCAGCGTGCATTGCGCGAACTGCATGTCGGCGGCGGCGCGGTCTACAACGTGGACAACGCCTGCTCCAGCGGAGCCACCGCGCTGAATCTCGCGCTGCAGGCGCTCAAGGTCGGCCAGTACGACACCGTGGTGGTGTTCGGCATGGACCACCTCAGCAGCCTCGGCGGCGGCCCGCTGCAGCTCAGCCAGAAGGACTGGAACAACCGGCGCGGCATGATCATGCCCGCCCTGTACGCCATGCGTGCCAAGCGGTATATGCACGACCACGGCCTCGCGCTGGAGACGCTGGCGGACATCTCCGTCAAGAACCGCCAACACGGGGCCTTGAACCCGATCGCCAAGTTCGCCAAGCTGGCGAGCCGCGAGGAGGTGCTGGCGTCTCGCCCCGTGGCCGAGCCGCTCACGCTGCTGCAGTGCTGCCCCGCCGTGGTGGACGGGGCCGCGGCCCTCGTGCTCAGCACCAAGCCTGCCAGGGGCGTCGCCAAGCCCGTGCGAGTGCTGGCGTCCGTGGTGCAGTCGGGCCTGTTCGAGACCGCGCCTGTCGACATGACCGAAGCAGAGATCACCGCGCGTGCCGCCAGGCTGGCCTATGAGCAGGCCGGCATCGGGCCGCAGGATCTCAGCCTGCTGGAAGTGCACGACGCGTTCACCATTTCCGAGCTGCTCTATTACGAGGCTCTCGGCCTTTGCAAGCGCGGCGATGCGGCCAGCCTGCTGCAAAGCGGCGCGACCGCTCTGGGCGGCCGCGTGCCGGTCAACCCCAGCGGCGGGCTGATCGCCAAGGGACACCCGCCGGGTGCGACCGGCGTCGCACAGGTCGTGGAAGTCTGCGAACAACTGCAGGGCCGTGCAGGCGCGCGCCAGGTGCAGGGCGCGCGCATCGGCCTCACGCAGGTCACGGGCGGCGGTATCTGGGGTGTGGACCACGCCGCCTGCTCGATCAACATTCTTTCGCTCTGAGGGCCCGCCATGAACCAGACAGACACCATCGCGCCCGCCTCGCTGCAGGGCCTCGTCGCCATCGTGACCGGCGGCGCCAAAGGCATCGGCTTGGGCATCGCCCGCGAGCTTGCACAGGGGGGCTGCCGCATCGCACTGTGGGACTTCGACGACGCCGCGCTGGGCGAGGCCGAGCGGACGTTGTCGAGCGAAGGCGCCGACGTGACGACCTTCAAGGTCGACGTCAGCTCCGTGGACCAGGTGGAAGCGGCGGTCGCCCGGCTGCTGGCATCGCACGCACGCATCGACATCCTGGTCAACAACGCAGGCATCGGCGGCGACAAGCTGGTCTCCAAGATGGATCTCGCGTTCTGGAGCCGCGTCATCGAGATCAACCTGAATTCGCAGTTCATCTGCTCCAAGGCGGTCCTGGCGCAGATGGCGCAGAACCGGTTCGGACGCATCATCAACATCGGCTCTCGCGCGTGGCTGGGCAACCGCGGCCAAGCGGCCTACTCTGCCTCCAAGGGCGCCGTGGTGAGCCTGACCCGCTCTCTGGCGCTCGAATATGCGCGCAAGGGCATCACGGTGAACGCTGTCGCTCCGGGCATCGTGGAGACGCCGCTGTTCGCGACGCTCACCGAAGAAGTGCGCCAGAGCCTGCACAAGACCGTGCCGATGGAGCGGATCGGCCAGCCGCAGGACATCGCCCGGGCGGTGCGCTTCTTCGCGGAACCCGGATCGAGCTACGTCACCGGCCAGCTCCTGTACGTCTGCGGCGGCCGCAGCCTCGGCAGCCCGTCGGTATAGCGGGCCGGATCGCATGCTCGCGAATGCATTGACCGGTTTGAAAGTGATCGACTTCACGCAGGTGATGGCCGGGCCGACCTGCACGCTGTACCTGGCCGATCTCGGCGCCGACGTGGTGAAGGTCGAGACGCCCACGGGCGATCTCTCGCGGGCCCTTTCGCCATGGGTCAACGGCGAGGGCGTCGCCTTCCTGGCGCTGAACCGCAACAAGCGCAGCATCGTGCTCGACCTGAAGCAGCCGTCGCACCGGCAGGCCGCGCAGGAACTGATCGCGCAGGCCGACGTGCTGGTCGAGAGCTTCCGTCCCGGCGTGATGGCGCGTTTCGGGCTCGACCACGCCACGGTGTCCGCGGACAACCCGCGGCTCATCTACTGCTCGGTATCGGCATACGGCCAGCATGGCAGCAGCAAGGATCTGCCCGGCGTGGACGGCGTGCTGCAGGCCGTGAGCGGCCTGATGAGCGTGACCGGGGCGCCCGATGGAGAGCCGTGCAAGGTACCGGTGCCGGTCGTCGACCTGGTCACCGGCTCTCTGGCGGCCATCTCGGTGCTGGCCGCCCTCCAGGAGCGGCAACGCACGGGGCTCGGTCAGCACGTCGAGGCGAGCATGTTCGCCAGCGCCATCGCACTCCAGCACGTGAGTTTCGCGTCCTACTTCGCGGATGGGCTCGTGCCCGGACCGCAAGGCAATGCAGCGCCGTATTCGACGCCTAACGAGGCCCTGCGCTGCGCCGACGGGTGGATCATGGTCGCGGCCTACCACCCTGCACGATGGCAGGCGCTGTGTGCCGCCATCGGTGCACCGGAGCTCGCCTGCGATCCGCGCTTCGCAGAGAACAAGAGCAGGCTGCAGCACCGCCAGGCGCTGCTGCGCGAGCTGGAAGCTCGCATGCTCGCGCATCCGCGCACCTTCTGGCTGGAGAAGTTCACTGCGGTGGACATCATCTGCGGCCCCATCAACGACTATGCCGAGGTGGCGCAGTCCGCCCCCTTCGTCGAGGCGTCCCTCGCGGAAAGCGTGCAGCACCGCGTCGCCGGCACGTTGACGCTGACGCGCAGCGTGCTCGGCGCGGTGGGCGAGCGGCCACGTGCGCGACGCGCCGCCCCCACGCTCGGCGAGCACACCCGCGAGGTGCTGGCCACACTGGGCATGCCAGCCGGCGCCATCGACTCGGTGGCCGCGGCCAGCCCTTCCCAGACCTGAAGAACAGAAAACCATGCCCATCGTCTACACAGTCCAGGATGGCGTCGCCATCGTCACCCTGAATCGGCCCGAGGCCATGAATTCCATCGACCCGGAATCCAACGAGCAACTGCTCGGCATCTGGGACCAGGTCTGCAACGACGAGGACGTCCGCGTGCTCGTCCTCACCGGCGCGGGCGAGCGTGCCTTCTGCACGGGTGCGGACCTCAAGAAGACGATGCCGTCGGGCGACGGCGTCGCGCGGGAAGTCTTTCGCGGCGGCAACCGGCACTTCAACTTCGGCACGCTGCACACCGACAAGCCCGTGGTCGCGGCGATCAATGGTTACGCCCTCGGCGGCGGACTCGAGCTGGCCCTGCTGGCGGACATCCGCATCTGTTCGGACAACGCCCAGTTCGGCTTGCCGGAGGTGCGCGTCGGCAGCATCCCGGGGGCGGGCGGCACGCAGCGCCTGATCCGCGCGGTAGGCCAGTCCGATGCCATGTGGATGCTGCTGACGGGCGAGCGCATCGACGCCGCCGAAGCGCTGCGCATCGGCCTGGTCAGCAAGGTGGTGCCGCTTTCGGCGCTGCAGGAAACGGCCATCCGGCTCGCGCGCACGATGGCGGCCAATGCCCCGCTGGCGATGACGGCGGCCAAGCGGCTCGCGATGAGCGGGCGCGAGCTGCCGCTGGCCGGCGGGCTGGCGCTGGAACGCCAGGCCTTCGGGCTGCTCAGGGACAGCGAGGACCGGCTGGAGGGGCGCCGCGCCTTCGCCGAGAAGCGCGCCCCGGTGTTCCGAGGCCGCTGAACTCCTCGACTGGAGGACGACGGCGTCGACGAAGACGCCGCCTCCAGCTGATCCGCCCCACCTTGCCCTACTTGCATCCGGACGACCGATCCGGCTTCCTCCTGGAGCATCTCTTGAAGACACTGCCTGCTTCCTGGCGCTGCAGCCTCGCACTCGCCATCGCCGCCTTCGTCGGCGCACCGCCGGCCATTGCTGAGCAAGGCGGCCGGCAACCGGCCAGGATCCTGGTGGGCTTCTCGCCCGGCGGCACCCTCGACGTGGTGACGCGTGCGCTCGCGGATCAGATGCACGACTCGCTGCACCGCACGGTCGTGGTGGAGAACAGGCCGGGCGCTGGCGGAAGGATCGCGATCGATGCGATGCGTGCCGCCCCTGCCGACGGCAGCGTGGCCATGCTGTGCCCCGACTTCCTGACGTCGATCTACCCCTTCGTCTTCAACAAGCTCAACTACGACCCGCAGCGGGACGTCCTCCCGGTGTCGACGGTGGTCGAGTTCGCGATGGCGCTGGCCGTACCCGCCTCCTCGCCGGTGAAGACCTTCGGCGAATACGCCCAGTGGGTGCGCGCGCATCCGCAAAGCGCCAACTTCGGCCATGCGGCGTCGGGTGGACCGACGCATTTCCTGGGGCTGCAGATCGGCAAGATCATCGGAACGCCGCTGCAGGACGTCCCCTTCCAGGGCGCGGCCCCGATGATCGTGAACCTTGCCGGCGCCAACATCGCGGCGGGCACTTCCACGGTCGGCGACTTCGCGCAGCACCACGAGGCCGGCAAGCTGCGCGTGCTTGCCGTCACCTCGGCCCAACGCTCCGCGCTCCTGCCGGATGTGCCGACCTTCGCCGAGCTCGGCCGCAAGGAACTCACCACGGTCGGCGTGCTGGCCATCTGCCTGGCACCCGGGACGCCTGCACCCGTCGTCGCTGAATGGAGCGACGCCGTGCGAAAGGCGGCCTCGACCGAGCAGTTCGCGAAGAAGGTCGGCGCGCTCGGTTTCGTGAACACGGGAAGCTCACCCACCGCTGCACGCGCCAGGTTCGCAGAGATGCGCGCATTCTGGGAGCCCGTGGTCAAGGCCTCGGGCTTCAAGGCCGACTAGCAGGCCCCCGGGGGCACGCCTAGCGGACCGACCGGATCCACTCCCTGAACAGCCGCACCGGGGCGGTGGCCGCCTTCATCGGGTCGCAGACGAGGTAGTAGCCGAGTTCCGTCCGTGCCATGTGGTCGACAGCGACCACCAGGCGGCCGGTTCGAAGGTCGTCTTCCACGTAGGCACGCTGGGCCATCGCGATGCCCAGGCCATCGGCCGCGGCCTGATAGCACAACGCGGCGTTCGCCAGGGTGATGCCGCGCGGGCGGGCGGGATCCGCAAGACCGGCGGAGCCGAACCAGAGCGGCCACGCTTGCGGCCGCATCATGGAGTGCAGCAGGTTGGCCTGCAGCAGGTCGCGAGGTGTCTGCAACGGCCCCGCCTGGCCCGGTGCGCAGACCGGGACGAACTCGTCGTCGAAAAGGTGGTCCAGCTCGACGTCGGCCCACTCGCCCATGCCATGGCGGATCGCGCAATCCGCGCCTTCGAGCCGCATGTCGTCGGCCATGGCGATCGTTGCGATCTCCAGTGCGATGTCGGGGTGCTCCGCGTAGAAGCCATGCAGGCGAGGAACGAGCCAGCGGATGGCCAGGCTCGGTGTCACCTTGAGGCGAAGCCTTCTTTCACTCCGATGCTCGGCCAGGTCGCCGAGTGCGTCCTGCAGGCGGTCGAAGGCATCGCAGACGCGGTGGGCGAGCCTTTCGCCCGCCGCCGTGAACCCGATCTCGCGGCCGGACCGCTGGAACAGCTGCACGCCCAGCCCGGCCTCGAGCTGCTTGATCTGCTGACTCACGGCCCCGGGCGTGACGTGAAGCAGCTGGGCTGCCCGCGAGACTCCCTTGGCCCGGTACACCGCATCGAAAGCCCGCAGCGGACTCAGGAGAGCGCGAAGGTTCTGCATGGCGGATAGAAGCCGTGCCGCATTCAGCCGCTGCTGCCGCTGCCGACGAAGGCGCGAGCCGGCGACGGCACACCGCACCCCGATCGCGCAGCAGGCATCGGCCTTAGCACTTCTGGATCCCGATGGTGCGGTTCAGGAGTTGCTCGTCCTGGCGCAGCGCGGCTGCCGAGCCGGCATACGCGGCGACGCCGCGCTCCAGCACGATGACGTTTGTCGAGAAGTCGAGCACGACGTCCACGTGCTGTTCCACGAGGATGCACCCGACCCCGAGCTTGTCGCTCATGCGGACGATGGCATCCATCAGCTCCTCGCGCACCATCGGGGCCAGGCCCTCCAGCGGCTCGTCGAGCAGCAGGATGCGCGGCTGCCCGACGAGCGCCCGCGCCACGGACAGCATCTGCTGCTCGCCGCCCGACAGCTGGGTGCCGCCGTTGCGCCGCCGCTCCTTCAACCTGGGAAACAGTTCATAGACCGCGGGAAGCGCCGCGCCGGCCGAGCGCCCCTGGAGACCCGACAGCAGGTTCTCCTCCACCGTGAGCGAAGGGAAGATGTCGCGGCTCTGCGGCACGTAGCCCAAGCCGGCGCGGGCGCGGGCGAAGGTGCTGGCGCCGCTGATGTCCTTGCCGCCGAAATGGACGCGCCCCTTCATCAGATCGGCCAGGCCCGTCGCGGTCGCCAGCGTCGTCGTCTTGCCGGCGCCGTTGCGCCCGATCAGCCCCAGCCGCTCGCCTTCGCGCACGCTGAAGCTCAGATGTTCGACCACGGGCACGCCGGCGTAGCCGGTCGTGACGTCGTCGAACCGAAGTTCAATGGGAGTGCTGGGCATGGTGGCCGTCTCGTCCGAAGTAGATTTGCTTGACTTGTTCGTTGGCCGCGACTTCCTGCGGAGTCCCCTCCACCATCACCGCGCCGGCAACCAGGACGATGATGTGCGAGGCGAAGCGGAACACCAGGTCCATGTCGTGCTCGATGAGCAGCACCGACAGGTCCTTCGGAAGGCTCTCGATGGCGCTCATGATGCGGCCGCCTTCTCCCTGCGGCACGCCCGCGCCGGGCTCGTCCAGCAGCAGCACCTCGGGTTTCATGGCGAGCGCGAGCGCGATCTCCGCAAGCCGCTGCTCGCCGAGCGCCAGCCGTCCCACCACCCGGTTCGCATAGGGCTGCAGGCCCAGCATGCCGAGCGTCTCGTGGACCTCGTCGTGCACACGCGCCGAACGCGCCGGCGAAGGCCACCACTGCATGGAGGCGCGCAGCCGCTGGAGCACCGCGACCTTGACGTTCTCCGCCACGGTCAGGTCCTTGAACAGGCGGCTGATCTGGAACGTGCGGACGATGCCGCTGCGCACGCGTGCGTACTGCGGCAGCTGCACGATTGAGCGGCCGTCGAGCTGGATGTCGCCGGACTTCGGACGGATCGCGCCGCTGAGCAGGTTGACCAGCGTGGTCTTGCCGGCGCCGTTCGGCCCGATCAGTGCCGTGCGCGCGCCCTGCGGGAGCGACAGCGTGACGTTCTGCGTGACGGCCAGGCCGCCGAAGGAGTGGCACAGGTTGTGGGTTTGCAGCCGGGGGGTCATCGGGCTCCTCCCTTGCGGCCCAGACGCCTGGCGTACGCCGCGGCCCGGTCCAGGAGCCCGATCAGGCCCTCGGGCAGGACGATGAGCACGAAGATCAGCATCGAGCCGATCACGAAGAGCCAGTGGTACGGGTTCAACGTCGATGCGATGTGGTGGATGGTCATGTAGGCGACGGTGCCGAGCACCGCACCCGACAGGCGGCGCGTGCCGCCCAGGACGATCATGACGACGACGCCCGCCGACGTCGTGAAGTCCAGCATGAAGAGATTGGCCACCTTGCTGGTCTGCGCGGTCAACGCGCCAGCCAGGCCCGCCACGACGCCGCCGACGGTGTAGACGGCCAGCAGGTGCAGGTACACGCGCCCGCCCAGCGCCTGGACGCGGCCCGGGTCCTGCCGGATCGCCCTGGCCGTCAGGCCGAAGGGCGAATCGACCAGGTTGCGCACGAGGAAAAACACCAGCACCAGCGCGCCCAGCGCGTAGAAATAGCCGGTGTGGCCCATGAAGTTGAACTCCCAGATGCCGAACAGCGGGGCGACCTCGAAGCCGGCAAGTCCGTCGTCGCCGCCCGTGAGCCATCGGGCCCAGTTGGCGAGCTCGAGCAGCAACTGCGCCACGGCGATGGTGAGCATGACCAGCGTGAGCTTGGTCGAGCGCAGCATGACGGCACCGCTGAGCAGCGCGATCAACCCTCCGCCCAGGCCGCCGAGCAGCAGCCCGACGATCGGATCGGCCGTCAGGTACAGCGCTGTCCAGCCCGCGACGTAGGCACCGGCGCCGTAGAGCGCGGCCTGGCCCAGGGTCGCGATGCCCGCCTGCCCGAGCACGAGGCTCAGCGACAGCGCGAAGATGGACATCGTCGCCATGTTGGTCAGCAACCCCAGGTCCTGCGGGAACAACGCGAAGGCCAGCAGCCCCGCCAGCGTCAGGACGATCTCGGCGCGCAACTGCGTCCACGGGCGGGCGCGGGGCGGCACAGCCATCACCATGGGTGGAATCACCGCACTCATGCTTGCCTCCCGAACAGCCCCTGGGGCCGCAACAGCAGGACGACGATCATCGTCAGGAAGAAGGCAGCCGATGCGAGCTGCGGAACCATGTATTTCATCGAGGTCTCCACGATGCCGAGCAGCAATGCTGCGAAGAAAGAACCAAACAGATTTCCGTTTCCACCCACGGCCACGACGGCCAGGAGGATCACGAGGTACTTGGAGGCATAGGTCGGCTCCATCGGCAGCAGCTCGGCACCGGCGATGCCGCCCAGCGCCGCGAGCGCGGCACCGATCGCGAAGGTGGCTGCGTAGATCTTCGTCGTGTCGATGCCGATGGCCCGGGCGATGGGCGCGTTGTCGACCGCAGCGCGCACCCGGATGCCGAAGGACGACCGGTCCACTGCGAACCACAGGACGACGACGACCAGCAACCCGCAGGCGACGACGATGAGCCGGTGCCGGGGAATGGAGCGAAAGCCCAGGTCCACCGAGCCGCCGAACGCCTCGGGAAGCGCGACGGAGGTCACCGACGATCCGAACATCAGGTTGACCGCCGCGGTGGCGACGAACATCAGTCCGATCGTCACCAGCATCTGGTCGAGATCGTCGCGGCGGTAGAAGCGGCGCAGCAGGGTGCGCTCGAAGATCAAGGCCAAGAGGGCCACCAGGGCGATCGCCAGCACGAAGCCCAGCCCGATGGGTACGCCCAGGCGCTGCGGAATGCTCGCTGCGAGAAAACCGCCGAGCATCGCGAAGGCGCCATGGGCCAGGTTCACCACACGCATCAGGCCCATGGTCATCGACAGGCCCACGGTGATCATGAACAGGATCATGGCGTACGTGACGCCGTCGACCAGGATGCTGCCCAGAAGCGCGAAAGACATGCTGCAGTCTCTGCGTTACTTGGCCGCGCCCTGGATGCGCCCGTAGTCGGGCTGCATCTCGAAGGTCCTGAACTCGCGGTTGACGAAGCGCCCCGAGGCGTCCTTCTCGACCACACGCATGTAGACGTTCTGCACGAACTCGCGGGAAGCCGGGTCGATCTTCACCGGGCCGCGCGGGCTCTCCCACGAAAAGCCCTTGGCGGCGGCCAGGGCCTTGGGCCCGTCGCGCTTGCCGTCGGTTGCCTTGACCATGTGATAGATCACATGCAGGCCATCGTACGCATTTGCGAGCTGGACGGTCGGAATGGCCTTGGGCGCCACCTCTGCCAGCGCCTTGACGGCAGCATTGTTCAGCGGCGAGTTGTGCGTCGCCGAATAGAACATGCCGGTCTCGATGCCGAGCAGCTCGGGGCCGATCGCGCGCAGTTGGTCTTCATCCGTCTCGCCCGTGCCCAGGAAGCGCACCCCTGCGGCCCTCAACCCCGCTTCGTTGTAGGCCTTGATCATTGCGTAGGTGGCCGGCCCCCCGGGTCCGAAGACGTAGAGCGCGTCGGGCTTGAGCGCCTTCACG
Source organism: Variovorax sp. 278MFTsu5.1 (assembly GCF_048305045.1). Lineage (NCBI taxonomy): Bacteria > Pseudomonadati > Pseudomonadota > Betaproteobacteria > Burkholderiales > Comamonadaceae > Variovorax > Variovorax sp. 278MFTsu5.1. Next base: position 66,069 of record NZ_CP157623.1, read on the forward strand.
CGCTGCATCAGGGGGCCGAAGTCCGTCGTCTTCAGCGGCGCACGGATCGCCTCGAGCAGCTTGCCGCCTCCGGCGACGAACGCGGTGTTGAAGGCCTTCTCGGCGTCGAGGCCGGGACCGAAGTCGCTGACCAGCGACACGACGTTCTTCACGTTCTTCTCGAGCGCGTACTTGGCCACCGGCACGGCCATCTGCGGCAGCGTGTAGGAGGTGCGCAGCAGGTAGTCGGACTTCTCGAGAAGCGACGAGGTCGACGCGTTGAAGATCACGACAGGTACCTTCGCCTCCTGCGCGAGTGCGGCGACAGCCAGCGTATCGGGCGTGAAGTACAGGCCGGCGATGTACTGGGCGCCTTCCTTGATGATGAGCTCCTGGGCCAGTGCCTTGGCCTGCGCGGGATTGATCTCCGGCAGGTCGCGGTAGACGACCTCGATCGTGTGCCCGCCTGCAGTGGTGCCGTTGAGCTTCTGGTAGGCCTTGGTCGCTCCTTCCCAGGTCTGCCCCACCGCGGAGAACGGTCCGGACATGGGCGCGATCACACCCACCTTGATGACGTCGGCGCGGCTTTGCAGCGCGAGCGATGCGAGTGAAACCGCGATCGCGGCAATGAGTTTGAGGGTCATCTTCTTCTCCAGGTAGTGGGGGTCGCTGGCGGGTTCATTCGCCCGGGTTTTGACGAGAGGTCGGTCGGGAGTCGTGGGGTGCGGCCAGGCTTCAGGCCGGGACGCCGCGCGGCTGCACTGCTTCGGTCGCCTGCAGTGCGGCGTCGCGAGGCATCAAGGTCGCGTACTTCTGGTCCATGTCGAAGAGGTTGGCCTCGTGCGCCTGCAGCGACCGGTCGCCCACGCAGTCCGTGACGACCAGGGGGCGAAAGCCGTGGCACATGGCATCGACCACGCTGGCACGGACACACCCGCTGGTGGTGCATCCCGCGATCAGCAAGGTCTGCACGCCGCGTTGCGACAACCAGGAAGCCAGCGAGGTGCCGAAGAAGGCCGACGGATGGATCTTGCGCAGCACCAGCTCGCCGTTGCGTGGCTGCAGCTGCGCGACGATCTGGCTCTGCGGCTCGTCCTCGCGCAGGGCCAGGATGGGCGGCACCTTGAGGGCGAAGATGTTCGCATCGGCGCCGTCGTCCTGGTACACGACCCGCGTGTGCACGATGGGCCATCCGCGCTCGCGCGCAGCGGCCAGCAGGCCGCGGGTGCATTCGATGGCCGGCTCGATGTTGCCGCCGCCGAACGTGAGCGGATCCGCGAACCCGTTGACGAAGTCGATGATCAGCAGGCCGTATGGCGCCTTCGGGGCGACGGCATTGCCAAAGCCCTGCTTCTGGTAGATGTCCGGATCGGCGCTCATCGGAAGGCCTCGTCGATGACCTTGCCGTCGCGAACCACGACGACGTCGTCGAGCTTCACCGTGCAGTTGCGCAAGGGAATGTCCAGGTGGCAGGGCGTGGTGCGAGGCCCTCCGGCCTCGTTGTTGGGGCCCAGCGAGAACAGGAAGTTGCCTTCGAACGCACGCGCGTCCTGCCCGGACGTGGCTTCGCGGTCCACCAGCGACAGCGTGTGCCAGTAGCAGCGCGGCTGCATCCCCCAGCCGATGTGCGCGATGGCGTAGGCCTCGGGGTCCTTGTAGGCCTCCATGAACTCGCGCAGCAGCGCGGCGTCGATGTCGCCCTCGATGCTGCGCACGAAGCCTTCGCGCAGCTGCATGGTGATTTTGTCCGAGACGTAGTTCTTCTGCGGCAGCAGGATGTCACCGCGATCGATCACGATGGTGCCGTCGCTGCCGCCCTCGTTGGCGAAGGTGAAGAGGAAGCCGCTGGGCCAGTGGTCCCAGCGCCCGGGCTCCTCGCAGAAGCCGTACTCGGAGATGGTCGGGTAATCACCGAGCTTGAAAGTCACGTCGGTACCGGCCGGCGAGGTCACGTGCATCTTCCTGGCGGCCTTGAGCAGCTTCGATGCGGCGAGCACGCGCTCGCGATCGGCCTCGGTGGGTACCGCCCGCACCAGCACCTCGGGCGGCTCGACGGCCAGGAGGATCTTCGTCCCCGACTCGAGGATCTCCATCTGCTCGGGCGAGAACAGCAGCAGCATCAGGTCCAGCACGATGTCGCTGTTCTTCATCGCCGCGAGCGCGACCGGGTTGTTGGTGAGGGGCGTTTCTCCCAGGTAGTTCATCAGGTCGCGGCTGGGGGCCTTCTCCGCGTTGATGGGCTGCAGTTCGATCCTGGTGACGACCGCGCCCGCGGCCTGCGCCGCGATCGTGGCGGTCTGCAGCGTCTGGGGGTGGGTGTGGGGGCCGCACAGGATCGAGACCTTCTGGCCCGGCTCCACCTTGCTGAGCTTCAGAACCTCGTTCCAGGCCTTGACCATCTGGTAATCGCTGACTGGCATGTTTCGTCCTTTGTTTGAAAAGTTTCAGATCTGCAGGAGCGCAAGGTCCTGCGGGCTGCCGAGCTTGAAGAGCCGGCGCGCATTGCCGTGGCAAACCAACTCGCGGGTGCGCGCGTCGAGCGGCGCCTGCTCGACGAAGGCGCAGGCTTCGGCGGTGGACTCGTAGGGGTAATCCACGGAGAAGAGCACGGCATGGGCGCCGAGCTCGCCGATGGCGCCCAGCAGTGCCGGCGCGGAGCACACCCCGGACGTCGTGATCAGGATGTTGCTGCCGATGTACTCGCTGGGCTTGCGCGCCAGCTTGATGCCCGAGGGGTACGCGGCGAAGCGGCTGTCGATGCGCCAGCGTTGATACGGCAGTGCCTCGCCCATGTGGCCCAGCAGCAGGGTCAGTCGCGGGAAGCGGTCGAACACCCCGCCGAACAGCAGGCGCAGCGCGTGCCCCGCGGTCTCCACGCCCCACCCCCAGGTGGCCCCCTGAAGCACAGGCATGCCCTCCAGCAGCGCCGGCGGCTGGCTGAACGCGTTGGGGTGCAGATAGATGGGCACGCCGAGTGCCTCGGCGCGCTCCCAGAACACGTCGAACTCGCTGCCTTCGTAGTAGCGGCCCAGGGTATGGCCGTTGATCAGCGCGCCCTTGAAGCCGCACTCGACGACGGTGCGCTCGAGTTCTCGCGCTGCGGCCGCCGGGTCCTGGAGCGCGACGTGCGCGAAGGCGCCGAAGCGCTGCGGATGGCGCGCCACGCGCTCGGCGAGGAACTCGTTGTTCTCGCGTGCGCGCCGCACGGCGGCGGCGCCGTCGGTCTCGGCCTGGACGCCGGGCATCGTCTGCGACAGCACGGCGTACTCGATGTTGCCCGCGTCCATCTCGGCCAGGCGCTGGTCGTCGAAGTCACTGAGCCTGGCGTCGAGCCGCGCCACGAAGTCGGCCGGCAGCGCTCGCGTGTACTTCGCGGAATAGGCATCGAAGCCGGGGGCGCTGAAGTGCTCTTCGAGCGCGATCTTGGGTGTTTGATTCATTGTCGTCCTCAATGGATTCAGGCCGGGTATGCCAGGGCCGTGTCGAGAATTTCCGTGTCGTGCACCACTTCGCGGCTGGCAATGAGCAGCCGTTCGCCGTCGCGCACGAAGCGGTCGTGATAGATGCCCGCGAGATGCACGGTGGAAGGCCCCTCGACCAGGGTCTGCATCAGGATGAAGGGGGTCTGCGAACTGATCGTGTCGCCCGTCTCCTGCAGCACGCGCGTGATTCCCAGCACATGCAGCATGTGCCGTGGCGCGAACATCTGCGAGTGCGCCACCGCGAGCGCGCGGTCGGTGATCATGTCCAGGCCCTCGCAGTAGACGAGGCCCACGGGCATGTCCAGCAGCGCGTTCTGGCGCGAGGTGATCCGGTAGGTCGCGTCCTTGCTGAAGAACTCGGGCCAACGCTCGATGTCGTTGGCATCGAGTGCTGCGCAGTACTCGACATGGAACGAGTCGACCTCGGCGCGCAGCTCGGCCGCGCGGCGCGGCGAGATCGTGGACCTGGCGTAGGCGAGCCGCTCCTTCATGCTGCCACCTCCGCGACACGGATGCCCATGACGTCCCGGTAGTACTGGTAGAGCGACCGGATGCACGACTCCGAGATCAGGTTGCGCGCCGTTCCCTGGTGGCCCGCGTCGAGCTTGACGACGTTGTTGTCGGTGGACGAATTGCGGATGCCTTCCTGCACGAACTTCAATGCCTCGTTGTCCTCGAGGCCCAGGAAGCCGGACGGGCCCATCAGGTTGCCCTGCCGAAGGCGGTGCCGCGTCATCTCGGGCGTGTCGTCCTCGTAGCCGAACATGGTCCACTGCATCACCATGCTGTTGGGGCCGTTCGGAATGATCTGGCGCACACCCATCGTGTTCATCTGGCGCTGCACGATCAGGTTCGGCCACATGGTCATCATGTTGGCGGACCAGGGCGAGTCGAACTCGCGCACGTAGTCCAGGAACCGCTCGTCGCGCAGACGGAGGTTGTCGCTGAACGACCGCATCTCGGCCTTGTCGTCGGCGGCGACCGTGGCATAGACCTGGTCGGGCTTGGACGATGCCATGTAGCCGTGGCAACCATGTTCCTTGTCGGCGAAGACGATCGACTTGATGCCGGGCACCAGAAGGCCGAACACCACGAGGAACGAATGCAGCAGCGTCGCGTGGTACGGGTCCTTGAGGTTCTCGTGGTACATCTTCCAGTTGCACGGAAGCTCGTTGCGGCAGTAGCCCAGGATCTTGAGCTTCCTGCCCGAGAACGGAACGTCGAACTCCTCGACGATCTCCTTGGTCATGTACTCCTCCAGCGGCGGCGTCTTGTCGGAGTAGGTGGCGAACACCACGCCGTTGCGCGTGGCCACGCGCAGTTGCCGGGTGCCGTGCTCTGCGTTCTTGAAGTCCGGCGGCATGCCGCCGACCTTGTTGATTCCGCGCTTGAACGGCACGCCCTGCAGGTTGCCCTTGAGGTCGTACGACCACTGGTGGTAGGGGCAGACGAACTCCTTCGCGTTGCCGTGGCTGGAGCGGCAGAACTCGGCGCCGCGGTGGGCGCATCGGTTCTTGAAGACGGAGATCGTGTTGTCTTCCGCGCGAACGATCACCACGGCCGTGGCGCCGACGTAGCCCCGCTTGTAGTCGCCGGGGTTTGGGATCTCGGCTTCCAGTGCGACGAAGTTCCAGGTGTCGCCGCGGAAGATGCGCTCGATCTCCTGGTCGTAGATGGCCTGGCTGGTGTAGACCCAGTCCGGAATGTTGTTGAGCGCGTCCGCGGGCCAGACGCACTGTTCCAGGGGCGGGTTCTTTCGGGCATTCGTGATGCCGATGACCGCCTGCGATTGATACATGAAAGCTCCTTAGGCTCTGAGGGGTGGTTGAACGGTGGAAGGGGGGCTGCCTCGCATCTGCCTGGCCCATGCACGCAGATCGGTGGCGTCGCGCTGGAATTCGTCGAGCAACACCGGCTGCCGCTGCTCGAAGAGGGGCCGGATGGCGCGCAGATCGGCCCCGGCGTTGATGGCCACGCCGTGCAGCGGCACGGCGCCGCGGTGGCCGATCCACAGCACCTTGCCGGTGGCCGGATCGCCCCGGCGCACATAGTCGAGACCGGGGGCCGGCAGGCCCAGCATCTGGATGTTGTGCCGGCCCTGGTCGGTCCAGAACCAGGGCACCGCCGGTGTCGGGCCGGTCGCACCGAGCATGGCGGCCGCGGCGGTGCGTGCCTGCTCGTTGGCGTTCTGCCAGGATTCCAGGCGCGTCGGCGCCGCGTGCCCCGGGCGTTGCTGGCTGGTGCAGTCGCCGCACGCGAACACGTGCTCGTCGCTGGTGCGGCACTGCGCGTCGACGAGAACGCCGCCGCCCGCCGCGATCTGCAGGCCCGCATCGCGGGCCAGTGCGTCGTTGGGCGAAAGGCCGATGGCCACGACGATCTCGTCCGCCTCCAGATCGCCGGCATGGGTCGACAGGCGCATACGGCCATCAGGCAGAGCGTTGACGCCTTCGAGGGCAGTGCCGAGCAGCAGTCGCGCGCCTGCCTGCCGCAGGCCGGACTCGAGCCACGCCGATGCTTCGGGCGGAAGAAATCGATCGAGCACGGACGTCGCGCGTTCGATCACGGTCACCGCCGCACCGGCCGACAACGCGGAACTGGCGATCTCGAGGCCAAGAAAGCCGCCACCCAGGATCGCGACCCGCGGCTTGCCCTGTAGGGCCGCGCGCAGCCGCCGCGCATCGTCGAGAGTGCGCACGTAGTGCACGTGCGGTCGGCCCGCCGGTGCGCACGCCAGCGTGCTGGCCTCGCCGCCCGTGGCGATCAGGCACATGTCGTACGGGAGCACCTGGCCATCGGCAAGGCGAACCTGCCTCTTCGAGAGATCCAGGGCTACCGCATCGCTGCAGCTTCGAAGATCGATGTCGCCGAGTGCCCAGGCGTCCTGCGCGAGGACGTCGAGGCGCGGCTCCTCGGCCGCGACCAGCACGGCCTTGGACAACGGGGGCCGCTCATACGGCCTGTGACGCTCGCGCCCCAGCATCGTGATGCGTCCGCGGTAGCCGTGTTCGCGCAGCGCATGGGCGGCGACCGCCGCGGCCTGGCCCGCACCCACGATGACGATGCCGGGCGAAGTCATTTCGCGGCCGGCGACATCACGTAGATGTCATCGCCTTCCTGCTTCACGGCGTGGGTACGCAGGTCCACGGTGACCGGCGCGCACAACGCCTTGCCCGTGCGGATGTCGAAGCGCCCCTGGTGCAGCGGGCATTCGACACAGCCGTCCTCGACGTAGCCTTCCGAGAGCAGCGCGGTGGCATGCGTGCACATGCTGTCCGTGGCGAAGAACTCGTCGTCGACACGAAACAGCGCGACGCCGTGGCCTGCGACGTTGAGGGTTTTCGCTTCATCGTTTTTCAGCTCTCGCGCCGAAGCGACTTTGATCCAGTTCATGGCTCCATCCGGGGATTTCCGGACCTTTCAAAAATAGTCAGTGAACTGTCATATTAGTTGGGCGTGGCTGCGATTTCAAGTACGGGTTTTTACTGTCCGAAGCTGCACCAGATTGGATTTGAAAAGGGGCGAACAAACGCCAATAAAGGGCGATATGCCAATGCAGATGCACCACTTTCGAGATGTACCGTCGTTAGGGTTTGCATCGACAGCAGCCGGCTTCCATTGCGCCGACATCAGTCATATACTTGTGCATGTGAACTGTCATATCGTGCGATGCAGGTGTCGAAACGCACATTGACGATCTAGGCCCTTTTGCGGGGTTCGGCGAACAGACCTGTTCTTGCGCGTCGATCACCTGGGCATTGCCGGGCACGGGCGGATTCGATGAAGTCCGGCACCAGGAAACCAGTCAAGAAAAGGAAACGCATGGACCGAGCAGACATTCCGGCGAGGCTGTTGAAGCGCGAGGGCATCGGCGCCCGGGTGCCTCGCAAGGAGGACGCGCGCCACCTCGTGGGAAAGGGCAACTTCGTGGGCGACTTCGTGCTGCCAGGCCTGCAGGAGGTCGCGTTCCTGCGCAGCCCGCTCGCGCATGCGGTGGTCACCGGCGTCGAGATTCCCGAAGCGCTTGCGGGGAAGGTGTTCCTGCGCGACATGATGTCGGATGCGGTGGACATCGGGTCGCCGTCTTCGGTGCCCACCTACCAGTATTCGGCGCTGCCGCCATTGGCGTCGGGCAAGGTTCGTCACGTCGGCGAGGCGATCGCGATGGCAGTGGCCCCCACGCGCGCCATGGCGGAAGACCTGCTGGAGGAAGTGGAGGTCACGTACGACGAACTGCCCGTGTACCACAGCACGGACTCCGCGCTCGCGGCCACGGGGGAGTTCATGCACCCCGAATGGAAGGACAACGTCTTTCTCACGCTGCGGGCCAATCGCGACTTCGAAGAACTCGCCGCGAAGGCCGAGGTGAAGGTCAGCCGCACGGTCGAGCTGTCGCGCCAATGCATCGTGCCGCTGGAGGGCAAGTCCGTCCTGGCCTACTGGGATTTCCAGACCGACCAGCTCGTGGTCGTCAGCGCCACCCAGGTCCCGCATCTGCTGCGCGTGGGCATCGCCCAGCACCTCGCGATGAACGAGGAAGCCGTGCGGGTCGTGTCCCCGGACGTCGGCGGCGCCTTCGGCTACAAGGGACAGCTCTATCCCGAAGACCTCTGCGTCGCCTGGCTGGCCAAGACCTATCGCACGCCGTTTCGCTACCTCGAGGATCGGCGCGAGCACCTGATCGTCGGCGCCAACACACGCCAGCATCACTACCGGCTCACGGCCTATGCGGACCGCACGGGCAGGCTGCTGGCGCTGGATGCCGTCATCACCATCGACGGCGGCGCCTATTCCTACTATCCCTTCTTCGTCGGCCTGGAACCTGGCCAGGCGATCGGCAACCTGCCGGGGCCCTACAGCTTCCGCGGCTATCGGTGCGAGACTCTCTGCGTTGCGACCAACAAGCCCGGGTTCATGGCCTACCGCGGCGTCGCGCGCACGGGCGTCTGCTTCGCGATCGAGCTGCTCATGGACGCCGTGGCCCGCGAGGTGGGACGGGAGCCGTGGGAGGTGAGGCTGGAGAACCTGGTGCCGGCCTCGGCCATGCCCTATGTGAACGTGGCCAACAAGCACTTCGACAGCGGCGACTTCCCGGCGAGCCTGCGCCGCGCCGTGGAGATGATCGGGCTGCAGGCCGTGCGTGAGCGCCAGGCGCGCGGCGAGCCCGACGGGCGGCTGATCGGCTTCGGCACGGCCACCTATACCGAGCAGTCCGCCCACGGCACGACGGTGTTCGCGAACTGGGGGCTGCCAGTGGTGCCCGGCTTCGACCAGGCGGTCGTCAGGATGACCGCGGACGGCGGACTCGAAGTGCGCGTGGGCGTGCACTCGCACGGCCAGGGCATGGAGACCAGCTTCGCGCAGATCGCCAACGACGTGCTCGGCATTCCGGTGTCGAGGATCCGGGTGGTGCACGGGGACACGGCGCTCACGCCGTTTTCTTCGGGCACCTATGCCTCGCGCGCCACCGTCATGTCGGGAGGCGCCATCTCGGTCGCGTGCAAGGAACTGCTGCCGCGGATCCAGTCGATCGCCGCCTACCTCATGGGGGTGGATGCGCAAACCGTGGCGTTGATCGAAGGACGCGCGGTGTCCGGCGACAAGTCGATCCCGCTGTCGCAGGTCGGGGGCGCGTGGTATCTCACGCCGCAGGACCTGCCTGCCGACGTTCATCTCGGCGGCCTGGAGGTGTCCCGTGCGTACAAGCCCAACGTCGATACCGGCACATTCACCTATGCGACGCATGCGGTGGTGGTGGCCGTCGACACCGAAACGGGCGAGGTCGAGATCCTCGACTACGTGGTCGTGGAGGACTGCGGGACCATGGTCAATCCGATGATCGTGGAGGGCCAGACCATCGGCGGCATCGCACAGGGCATCGGCACCGCGATGTACGAGGAGAGTCCGTACGACGAACAGGGCCAGCCGCTGGCTTCCACCCTGGCCGACTACATCCTGCCGGGCGCCACCGAGGTGCCGCGCATCCGCATCGACCATTTCGAGACGCCTTCGCCGCACACCGAATTCGGAGCCAAGGGCGTCGGTGAAGGCGGTGCGATCGCGCCGCCTGCGGTGATCTTCAACGCGGTGAACGACGCCCTGCGCGGTACCGGCGCTGCCGAGGTGCTCATGACGCCCCTGACGCCGCGCCGCCTGCTCGCGGCCCTCGAAGGCGCCAATCGCGAAGAGGAGCACGCCCGATGAAAGCGCCCAAGTTCGCATACACGCGCGTCCTCGATGTCGGCGAGGCGATCGCTGCACTGGCGGCAGGCGCAGGCGCCGCGAAGGCGATGAGCGGGAGCCAGTCCCTCGGCCCGATGCTCAACCTGCGGCTGGCGCGGCCTGCTCAGGTGGTCGACGTCGCGCAGATTCCCAGCCTTCGCACCGTCAGCCGCAAGGGCGACTGGATCGAGATCGGCGCCGCCGTCACCCATGCGGAGATCGAGGACGGCATGCACCCGCCGCTGGCCGCGCACCCCATGCGCGAGGTCGCAGGCGGGATCGCCTACCGCGCGATCCGTACCCGCGGCACCGTGGGCGGCAGCCTGGCGCATGCCGATCCCGCGGCCGACTGGGTGGTGGTGCTGGCGGCACTCGGCGCACGCATGGTGGTCAGATCGCCACGCGGCGAACGCACGATCGACGCCGACGCATTCATGCTCGGCGCCTACACGACCGTGCTCGAGTCCGATGAGCTGATCGTGTCGGTCGCCGTGCCTTCGGAGACATCCTTCATGCACTGGGGATATCACAAGGTCTGCCGCAAGCCGGGCGAGTTCGCGGAGGCCAGCGCCGCGGTGTATTTCGACGCTTCGCGCGAGCGTGCGCGGATCGTCCTCGGGGCGGCCGACGGCCCCCCCCTTCTGCTGAATCCGCTCGCAGCCGAGATCGCGCGCGACGGTGCCGGCGCGGCCGGCCGCGAGTCGCTGCGGGCAGCCGTACGCACCGCACTACCGGAGCGCGACGCCATCGACCGGAAGCTCTTCACCGCCTGCCTGGAGCGTGCACTCGAGCAGTCGGGCGTCCTGGCCGGTGCCAAACACGCGGAGTAAAAAGACTTGGACCCGATTTCCATTCAAGTGAACGGTCGCAGCATCAGCCGGCCGGCCGAGCCCAGGGTGCATCTGGGCGATTTCCTGCGCGACGAACTGCGCCTCACCGGAACGCACCTCGGCTGCGAGCACGGCGTGTGCGGCGCCTGCACCGTGCTCGTCGACGGTCAGCCCACGCGCTCGTGCATCACCTTCGCCGTGGCATGCGAAGGCCGGGAGGTCACCACCATCGAGGGCTACGACGACGATGCGGCGATGCAGCGGCTGCGGCAGGCATTCACGCGCCACCATGCGCTGCAGTGCGGCTTCTGCACGCCGGGAATGCTGACCACGGCGCGCGACATCGTGCTTCGACTGCCCGACGCCGACGAAGCGCGCGTGCGCCTGGAGCTGTCGGGCAACCTCTGCCGCTGCACGGGTTACCAGGGCATCGTCGACGCCATCCTGGACGTGCTCCAGCAGCAGCGCGACACCCCCGACGTGCAGTTCGAGAAGCTGCGCCAGAGACTGGTCGCGCCGCGAACGGTCGCGCTGAAACGCGTCGACGCAGCGACGCCCATCACATCGCCTTCGCCGGGCCGGAGCGCGGCATCCGATACGGCCGCCGTGGCGGACATGCCGGAGGTGGACCCCGTGGCGATGGCCAAGGCCAAGGCGAAGGGCAACGCCATCGAGGTCCATTTCGACGTACCCCATCCGGTCGACAGGGTGTGGGCATTCATGGGCGACCTGCCCGCGGTGGCGTCCTGCCTGCCGGGCGCGACCATCGACTCGCACGAGGGTGAAAGGGTCAAGGGCACGATCGCCATCAAGTTCGGGCCGATGTCCGCAGCCTTCGCCGGCGCGGCGCGGCTGGAACGCGACGATGCCGCCAGGCGCGCCGTCCTCAGGGGCGCGGGCCAGGACAGCCTGAGCAAGTCGCGCACCCAGGGCGACATCACCTATCGGCTCGAAGCGCTGTCCGCGGACAGCACCCGGGTCCACGTGGACATGATCTACGCGCTGCAAGGGCCGCTCGCGCAGTTCTCGCGCTCGGGGCTGGTGAAGGATTTCGTGCGCCGCATGGTGGCGGACTTCGGCAAGCAGATCTCCCGCCGGCTGAGCGGACAGGCTGCCTCGGTCGACGAGCCGCAACCCACGGTCTCCATGGCCGCGATGATGTGGAGCGTGCTGTGGAACCGCATTCGAGGCTGGTTCGGAAGGCCGCAATGAGTTCATTTCTTCATGGCTATCACGTGCGGGCCAACGGGGTGCGGCTGCACCTGCTGCGCTATGGCGGCCAGGGCCCGCGCATGCTCCTGTTGCCCGGCATCACGAGCCCGGCCATCACATGGGGCTTCGTCGCCGAGCGGCTGGCTCGCCACTTCGACGTCCATGTGCTGGACTTCCGCGGGCGGGGCCTGTCCTGGAGCGTGCCCGGCATGGACGCCAGCCTCGATGCCATGGCGGGCGACGTGCTCGATCTGCTGCAGGTGCAGGGGTGGTCGTCCGCCACGTTGCTGGGGCACTCCATGGGAGCGCGCGTCGCGATCCGCGCCGCGTCGCGCGACGCGCGCCGCCTCGACAGGTTGCTGCTGATCGATCCGCCCGTCTCCGGCCCCGGCCGCCGACCCTATCCCGTGCCGCTGTCGTGGTACGTGGATTCCATCCGGATGGCCATCCAGGGCATCACGGCCGACGAGCTGCGTCCCTACGCGCAAACCTGGACGGACGAACAACTGCAACTGCGCGCCGAATGGCTTCACACTTGCAGCGAGGAGGCGGTGGTCCAGGCGCATGCCGGTTTTCACAACGACGACATCCACGCCGATCTGGCGAGGTTGCAGACGCCCGGGCTGCTCATGACGGCGGGGCGCGGCGGCGTGGTGCTCGCGGAAGACCTGGCGGAGATCGAAACCCTCGCACCCCGCTTGAAGCAGTGCACGGCCCACAGCGCCGGCCACATGATCCCATGGGACGATGAGCTGGACTTCCACCGCCTGTTGGGCGAGTACCTCGAGGTCGACCTGCTGTAGATGCGGGCGTTCTCGTTCCTTTGCATATGGGGGAGCCGATACACTCGCCGGCTGACACTATTGGCGATCTCGAGATGATGACGAAGCGTTCTCCCGCCCGGAAGAAGACAGGTGGCACCACCGAGGTTGAGGCGGCAAAGCCCAAGGGTCCAGAGCCGTTCAATCCGCTGCGCGAAGTCATGTGGCGGCGCCCGGGCTTCCTGATCCGCCGGCTCACTCAGATCGGCCAGGCGATATTCTTCGATCTCTGCAAGTCCGAGAGCATCACGCCGCTGCAGATCGGCATGTTGACCGCGCTGTCGATGAATCCGTGGCTCGATCAGAAGGCCCTCGGCCGCGAGCTTTCCCTGGATCGAACGACGACGGCCGAAGTGGTCAAGCGCTTGGTCGACAAGGGGCTGGTCGAGACGCGCGTCAATCCGGACGATCGTCGATCGAGGCTGTCGGTGATCACCAAGGACGGGCTGAACCTGATCAACGACCTGCAGGAGAGCATCCACCGCTCGCAGGAGCTGCTAATCGAGCCGCTGTCACCAGAGGACCGCGCCGTCTTCATGAGATTGCTGGCTCAGCTCGTGGATGCCCACGAGAAGATGGAGAAGCAGGGCTAGTCGGCCTGGCTTGAAGCTCCGCGTCGTCCTGACGTCTACCCGGCGCTCCTGTTGTGGAGGGGCCGAGCTTTTCATTTACTTTGGATCTGCTTCGAAAGAAAAATCGAGATGAGTTACGTCGCGCCCCTCAAAGACATGCTGTTCGACATCGAGCACCTGGCCAACATCGGCGAGATCGCGAAGCTGCCCGGCTTCGAGGATGCCGGCCTCGAAACCGCACAGGCCGTGCTCGAAGAGTGCGCGCGCTTCAACCAGGACGTGATCGCGCCCCTGAACGTGGCGGGCGACCGCAATCCCTCGTCGTTCAAGGATGGCGCCGTCACCACTACGCCGGGCTTCAAGGAAGCCTTCGCGCAGTACGTGGCGGGCGGCTGGCAGGGGCTGCAGCATCCGGCGGACTTCGGTGGCCAGGGCCTGCCCAAGACCATCGGCGCTGCTTGCGGCGAGATGCTCAACTCGGCCAACATGAGCTTCGCACTGTGCCCGCTCTTGAGCGACGGCGCCATCGAGGCGCTGCTCACGGCCGGCTCCGACGAGCTCAAGGCGACCTACCTCGAAAAGCTCGTGAGCGGCCAGTGGACGGGCACGATGAACCTCACCGAGCCGCAGGCCGGCAGCGACCTCGCCATGGTGCGCAGCCGCGCCGAGCCGCAGCCCGATGGCACCTACAAGGTGTTCGGCACCAAGATCTTCATCACCTACGGTGAGCACGACATGGCGCAGAACATCGTGCACCTCGTGCTGGCCCGCGTAGCCGGTGCGACCGAGGGCGTGAAGGGCATCAGCCTGTTCGTCGTGCCCAAGTTCCTCGTGAACAAGGATGGCTCGCTGGGCGAGCGCAACGACGTGCACTGCGTGAGCATCGAGCACAAGATGGGCATCAAGGCGTCGCCCACGGCCGTGCTGCAGTATGGCGACCACGGCGGTGCCATCGGCTATCTCGTCGGCCAGGAGAACCGCGGCCTTGAATACATGTTCATCATGATGAACTCCGCCCGCTACGCCGTGGGCATGCAGGGCATCGCGATCGCCGAGCGTGCCTACCAGCACGCCGTGGCCTACGCGAAGGAGCGCGTGCAGAGCCGCCCGGTGGACGGCTCCATCAACGCCAGCGCGCCGATCATCCATCACCCCGACGTCAAGCGCATGCTGATGACGATGCGCGCCTATACCGAGGGCTGCCGCGCGATGTCCAGCGTGGCGGCTGCGGCCTACGACGCCGCGCACCATCACCCCGACGCGGACGCTCGCAAGCAGAACCAGGCCTTCTACGAATTCATGGTGCCGCTGGTGAAGGGCTACAGCACCGAGATGAGCCTGGAGGTGGCATCGCTGGGCGTGCAGGTGCACGGCGGCATGGGCTTCATCGAGGAGACCGGCGCGGCGCAGTACTACCGTGACGCCAAGATCCTGACGATCTACGAAGGCACCACCGCCATCCAGGCCAACGACCTCGTGGGCCGCAAGACGGCGCGCGACGGCGGCCAGACGGCCAAGGCGATCGCCGCGCAGATCGAGAAGACCGAAGCCGAGCTGGCCAGGATCGACAACCCTGCTGCAGCGGCCGTGCTCAAGCGCCTGAAGGCTGCGCGCCAGGCCTTCGTCGAAGTCGTCGATTTCGTGGCCGGCCAGACCAAGGCCTCGCCCAACGCGGTGTTCGCGGGCAGCGTGCCCTACCTGATGCTCGCGGGCAACCTGGTGGCAGGCTGGCAGCTCGCGCGTTCGCTGATCATTGCGCAAGACCTTGCCTCGCGCAGCTTCGACACCGACTTCATGCTGGCGAAGATCGCCACCGCGCGCTTCTACGCCGAGCACATCCTCAACAAAGTGCCGGGCATCCGCGACAGCATCGTCGACGGTGCCGAGAGCGTGACGGCGCTGGCGCTCGAGGCTTTCTGAAGCAAGGATGCAGGCCTCTTCCTCCGCGCGACGAAGGTCAAGTCCGGTGGTTCTTCTCTGCTGCCGAAACCACGATTCGCAATCGCGCTATCCCATGGCCACCCGTATGAACATCAAAGGCTGATCGCCGCGATCCCGGCCAGCACGATCACGCCCCGGCTATGCGGCGCGCGAGATGGTCTTCGCGAAAGAGCCAGCACGCGAGGAAGGCGCCTATGACGATGGACGACTCTCGCAGCGGCGCGATCAGCGCCACTGGCGCACTCAGCATGGCGGTGAGAACGAGGATGTAGGCCAGGGGGGACAACACGGCCACGACGAGGATCGGCACAGCGTTGGCACGCAGGACATCGGGAATCCGATGCCGCTGCATCAGCGCGATGGGTGTCAGGATCAGGCCTTGCAGAAGGAGCGTGCCCGCGTAATAGCTCACGGGCGCCAGGTGCCACGCGGTGACCGCGTAGCTGTCCCAGAGGGTGTATGCGGCGATGGTGGCACCTGTCGCTGCTCCCCAGAGGATCCCCGGCACGGTACGGTGGCTGCCGCTTCTGAAGAGATTTCCGACGACGACGAGGATGCCCGTGACGATGAGCAACGCTCCGAGCATGGCGACCGCGCTGGGCCGTTCTTCCAGCAGGACAACCGCGAACAGCATCGTCAGCATGGGTCCCGTACCGCGGGCGACCGAATAGACCACCCCCAGCTCTGCGCGGTCGTAACCGGCCTGCAGGATCAGGGAATAGGCGATGTGCAACGCGGCCGAGACGGCGGAACCCACCGCGAGCCGCCAATCAAGCAGCTGTTGTGCCTTGGCCAAGAGGGCCATGCCGATCGGCAGGCACAGCAGCGCCGAGGCGCAGGTATAGGCCCAGACGAACAGGAAGGTGTCGCCGCGCTTGTATTTCGAGGCGATGTTCCACAGCGCATGGGCTGCCGCCGCAGCAAGCACGAGCGCGACGGTGCCGGGCCGCATCAGCAGATGCTGGGCAGGTCGATGCCTGCCCGCTCCGCCAGGCGGCCGCGCTCGGGGTCGCGCAGCGCAAGCATTGCGACCAGCGCGTCGATCACGACGAGCTGGGCCACCCGGCTCCCGGCTGCGGCCATCTGCGCCGGCAGGGGCGCACCGCCGACGACCAGCGCAATATCCGCGAGGGTCGCCAGGGGTGTGCCGTACTGATTGGTGAGGGCGATGAGCAAGGCCCCGGCAGACGATGCTGCATCGGCGATGGCGAGCGTCGTCGAAGTACGTCCGGTCGAACTGACGGCGATGACGACATCGCCGGGGCCGAGGAGACGCGTCGCGATCATGGCCGACAGGTGGTCCTGGATGCCGATGGTCGTTACGCCGACCGCGCGCAGGCGGAAGACTGCGTCTGCGGCGACCGTCGCCGACGGGCCGGCACCGAATGCGACGACCTGTCGCGCAGACTGGATGGAGCCGACCGCTTCATCGAGCGCGGAGATTTCGACGGCCCCGGCCAGCGCGGCCAGCGCGTCGGTGCCTGCGCGGATGGAGGTCTCGAGCACAGTGGCCGGGGTTGCATCCGCAGCGAGCGCTTCAGGCGGCGCGAAGAACCGGGTGGTGCCGCGGGCGCGAGCGATCTCGATCTTGAGTTCGGTGAAACCAGTGAACCCGATGGCCCGTGCCGCGCGGACGACGCTCGGCGGTGAAACGCCGGCACGAGCGGCTACCTGCGCGGTCGTGCTGACGCCGACGAACAGGGGATCGGCGAGCAGCAGAGCCACCACCTTCGCTTCGCTGGGGGCCAGATCGCCGCAGCGGGCCTGGATGCTCCCCAGCCATTGCCCAAGTTGCCTATCGCTGGAAGAAACTCCATTACAAACTTCATAATTCATTTGGAATACATTACATTTCGCATCCGAAGCAGTCAACCGCCGCGCAAGCGGATGCCCTGAAACCAAGTCGCAGGAGTCGCGTTGCGTGAATCCAGAAAGCAGTCCATCCGTCGCCGTCGTGGGTCCGGGTGCCATCGGCACCACGATCGCGGGGGTGCTGCACGAGGTCGGCCGCGCGCCGGTGCTGTGCGGCCGCACGTCCCGCGATCATCTGGCGCTGCGCGATGGCGATCGCCTGATTCCCATTCCCGGTCCGGTACGGACCGATCCCAGGCAGATCGATCATCCGGTCGACCTTGTCTTTCTCGCCGTCAAGTCGACGCAGATTGAGGCAGCTGCGGCATGGCTGGCCGCATTGACCGGTCCGGAGACCGTCGTGTGTGTTCTGCAAAACGGCGTGGAGCAGCTAGAGCGGGTCGCTCCCCATTGCCCGCGTGGGCGGATCACGCCCGCCGTGGTGTGGTTTCCTGCGCAGGCGCAATCCGATGGCTCGGTGCGCTTGCGTGGCGACGCTCGACTGAGCTTGCCGGACACGCCGGCTTCGCGCGTGATCGCCGAAGCGCTGCAAGGCACCCGCTGCGTCGTCGAGCTGGCGGCCGATTTCAAATCCCTGGCCTGGCGCAAGCTGATGCAGAACGCGGTGGCCGGACTTATGGCGCTCACGCATCGTCGCTCGGGCATGTTCACTCGATCCGACATCGCCGTGCTCACTCTGGCGTACCTGCAGGAATGTCTGGCGGTGGCCCGCGCCGAGGGCGCCCAACTCGGCGACGAGGTGCCGCACGCGATCCTCGACAAGTTCCAGGCGTCTCCCGCCGACATGGGCACGTCCATCCTCACCGATCGCGAAGCCGGCCGGCCGCTCGAATGGGACATTCGCAACGGTGTCGTCTCACGTCGCGGCCGGACCCACGGCATTCGCACACCCATCAGTGATGTCTTGGTCCCCCTCCTCGCGGCAGCGAGCGATGGTCCTGGCTGATTCCACATCTACGCCCTCGCTGTCCTTCCGCCTCGCTCCTGGCCGATGGGATCCTCAGCGGGTCGTCGACATGGACTCCCGTGGAGGATGCCGTGGGCGGGCAGGCCATGCCCTCTTCGATGCGGTCGGGCCGATGCGTCAGGACCGGCAGCTCACCGTTGGCCACCTCTTCGATGACATCACGGCCATGGCCATGGCTGGCAACGTCATTCCCGCGGCATCTTCGGACCGAGGCGCCGAAATGCGCTGAAATGGCGAATCGCCATCTTCTGATCTCCGATGTCCGCATAAAGCAACGCCGCGTTCCTGTGGGCGTCGAGCAGGTCCGGCTGCAGCCGAAGCGATTCTTCATAGGCCGCCAGCGCTGCGTCAGCTTTGCCGCATCCTTCCAGGGCCACTGCGAGATTGAAGTGCATCAGCGGGTCATCAGGACAGAAATGCAATCCGTCCGCGTAGAGGTCTGCGGCGATCTCGCATCGGCCGGATTCGCAGAGCATGAAACCCAGATTGAGGTACGCGTGCGCATACGAAGGGTCTTCCGAGAGGATATCCCGGTACATCGCTTCGGCGGCTTCAGGCCTTGTTTCTTCCAGTGCTTCGGCTCGGGCGAACCGTGCATCTAGTTGGGCACCATCGGGGACGGGCTCGCGCGGGCCGGGGAAAAGGCTCACGGCGCTGCCGCCGGACGCGATCTGCAGGTCAAGGACGAACTGCCCCGTCTGAGGTTCCCAATGGGCCTCGCCGAACCTGACCGTCACACGGTCCCCCTCGGAGGTGATGCGCATGCCCTGAAGCGGCTGCTCTTCAGGCAAGCTCGCCTTGAGGTGGCGAAGCGCTTGAAGGATCTGGCGCGTGGGAATGCGCGCGGCGCGCAGGTCGTGGGCGGAGCGAAGCAGCACCAGGTCCTGGAAAGAAAACTTCCAGGCCCGGTTCTGCTCCTTGACCGGCCTCACGAACCCCAATTCGATGAGCTTGAGCACCGCGTGGCGTGACAATCCCAACGATTGCAGCACCGCGCGAAGCGTCTGTGAGGATTCCGCCGGCGTCTTCACTTCTTCATTCTCGTGCGCGATGCGGGTACGAGCGTCTTGGTCGTGGACGGCGGAGCACGCTTGGCCTTGGCAGCGGGCTTTCGCAGCGGGACGACCGTCGGGGCGCTCTTCGCAGGCGAAGTGCGCGGCTTGTGTGCCGCCGTCGGCCGCTTCTCCAGGCTCGCCTTGAGCATCTGGGTCAGGTCGACGATCTGGCCGGAGGAAATGGCGTCTTCGGGATGTTCCGCGGCCACGATTTCCTCGCCGGCGATCTTCGCATCGATGGCCGCCAGGATGCGCTTCTTCTCCTCGTCCTCGAACAGCGTCGGGTCGTAGGTGTCCTGGGAAATCTGCTGGATCAATTGCAGCGCGAGCTTCAGCTCCGCCGCCGAGGGCTCGAGTTGCTCGATGCGCAGGTCCTTGAGGGAGCGCACCTCCTGCGCATACAGCAGCTGCTGCAGGATCAAGCCTTCCTCCTGCGCACGCACCTGCACCACGTACTGCTTCGACTTCCATGCCCATTTGGCCAGAGCACAGCGCCCGCTTTGCAGCATGGCTTTTTTCAGCAGGTTGTAGGGCTTGCCTCCCCGCTTGTCGGGCGCGAGGAAATAAGGCTTGTCGTAGTAGATCGGATCGACCGCATCGGCCGGGATGAACGCGACGATGTCGATCAGATGGCTGGCGCCGTCCTCCAGTGCCTTCAGTTCGTCCGGCTGGAAGACGACGAAACGGTCCGTGTCGAACTCGTACCCCTTGATCAGCTCCGCCCGTGGAATGACCCGCTTCGGATTGACCGCGGACACGTACTGCTGCTTGACCCGCTCCCCCTGCCTGGAGAGCAGGTTGAAATGCACCGCGGCCGCGCTTTCGGTGGCGGTGTACAAGCGCACGGGAATCGACACGAGGCCGAATCCGAGCGACAGGGAAGCGATCGAGCGAGGGGTGGCCATGGATGAACCTCCGCAAGGAAAAATCAACATGCCACTTTTCTGGCGGGTCGGAAAGAGGTGAAGGCCGTCAATTGCGCGCGGTCCGCGGCGATGGAGCTACTTCCTGTAGCCGAGGCGCTTCATCGCTTCGGCCAGCGGCTGGCGCTTCTTCCAGTAGCCCTCCCAGGGGTCCTCCGTCTGAAAGGAGAGGTACTCGCGCGCGGTCCGGATATTCCACTGCGCACCGCTCTTGAGCTGCCCGAGGTCGTCCCAGGCCACCGGCATCGAGACGCCAAGGCCGGGCCTGGCGCGCGTGGAGAAGGCCACGGCCGTCGTCGCCCCATGCCCGTTGCGCAGGTAGTCGACAAAAAGCTTGCCGACGCGGTTGCTTGGCCCGCTCTTGGCCACGAAGCGCGCGGGGATCGTCCGGGCCAGGTGCTGGACGATGGCTTGCGAAAAGCCCTTGACGGTCTCGTAGTCGTAGCGCGGCGCCAGCGGCACGACGACGTGCAGTCCCTTGCCGCCGCTGGTCTTGAGCCAGGCCTGCAGCCCCAGGGCGTCGAGCATCGCGCGCACGAGTGCCGCGGCCTCCTGGACATGGTCCCAGGTCGTTCCCTCGCCGGGGTCCAGGTCGAACACCATCCGGTCGGGCTTGTCGATGTTCTTCGCGGTGGAATTCCACGTATGGAACTCGATCACGTTCATCTGCGCGGCCCCCACCAGCGCCTTGGCGCTTGCGATCTCGAGCAGGGCGGCATGGCCCGGCCACAGGTTTTCAGGCAGCTCGGTGATGCCGGGAATGCCGATCTTCTCGCCGTGCTTCTGGAAGAACAGTTCGCCGGTCACCCCCGTGGGACCCCGCACGAGGGAGCAGGGCCGCCCCTTCAGGTGCGGCAGGATGAACTGCGCGACCGACTCGTAGTAGCGCACCAGGTCCAGTTTGCTGGCCCCCGTGGCTTCGTCGATCACGCGTTCGCCATGGCTGACCTTGACGGAAGCCACCGACGATCGGCCGGCCTTCCCGCCGGTCGGTGCGGCGGATGGCCCGAGCTGCTTGGGCCGCTCGCGCACGATGACCTTCGCGGGCTTGTCGTCGCGCAGCCCGATGAAGGACGCATGCCGTATCTGGTCGTCCGGCGTCCACTCGGCAAAACTCACCTCCGCCAGCAGCCGGGGCTTCACCCAGCGCTCGCTGCCGGCCTTGCGCCTGGACCAGCGGCCCGGCCTCGCGTCGCCCTTCTCGAACGGGGACTTCGCGGCAGCCAGCGACAGCAGCCTCTGCTTGACCTCCCACGCTTCTTCGCTGCTCCAGCCGGTGCCCACGCTGCCCACGGACACCAGCTTGCCGCCGGCATCATGAATGCCCAGCAGGAGGCTGCCGACCTGGTCGGTACGGTCCGTCCGGTCGGTGTAGCCGCAGATCACGAACTCCTGGCGCAGCTTGCACTTGAGCTTGAGCCAGGTTTCGCTGCGCCGGGAGACGTACGGTGCATCGGCGCGCTTGGCGATCACGCCTTCCATCTGCATCTGGCAGGCGGAGCGCAGCAGCGATGCGGGATCGGCTTCGAAGTTGTCGCTGAAGCGCACGTGGTCGGTGGATTTTTCCGCGAGGAAGTCCCGAAGCAGCTGGCGGCGCTGCGTCAGGGGAAGAGGGCGCAGGTCGTGCCCCTCGAAGAACGGGACGTCGAAGACAAAGAACACGATGTGGTCAGCGCCTTGCCCGCGGTCGAAGGCGTTCTGCAGCGCATTGAAATCCGGCGCGCCGTTCTCCCCGAGCACGACGATCTCTCCGTCCAGGAAGGTCGAATGAAGGCCCAGGCTGCCAAGCTCGCGCGCCAGCGTGGGCATGCGTGCCGACCAGTCGTGTCCGCCACGGGTGATGAGCGCAAGCTTGCGCTTGTCGAACCGGGCCATCAGCCGATAGCCGTCGAACTTGATCTCGAACAGCCATTCACCGCCCGAGGGGATGCCCGCAACAAGGGTGGCCAGCTGCGGCTTGATCTCGGCGGGCAGGGCCGCCTTGCGCGCAGGCCTGGAGGGGCCGGATGTCTTTCCGGCCGGCTTCGCCGCAGGAGCCGCCTGCTTGAGAGGCCTGGCGATGACGCTGTCGGGCAGGGCGGCGATCACGTCGTACTCGGCGTGGGCGCGCGCGAAGGCATCCTTCTTCTTGAAGAGGATCCAGGGCTCCTGGCGCTCGCCGCCCTTGGCGATCTTCACGAGTTCCCACAGCCCCTCGAGCTTCTGGCCGTGCAAGCGGAACAGCAGCTTCCCGGCGGCTAGGCCTTGGTGGGGGTCGCCGACCGGTTCCCACGTGCCGTTGTCCCAGACGATGACGGTTCCTGCGCCGTACTGCTTGGGCGGGATGGTGCCTTCGAACGAGGAATAGGAGATCGGGTGGTCTTCCACGTGGATGGCCATCCGCTTTTCCTTCGGATCGAAGCTGGGGCCCTTGGGCACGGCCCAGGACACCATCACGCCGTCGAGTTCGAGCCGGAAGTCGTAATGCAGTCGCGAAGCGGCATGCTTTTGCACCACGAAGGTGAGCGCATGCGGGCTCGGCTGGCCTCCCTCGGCGGGCTCCGCAGTGACGGCGAAGTTCCGCTTCGCCTTGTACGTGGACAGCGCGTCACTCTTGGCCATCGGGCGTCCCTCTCAGGGGCCGGGCGGCGAGGCACCCGTGGCGCCTCCTCAAGCCGCCTTTCGGGTCTTGGCGGACGCCTTCTTCGAGGCCGTCTTTCGCGCGGTTCCGGCGGATTTGGCCGGCGCCTTGGCACTGCTGCGCTTCTTGGCTGCCGCATCGCTCGCTTTGGGAGACTTGCCGCCTTTGAGGCTGCGCTGGAGCAGTTCGGTCAGGTCGATCACGTTCGAGCTGTCTTCCGGGGCTTCTTCCTCGGGCTGGATGACGGTCTCGGTATCGCCGGCCTTGACCTTCTTCTGGACGATCTTCATGACGGCGCTCTTGAACTCGTCCTTGAAGTCTTCCGGGTCCCACTTGCCTGACATGCTGCCGACCAGTTGCTCGGCCATCTTCATCTCTGCCGCGCTCACCTTGGCGCCCTTGACCCCCGCAGGAGGCAGGTCGAGGCCTTCCAGGCTTTTGACTTCGTCGCCCCATCGCAGCAGGTTCAACACCATCGCCTTGCCAGAGGGCACCAGCACGGCCAGATGTTGCTTGGTGGCGATGACCACCTTGGCCAGTCCGATCTTGCCGGTCTTCAGAAGCACCTCGCGCAGCAGCGCGTAGACCTTCTGGCCCTTGTTGATCGGCGCAACGTAGTAGGGGCGTTCCAGATACAGGAAGGGCAGCTCCTGGGCATCGATGAAGCGCTGGATCTCGATCGTCTGCGTGGTGCGGGGATAAACGGCTTCGATCTCGTCGGGGGAGATCACGACGTACTTGCCGTCCTCGTACTCGAAGCCCTTGACGATGTTGTCCTTGTCGATCTCCCGGCCGGTCTTCTTGTTGATGCGCTTGTAGCCGACCGGATCCATGCTGCGCTTGTCCAGCCAGTCGAAATCGATGCCCTGCTCGATGCTGGCGGTGTGCAGGCCCACGGGGATATGGACCAAGCCAAAGGTGATGGCGCCTTTCCAAAGGGTTCTGCTGCCTGTTGCCATGTCGATTGCCTTTTCTCAGTCCTCGGTCGCGCGGAAGATCGTCGTGGCATAGCCACCTAGGGGTCAGACCTTCCCGCCGAGGGACCTCGGGCCTTGTGGGACATCGGCGGTCTCTCGCGGAGGACAAGTGCTATCTCTGTGCGCGGCGTGCTAGCTGCCGCGTTTGGCGAAGTTCTGCGCACCCTCCCATGAACCGCGGCCATGTTTTGAGGGCTGAGGTCGGCCAGGAGCAGCCGTTCGAGGTATCCGGCAACTTTGCCCTGAAGGGGCATTCGTGCTGCCGCCCGGTCACGGTTCGCCGGCAGAATGGAGGCTGGGCTGTCGTTCAGCGGCGACGCCCTTCAACAAGCAGCGCGAGGGACAAGATGCGAAGATTCATCGTCTGGCTTTGTGCGATGGTTGCGTCCACAGCTTTTGCGCAGGCGCTGCCGGCTTGGCGAACGTCTACGCCGGAAGAGCAGCGCCTGGACGCCGCTGCCTTCAAGAACCTCGACAAAGACATCGAGCAGGAACTGGGCGATGTCCAGAGCTTGGTCGTTGTCCTCCAAGGTCGGACCGTATACGAGTACTACCGCGATGGCGACCCGAACGCATTGCGGGACACCCAATCTGTCACCAAGAGCGCCTTGGCGCTCCTGGTAGGCACTGCTTTGAAGCGAGGGCAACTGTCTTCTCTCGAGCAGCCGGTTGTCGAACTCATGCCGGAGTGGCGCGCTCTCAACTCGGACCCTCGCGCGCAGAGCATCACGTTGCGACACCTGATGGCCATGACTGCTGGATTTGCGGTAGATGACCGTTCAGGAACTGCAGCACCGCTCACGCCGACTTCCGCTTGGGCAAGGTCAATTCAGACAGAGCCAGGGCAACGCTTCGCCTACGACAACAGTGGACCTCCCATGGTTCGAGCCGTCCTCGAACGAGTGACCGGACGTCCGATGGCAGACCTCGTGCGCGAGCAACTCGTGACGCCTCTTGAAATGCGGCAGCCTGCGTACTCTCGTGACGGCATTGCTTCCATGAGAACTGTGGACATGGCAAAGCTGGGGCACCTGATGCTGCTGGATGGCACCTGGGCTGGCGCCCCGTTGCTGCCTCCGGGCTTCGTAGCCCAGATGGTCAAGCCTCAAAGTTCGGGCGGGCCGCCCGCTCACTTGCCCTATGGACTGTTCTGGTGGGTGCCTTCGGGTTCCACCTTCTTCGCCAGCGGCTACGCTGGGCAGCTGATCTGGGTCCACTCCCCTCTCGGCTTGGTTGTGGCCGTGACATCCACGATTTCGCCGGATAGCGCGCATCGCGGGCAGGCCCTGAGGCTCGCGCGAGGCCCTGTGTTTCAGGCAGCCCAGCGGCGACTGGCTTTGCCCCCCAAATAGGCCTGAAAAGCTCATCAGATTTCAGAGCGAGCCCAGGCGAAAGAAACAAGAATCCACGAGTGGAATATTCTTGCCGGTCGGATGAGAGACGACATTGGGGAACCTGGTCGAAGTCAGATGTTGCCGTGCTGACCGAGTGTGGATTTCCGGGGCGTCAGGCGGGCGCTGCGCCTGAAAGTTCGGCCGGGCGCATGCGAGGAGAAATATCCGCGACATCGGTCGAGTTGCGCTCAAGCCATGATCGACACCCCGTTATCGGCACTCCGAACGTACCAGGCATTGGCACGCTGCAGGAGCTTCACAACCACTGCACGCGACCAGGGCTTGGCTCGATCCGCCGTGAGCCGACACGTCGCTGCGCTCGAAGCTCAGTTGGGCCAGACGCTGGGGCGCGGTCGGGCGAGCGGAGTCTGTGAGCCCTGAAGGCATCCATCCGCGATGCCAGGCAGCCGTTCACTGCCGTAGGACCATCGGGTTCGATGACGGAAACTTCGTATCCAGCTCGCGCTCGTAGCTTTCGAGGGGCTGGGGGACGCCGAACAGGTAGCCCTGGCACACGTCGCAGCCGTGGCGCATCAGGAACTCGCGCTGCGCATGAGTTTCCACGCCTTCGGCCACGATCTCCAGTTCCAGGTTGCGCGCCAGGCCGATGATGGCCTGGATGATCGACTCCACCTTCGGATCGAGCCCGATGTTGTGCACGAAGAACTTGTCGACCTTCACCTGGCTCAGCGGCAACTGGGTCATGTAGGACAGCGACGAGTAGCCGGTGCCGAAGTCGTCCATGGAGAATTGGATGCCCAAGGCGGCCAGGGCTTCCATCTTGCCGATGGCGTCGGCCACCTTCTCGTGCAGCAGGCTTTCGGTGAGCTCCAGCTTGAGCCTGCCCGGATCGGCGCCGGTTTGCATCAGCACTCGGCTCACCTGGTCGACGAAATCCGCCTCTCGGAACTGCCGGGCGCTCACATTGACCGACAGCTGCAGGTGCCGCCTCCGCGGATCGCCGCGCCATGCCGTGAGCTGCCTGCAGGCGGTCTCCAGCACCCACAGGCCCAGCGGGATGATGAGCCCGGTGTCCTCCGCCACGTCGATGAACTGGCCTGGCATCAGCAACCCGCGTGTCGGATGGTTCCAGCGCACCAGCACCTCCGCGCCCACCACCCGGTCCTCGCCGGTGACCTGGCTCTGGTAGTGCAGCACGAACTGCTGTGCCGCGATGGCGGCATGCAGTTCGTTTTCCAGCGCGGCGCGCGCGGTGATGCGGGTCTGCATTTCCGTCTCGAAGAAGCGCATCGCGTTGCCGCCGTCCGTCTTGGCGCGGTACATGGCGATGTCGGCCTGTTTGAGTACCTCCTCGATCGAGGCAGTCCGGGCATCGAACAGGCAGGCGCCAATGCTGCACGTGGCGTGATGATGCTGGACACCGAGCTGGTACGGCTGGTTCAGCTGCGCGAGGATGGCCGCACCGACGGTCTCGGTCTGCGAGGTGGCCCCACCGAGCTGGTCACTCAGGTTTTCCAGGATCACCACGAACTCGTCGCCGCCCAGACGCGCCACGATGTCGCCCTCGCGCAGGCAGCGCTTGAGTCGCTGCGCCACCTGCTTGAGCAACTGGTCGCCCACGTCGTGGCCGAGCGCGTCGTTCAGCGTCTTGAAGTTGTCCAGGTCCAGAAAGAGCAGCGCGCACAGCCCCGGCTGCCGCGCGGCATTGCCGATGGCATGGTGCAGGCGATCGAGCAACTGCCGGCGGTTGGGCAAGCCGGTGAGCGTGTCGTAGAAAGCCAGGTGCTCGATCTCCCGAGCCGCGCGCTTGCTTTGCGTGATGTCGCGCAGGATCACGATGAAGCGCGCACTGCGTTCCTCGCCGTGGCCGCGCGAGGCTTCGGCCAGTGCGTTGGCTCTTTCATCGGTCATCACCTCGACCGACTTGCGCGATGCAGAGATCTCGAACCAGCTGCGCTCGCCCTTGTCGCGTCGCTCGAACTGGCGCCCGGCCGAATAGCCCTTGACCTGCGCTTCGCGCACCGCCGCCATCACCTGCGAGGCGGCCTCGAACGGCAGCAGCTCCTGCAGCGTGCGGCCCACGGGATCTCCGATGTCGGCGGCGGGAAAGGGCACGCGCGGCGCATGATAGCCATGGCAGCGGCCATCCAGGCCGACCTCGAGCAGCAGATCGGGCAGGGCATCGAGCGTGGCCTGCAACTGCGCCTTGCTCTCGATGATGGCGGCCGTGTGGCGACGCTTCTCGGTGATGTCCTGGTAGACGCAGACCATGCCGCCGTCCGGTGTGCGGTTGCGGGTGGCGCGGATCACCTGGCCGTTCTCCAACAGTGCTTCCTGCTCGGAATGCGGTTGGACCAGCTGCGCCGCATTCAAGGCTGACCAGCCGGCGGGGCCCTGGCTGTGCACCACGTGCCGGGCGGTTTCGTCCATGATGCGGCGAAAGGGCAGCTGTGGCGCGATCATCGATTCGGTCCACGGGAACATTGCGACGAAGCTGCGGTTCCAGGTGAGCACGCGGTGCTCGGCGTCCAGCAGGATGAAGCCGTTGACCATCGATCCCAATGCCTGGTCCAGCGTGGCCTTGGAGCGCATCAGCTCCATCCGGGAGCGCCATTGGCGGCGCAGCTGGATGTGCGTGAAGCACGCCACCGCCAGGATCATCAAGCCGATGACCACGCCGGTCCAGGCGATCAGATCGCGCTCGCGTCGCCAGTCCCTGAGCGCAGCGCCCAGCGGCATGCTCGCCACGATCAGCAGATTGCGGTGCAACGTGGGCCGGGCCACCACGATGGCCGGCTCACCGCTCAGGCGCGCGGCCATCCGCCGCGGCTTGCCGTCGCTGGTCTGCTCGTGCAGGGGCGGCTCGATCTGCCGATCGGCCAGGTCGTCGCGTGGCGGCAGGCTCGCCAGGAGGGGGCCGGCGTCGCGCTCCAGCGTGACCTCCAGGTCGCGCAAGCCGCTGCCTTGCGTCATGATCGTCGCGAGCAGCGACAGCTGCACCTCGGCCACCGCCAGCATGCGAGAGCTGTCCGCCAGCGTCACGGCGCGGGCGAAATACAGCACCTTCTGCGAGGTGACTGCGCTGAGGGCCGGCGCGCTGATCGCCAGCGTCGACACCGGCTTGGCCAGCACGCTGTCCACGAAGCCCGCGGGCAGAGCGAGCGGCAGGTGTTCGCCGCGCCGGTCCGACGAGGCCACCACGGCCCCACGCGCATCGACGAAGGCCACGTGGCGCACCAGCAGGTTCTGCCGCACCATGTTGCCGAGCAGCTGGTGTGGCCCGGGGCTGCTTGCGTCGTTGCCGGCACTGGCGGCGTTCGAGTCGCGCAGCAGTTCGTTGGCTCCTGCAAGCAGCATGTCGACGCTCAGCAGCGCGCGATTGAGGGCCGCCTCGGAACCGGTCACGAAGCGGACCGTCTGGCCCTCGTGATCGGTGATGGCCTTCTGCCTGGACTCCCAGACGATGAGGGACGCCACGGTCCCCGCGGTGGCGAGGAAGACCAGCGCCACGCCGAAGACGATGGCGGTGATTCGGCGGGGAAAACGCGCCGTCACGGTGCTGCTGCCCGGGCCTGGATGCCGACCACCGGTGCGACCGTCTGGTTCCAGGTCGTGGCGCACACCGGACCGCAGCGCTGCACCCATCCGGGCAGCACGCGGGTCGCAAGGATCTCGCGGCGGCGGGCCTGGTCCTGCGGCGATGGCCGCACGGCCACCATGCGCCCCTTGAGGGCCTTGCTGCAGCCCGCGGTGCCCGTGTTGCAGGCGATGCCTTCCTCGGTATCGCGCTCCGACTGGGCCCAGACGGCGGCTTCCAGCCGCGGCAGTTCCTTGCGCAGCAGCGCCTGCAGCTCGGGCGGCAGCGCATTCAGGCTTTCGCGGTTGGCCGCGAACACCGCCACGCCCCAGTTCAGCGGCATGGCATAGAGGGCGCTGGTCACCGCGTGCAGGCCGAGCGTGTGCCCGGACATGGTGCCGGTGATGACGCAGTCGGTATTGCCCGATTTCATGTTCGCCATGATCTGCGAGAACTCGGTGTACACCGGCGTGCCGCCCAGTGCCGTGACGAAGTCGGCCTGCGTCGAGCTGGATACGCGTGTGCGCCGGCCCGCGAGGTCGCCGAGTTGTTGCATCGGCTTGTTGCAGAACACCTCCTGCGCCGGGTAGATGTAGACCGCCAGCAGCTCCACGTCATAGCGCTCGCGCAACGCGTGCGTCAGGTAGGGGCGGAACGCGCCGACCACGCGGCGCAGCGTGGCGATGTCGGGGTTCAGTCCGGCCATGTCGGGCGCGCCGAGCTCCGGAAATTGGGTGGAAACCTGGCTCAGCAGCGCCGTGCCGAAGGGCACCACGCCGAGCTGCATCAGGCTCAGCATTTCCTGGCCCGGCACCCCGGCACGGTCGAAGGGCACGATGCTGGCGGTGTAGCGGCCGCCGGACAGCGCCGCGAGGTCACGCGTCCAGAACTGCTCCTCCTGCCCCGTGTACTGGGTGACCCCGGCCAGCCCTCCGACGATGCGCAGGCGTTGCACAGGCGCCGTCTGCGCATGGCACAGCGATGCGACGAACATCAGAAGTGCGACGAGGTAGGCCAAGATGACGCTGTGCGAGCAAGGGCGGGCAAAGCCCGGGTGTAGGGAGTGGATCGGCGAACTTCATCATGGCACAGGAGCGCCGGACGGCGGCATGTCTGGGGGCCCCCGTGTTGCGCGCCGGGCACGCTTGCCAGCCTGGCCAGGCCGGTGTGGCCGCCAAGACGGGCGCGCAGGGGCTTTCGGGGCCATCGGCAGGCGGATCCTTTCCTGCCTGCGCTGCAAGCTTGCCGACGCAGACCGTCCACTCGTGCAAGGCCCTCAACGGGGGCAGTCGCGAACTCCAGCGGCTGTGGTCGCGATTCGGCTTCGAAGGCGGGATGCGGACTCGGTGCGGCAAGGATGCTCGCATCCAGATATCCGGATCCACCGGACTCTCCCTAGCCTGTTGCGCGAAAAGTCAAGAGGCGACCGCCTCGAACGCAGGCACTCTGGCGGCGACCCGCATCAATGCTTGCAACACCGATGTTGTCCCCGAGTTATCCACAAAGATTTCAACAAACTCGTGGAACAACTCCTTGCCGGAAACCATTCCGCGCCGCGGCCTCATCCAAGCTTGGCGGGTCCCGGCGGCACGGCCGCGTGAAGTTGATGCGGTCTTGATATGGCTCGGCGATGAGGCGATGTTCGACCTGCCCACCGACCTCACGCTGAGCTGGAGGCTTGCCTTGTGGTGATTTCCTTGTGCCGATCGGGACGAGGGGGACGACTTGATGCAAGCGCTGGTCGTGTCGTGTCGGGCGGCCGCTGCCTGCAGTGCGTCTTTTCTGACGCACCACCACGGCCATGCCTTGTATCTCATTGCGAGAACTGGGCGAATGAATCGAAATATCCGCTGTATCGCGAATTCCCGAGCGAGACGGCAACGCACGGCCCGGACGACAACACGCTGTGCAGCGACGCTGCTGCGCGCCATGCATGCCAGGCAGCGTTCAACGTGCGCGCCCGCCGGTCGGCAACTGAGCCAGTTGGGCGCGATTCCTGTCAGGCTTGCGACTTCTTGCGCCACTCCCAGGGCCCGAAGGTCTGCCGGCGCCGCAGCTCGGCGCGTCCTTCTGCGGTGATGTCCTCGATCACGATCGATAGGGGATCGGCCGTGTCTGCTGGACGAGATTTCGACCCTGCGTTTTGCAGAAGGATCCATTTCTTCGCATTCAGCGCCCCCGTGAAGGAAACCTCCTCGGGTTTGAGGATGCTCAGCGGAAAGACCGCATGCTCGATGCTCCGGAGGAAGGCAACATGCGCAATGGACTCTGCCTTGTCTGCCTCTGTCAAGCCCAGTACGAAAGAGGGGCTGATGGTCATGGCGACTCAGTAGCGGGGGCCACCGCCAAAGCCGCCGGCGCGCGGCTCCATCGGACGTGCCAGATTGACGGTCAGCGCACGTCCATCAATTTCCTTGCCGTGAAGCCCCGAGATGGCGGCCTGCGCTTCCGCAGGTGAGCCCATCTCGACGAAACCAAAGCCCTTGGAGCGACCGGTATCGCGCTCCATCATGACCTTGGCCGAGGAGACAAGACCGAAGGCCGAAAATTGTTGCTGCAGCGCGTCTTCGCGCACCGCGTACGAGAGATTGCCGACGTAGAGTTTGTTGTCCATGATTTGCTTTCTTGAGTGAACCGAAATTCGGTATGAAATGGATGGGAGTCGGCGCGCAGGCTTACCGAACAGGGCGCCGCACGAGCGAAGAGCCGCTCTGGGTGCGAGGCTCCAGATGACGGAACGTGATCCGCCCCTTGTTGAGATCGTAGGGCGACATCTCCAGCGAGACTTTGTCGCCTGCGAGTACGCGGATGCGGTGCTTGCGCATCTTTCCGCCCGAGTAGCAGATCAGGCTGTGCCCGTTGTCGAGAGTGACGCGAAAGCGCGAATCAGGCAGCACCTCCTGCACCCGGCCCTGCATTTCAATCAGTTCTTCCTTGCTCACGACGCTCCTTCAGTGATCGGCCGGATGCTCAGGCCAGTTGGTTGTTCAGTACGAAATGGCGGCCTTGCATCAGTGCATAGCGCGCCGCACGTGCGGCACTGTCGAAACGCGGAATGAGCCGGAAGACCCGGTCATGCATGCCACGGCGGATGGAAACCGAGGCTGCGTACTGCCCGGTATCCGTGAGTTTGGTCATGGGGGTGACGAGGTATCTGCCCACCTCGTGGGCCTGTGGAATTTGCATGTGATAAAGCGAGCGCTAGCCCTGAAGGCGCGCCGAGGCGCGCGTGCCGGCACTGGACCGGTCAGGCGCGCGAAGTGGATGCGTGAAGGAAACGGCAGAACGGTCCGTGGGATGTTCTCTATTGAACGGACCGAAGATGAAGCTCGCTGAGAGGGATGGCGCTCCGGCGAGGGTGGCGAAAATGGGCCACCTTGTCGGAGAGTTGAGGCCTTTGCGGCGGGCGATTGCCGCGAGGTGCCAATCAGGGATTGAGGCAACGAGCACGCCGCAATCGATGCACTGAGTGTAGGTGATTTCGGGGCGCGGTGGTTTTTCATGCCCCGCAGGCGGTGTTCCAGTGTTACGCTGACTCGCTCCATTCGCATGAAGGACCCGCATGACTCAGGCGCTTCTCTCCCTCTCTCGGCAGGAAGCGCTTCGCGCGGATCTGCCC
Source organism: Variovorax sp. 278MFTsu5.1 (assembly GCF_048305045.1). Lineage (NCBI taxonomy): Bacteria > Pseudomonadati > Pseudomonadota > Betaproteobacteria > Burkholderiales > Comamonadaceae > Variovorax > Variovorax sp. 278MFTsu5.1. The sequence continues at coordinate 98,093 of NZ_CP157623.1, forward strand.
CAAGTGGCCGATCTGCTGCACCACCGGCGTGCGGGTGAAATCGATGAGGCAGTGATCGACGATATGGTTTCGTTGTCCTGGCTCGAATGGCTGGGCGGATCGCTTCAGCTGACGACCACAGGTGTGAACATCTGCCGCCAGCAGCAGCCGAAGTAGGAATGTGCCTGAGCCATGAACCAGACGGACGTGATGCTCAAGATCGTGGAGATGGCTCGCATTGGTGGGGCACTTCCCGCAGACGAGGCTGTGTCACTGGTCGCGGCGAAAGTCGCGGGCTTGGACATGTCATGCGAGGGCGTTCAACAGGAAGCGACCGACCTGATGCGTCTGGGCGCGACGATCTGGTCACTGGCCGGCCCGAGATAGCCAACGGCTGCCAGCCCGTCCCGCCCCGTCCGCTCCCAGGCGACAGCAGGGACCACAGCGAAGATTCGCGGTGCCTTTGGGGCTCATTGAACTTCGTCGCACCAGACCTTGAAACCCTCCAATTGATCCGGTCCGAAGGTGCAGGACAACGCCACGTCGCTGGCATCCCGCCCCTGTGCAATCAACACGCGACCGATGCGCGGCATGTTGTTGCGCGCATCGAATGTGTACCAACGATCACCCAGGAATGCCTCGAACCAGCCTGCGAAGTCCATCGGGCCGAATGGTGGCGCAGTTCCGACATCGCCCAGGTATCCAGTGCAATAGCGGGCTGGAATGTTCAAACAGCGACATAGAGCGATGGCCAGGTGCGCATAGTCCCGGCATACGCCTTTGCCCTCCTTGAAAGCCTCCAGGGCCGAGCGGGTACGTCGGGCATGCTGATAGCCGAACTCGATATGCTGGTGCACGAAATCGCACACCGCCTGCACACGCGCCCATCCGCTGGGTCCGCTTCCAAAACGCTGCCAAGCAAAATCGGACAGCAAGTCGGTTTCGCAGTAACGGCTGCCCAACAGATACACCAAGGTGGATTCGGGCAGGTGTTCCACCGCTGTCTGCGAAGCAGAAGGGGCAATACTGTCCGGCAGGCCGCTGTCGCGGATCAAGGCATCCGTGCTCAATACGAAGCGCCCTGCGGGAGCGACCAGGCGCGTGCACCAGTTCCCAAACAGGTCTCGGTAAGCCGCCGTGGACACCGCCGGATGCGTGAGCAGATGATCTGGACGCAGGAGGTCCGATGCTCTTGAATAGTGGATGTTGAGATTCAGAATCATCGGAGTCGGCCGAGGAAACTTGTAGGCGATCTCGAAGCCGAGTTGGATGTTCATGGCACCATCATGCACCCTGATTCGATGCTTCCTTGAAGAATAAGTAATTCCTGAGCTCCGGCCCTTGCCCGTTGCATCGCAGGTTGTTCGGCTTTCGGGACAGGCGCCACCTCCGAAGCGTGTGGGCCCAGATCCCTAGGAACGGCGCGCCGTCCTACACGAGATCGCCGCTGAAGCGCTACCGTCTGCTGACTTGCCGCTCGCGCCAACCATCGATCTTGATGTCGTACCCGTGGGAAGCTGTCCGGAGACCACCATGGGGAGCGAGCGTCTTGTCCACGAAGGAAGATTGGGACTCTGGGCGTGCTCTACCGTTCGTCAACCCATCGAAAGCGGCGGACTATGTGCCAGTGCCGAGGTCACCTTGGACGGCAAGCATCGCTGCAGATTGACGTTGGTCCTTCCACGATCCTGGGTTGAAACTGATCTTGAATCCTTCAAGCGGCGTTGCCTGAACTGGATCTTGGAAGCAGACGGTCGCACGAACGTCAATGCCCCGGTGAGTTCGCCTTGACGGCCAGTCGGTGATCAGCTGCTGCCCGCAATGCGACAGGCGCCCTTCGATACGCGATTCGACTGGCGGAATAGGGCGGCTGTTAGCGCCAGTGCAATCGCCATCAGCGGAGGATGCCCGACGCCGCTTCGGCCTCGTGGTCCGCCATGTTGCGGATCACGTCCATGAACGCCAGCACGGCCGTGCTGGGGGGCTCGCCTTGCAGCGTGATCAGGCCGAAGTCGGGCATGCGGGTGGGGAGTTCTGTCGCGATGCGCGTCAGCAGACCGCGCCGTACATATTTGTCCACGAGCGCGGCAGGCTGCAGCGACAGCATGGTCGTGCTCTGCATCAGCTCCAGCGCGAAGAGAAACGATGGCGTCTCGACGATGCCCGAGGTGAGCGACAGGCCTGTGCTGCGCAAGATGTCATCCGACACCTTGCGCAGCGCGGTGGACGCCGGATACAGGATCCATGGCCAGTTGGACAGCTCCCTCAGCCCAGGGGCGTTCGGCCCGCGCAACGGATGGTGCACGCCCGCGGCGATCTGCAGGCTTTCACTGCTCAGGTTCTCGTAGTGGAACTGGTCGCGCTGGGATTCGTCGGTGAAGCGGCCGATCATCACGTCGATCTTGCGCTCGGCCAACCACACGATGAGCTGGTCGCTGCTCTGCTCCAGCACCTTCACCACCAGCAACGGCCGCAGGCGCTGCAGCTCGGCCACCGCGGCAATCAGCAGATGCGCCGCACCCGAGATGGCGCCGATCGACAGATGGCCGTGCCCGCCCTGCTTCAGGGTGCTGAACTCGTCCACGAACTTGCGATAGCCGTCCAGTGCCGAGTGCGCATAACGCAAGGTGAAGAGTCCCAGCTCGTTCGGTTGCATGTCGCGCGGCAGGCGATCGAAAAGCCGCGCTTCCAGCATCTCCTCGATGTCCATCAACACCTTGGTGGCAGCCGGCTGCGTGATGTACATCTGCTCGGCAGTCAGGCGCAGGTTGCGTGTCTTTCCGAGGATGTCGAGGAACTGCAGATGCCGGAAACGCAGACGCGAGACTTGGGCCAGCATCAGCGATTTACCAGGGGTCTTGCCTGAACTCATCAGCATTTGGAATGGATGCTAGCGAAAAAGTCAGTGGACCGGCAGGGGGCGCTCACCTAGCCTTCGTATACGTCACCCAGGGCTCCGCAGAGAGCCGGCGAGTCGCGGCAAGTTCGCCGCACCCCGCATATTCCATTCCGGAGACATCATGAAATTCAGATCACTGGGTCTGGCGACTGCACTGCGGGTCGCATTGGCCGGCTCGCCTTGGCGCAGATCAAGGAACACGTGCAACGAGAACTCCCCGATCGTCGGAACCACCAGGAGGATCGGGATCATGTTCGGCAGACTGGACATCAAGAGCCTCCTGATTGCGCTGCCAGCCGGACTTGTGATCGTGAACGCCGCCCTGGCGGCCGATCGGCCAACGAACCCCGCCGACTGGCCTGCGCTGAAGGACGTGTACAAGAACCACTTCCTGATCGGCAGCACCAATCTCGACGCGCGCAACTTCGGCGCCGAGGTGGTGCCGGGCGAAAACTCGGTCGCTGCGATGACCGTGAAGCACTTCAATGTGGTGACGCCCGGCAACGCGATGAAGCCGGAGTTCTGGAATGGGGGAATCAGCAATCCGACCCCCAACTTCCTCACCAACCTGAGCTCGGGCATCAACGCAGACATCGGCGCGGCCAATGCGCGCGGCGTCAAGGTCACCGGGCACGTGCTGGTCTGGCACAACCAGTCGGCCCAATGGCCTGCTCCCAACGTCGCGACTGCGAATGGCGGATGGGAAACCCCGTGGGACTACGCAACGGCGAAGACCAACCTGGAGTACTACATCCGGACCGTGGCCGGGCATTTCGATCAGGAACCGTTCAAGACCTACGCCTGGGACGTCGTCAACGAAGCGTTCAAGGACAACCCCGACAACCCCGCCGACTGGAGGAACGCCCTGCGAACCGGCTACAGTCCCGAAGAGCGCCCCTCCCGATGGGCCCAGGCCTACGCCAAAGGCGGGAAGAGCTGGGACTACATGTATGACGCCTTCCACGCGGCGCGCCAGAACACGACCGCGATCCTGAACTACAACGACTTCAACGACAACGAGCGAGCCTCGAAGGCCACCGCGATCGCCTCGATGGTCAAGGAGTTCAATGAACGGTACGCGGCCGAATCGGCCGCGGGCAAGGGACGCATCCTTCTGGATGCCAAGGGAAACCCCAGGCCGCTGGTCGACGTCATCGGCACGCAGGGGCACTGGGACATGAGGCTCAACCTGGACGCCTTCGAGAGGACCATCAAGACCTATCTCGAAACCGGGGTGAATGTCGATCTGACCGAGCTGGATCTCGCACCGCTCCTGGGGCTGGACAAGGGCCAGCGGATCCAGAACGGCCCCGAGATGGACGCCCTGTTCAAGGAGCAGGGCATCCAGTACGCGAAGCTTTTCAGCCTGCTCAAGGAGTACGCCGCCGGCCCGGGAGGTCGTCACCCCGAGTACAAGGGCGGCGTGCACCGGGTGACCTGGTGGGGAATGACGGACCCGGGCTATCACACCAACGGATATCCGTGGTCCGCCGTCGGCCAGCCGAAGGAGGCGTACTGGGCCACGACGAACCCCGAGCAGTACCTCATCGATGCGGGCTTGCCGCCGAACGGGGTCACCGCGACCTTCAGCTATGGCGGAGAAAGCTTCACGGCCAGGACCTGGGGCGGCAGGAACGCTCAGGCGACGCTCGACATCAACGTGCCGGTGGGAACGAAGAACGTCGTCTTCACCGCCGCCAACGTCTCGCTGCCCGCGGGGTTTGCCGTCGAGAGCATGAAGTTCAACCCGCCCGACTGCGCCGTGGCTCCCGGAAAACCGTGCCATGTGACGGTGACCGCGCGAGGAGCCGCGCCGGCCACTGCGTCCGTCGAGAACACGGCGACGTTCGTACTGTCCTTTGGAAAGATGAGCGTCGGGTGGATGGATGCCGCCAACGCCCTGGAGGCACCTCTGTCCTATGCGGAGGTGCGCTTCAGCGACGGCGTGACCGCATTCAAGCGGTACAAAACCTCGTATGGAAGCGACGGGATGGCGAGAGCGTCCGGCGTCGTGGAGACGAAGGCTGTGCCGAAACATGGCCGCACCACGCTCGTCCTGCAGCCGCAGGACCCGATCGTCGGCCCGTTCGGGTTGAGGTTGCAAAAGAATGCGTCGACGCAGAAAGCCTGGCGACTCGCCACGAGATTCGAGCCTGGCAGGACGTACATGGTCGTGTCCTCGGAATCGGCTTCCAACGGACAGACGCAGGCCGCCGCGTTGACCAACAGGAGCAAGCCCGCGACCACGTCATCGCCGGAATCGCTGTCGCGCACGCCTGTCGTCCTGCGTGGCGACATCCTTGTGCCATTGCGCAATTCGAATGCGCCCCAGAGCGAGCCCGCGCTCGCCCAGGACAACCTCAAGTTCGTCTTCGAGGAGGCGAAGAGCCCTGCCGCAGGACCGTACGCGGCGCAGGAAGGGCACACGATGCAGAGCTTCATCCATGGCACCAACGCCTACCCGCATGTCGTGTTCAGAGGCAACGGTGCGGCCGGCACCGTCGTGGCGGGTCGGAATTCGCTGATCACGCGACAGACGAATGGCCAGGAGGGTTCGCAGGTCGCCGACAGGGCACTGGATCAGGCGGTGTGGTTCAACACGCCCATCGATCCGAAGACCGGCGAGATGAAGATGTTCCTGTACACCGACAAGGATGGTGCCAAACAGCATCACGTCCTGAAGGAAGTGAGCGATGGCGAGACGCCGAACAGGGACGCCGGGAACGCCATCAGCCAGCGACAGGGGGCCGTGGGCGGGTTCGTCGCCATGCAGGCGGAGAGTCCCAAGGAAGGCACGAGTGTCAGGCTCTACGCCTACGACATCGAGTCCTACGCGCCGGACAACGAACCGCCGCCGACGACCACCCCGCCGACGACGGAGCCTCCGCCGCCGGCAATGCCGATTGCCTTCCCATTCCGCAGACGCGGCGGATCGCTGGACGCGGGCGACCTCGCCCTGGCGCTGGCCGGACTCGCGGCGCTTGCGGTCGCCCGGCGCCGTCGGCGGTGACGCCGGCCCCGGGGGGCAGGCCTCGGCCGCGGCTGCATCGCAAGCGCGCCCTCATGCGTCCTCGTGGCCCGCCTTGACGGCAAGGCGGGTCAGAAATCGATGGTGTGGCGGGGCGCGTGAATGCAAGGGCCGAGTCGCTGCCGCCGTCCTGTGCACTCGGCGCGCCAGCTTGATCCTGAAAGGAGAAAGGATGCGGTGCTGGTGGAGCGTCGATCGATCTGGCCATGCAGAGCCGGCGATGGTCGTGATCCCCTTCCCGTCAGAACGGGAGGAAGGGCTCCAATGAGGTCGGCTCAGGCCCGCCGCAAGTGCGGCCAAACCTCCTGCCAGAGGCAGAGCGCCAGCGCGCACAGCGCGCCGTACAGGTGCGCCTCGACCATCACGTCGCCGCCGATCAGCGCACGCTGCGCTTCCGAAGGCGGATGGAACATCTGCCAGCCGATGCGTGCGAGGACGGCGACCAGGACGATCAAGGCCACGCGATCGCCACGCCAGGCGCGCGGCGCCAACACCCAGATGAACAGCCCATAGAGCACGCCGGAGAGGCCCGCGTAGTTCGTGGCCTCGGGCGAGGCGGCCACCAGCAGAATCCCCACGCCGAGGGCCAGCACAACGATCGCGGTGGCCCAGGCGCGCCAGCTGCGGGTGCCCGCCGCGAACGCGGCGCACAATGCCAGCCCGCCAGCGTTCATCAGGCAGTGCCCCCAACCGAGATGCACCGCATGCGCCGAAAGCAGGCGCCAGGGCTGTCCGCCGAGCACGGCCGCGCGTTCGTAGCGCAGCGCTTCGTACACCGGCTCACCACCCGCCTGCAAGACCAGCACCAGACAGGCGAGCGCGATGGGAACGAGCCAATTGGCAAAGGACCGCTGTGAGAGAGGTCGCATGCGGGGCGGCCCATTCAGGGATTCGGGTTAATGTCCATGAGGGAAGTGTGTCCGCATGCAAACCACGGGCGCCCGAGTGTATCGCCGAGGCCGTGCAGCATCTTCAGAAGGGGACTGAAGCACTCCTTCTCTTCGCCCACTCTTGCGGCGATCACGAAGCCGAGCGGACTCCGTTGCCCCCTTGAATGCATTGCGCGCGAAGGAAGTCCGACTCAGGTTCGAAGAGCGGTCGCCCGCCGTGCTCCCCGGCCTCGTCGATCGACGCCTCATGGACAGAAGGGCGATCCGATCGAGCGGAGACCAGCCCGGAGCCTGGCGTCGAGTCAGCCTCTGCCCAAAAGCGCCCAGGGTGAAGCGCTCATTTCCTTTGCGCCATTGGCACGGACACCGAAATATTGTCGATCTGCGCACCATCGCTGTAGTACGTTCGCACTTGGCGGCCATCGAACGTCCATTGATCCCATTCGAAAACGTCATCATCTTCCATGGAGCGTTGAGGCTTGCCATAAACACGCAGCGCATCCTCTCGCGTAGCCACGGCGGATTGGCCGAAGGGCGCGATACCCACGTACGCGTCGACGTCTGCGGCGCCACCAGGATAGAAGAAGGCGCCCGCGAAGATGTAGGGGCCGTCACCGCGAGGCTCGCCACGCTTCAGTTGGAAGGCTGCACGAGGAACGAAGGTCAGACTCACGCCCTTCGCCTTCAGATGAACGAAATCGCTGCCTTCGGAGCTGAGCTTTTTCTCCGACAGGCTGGAGAGAGATCCTTCGTTGGCCTCGATGGCCTCGACGATCTGCGCGTCCGCGTTGCTGAGGCCAAGCAGCTGATGAATGTTCTCAATGCCCATACGATTTCTTTGCTGTTTTTCGCGATCTTTTTTGTGGTCCGGCCCATCCGCTCTTCCCGCGCTCGTCGGTGGCGGCGGAGAACGCCTTGGCTGATCTCTCATAGGTGCCATGGCATTCCGATGGCGAGCCATCGGTGCTGGGAACGTGGGGCCGTGCGCATTTTGCTACGAAGTTCCCAGCAGTCGATCAACCGGGGCACGGTCTCGAGCCAGCGCAGGCGCCATCCGAGTTCGGTGGTTCGTTGCGCTGCTTCTGCTGAAACGCCGCCTTCTCATTCTTCGCTGCAGCAGCGCTTCGCCCGAGGGCGAAAATCAGTGCGACCGTCGCCAGGCTCAGCGGGACGAACGAGACCCACAGCACCGTGTTCCATCCATAGGCCGAAAGCAACCCCCCGGAGGAGAAGGAGCCGATCGCCATCAGGCCGAACACGATGAAGTCGTTGAGGGACTGCACCCGAGTCTTCTCCTCGGGGCGATGAGATTCCAGCACCAAGGCCGATGCGCCGAGGAAGCCGAAGTTCCAACCAAGCCCGAGGAGGATCAAGGCCCACCAGAAATGCGCCACGTCGATGCCGCCGAGCCCGACTGCCGCCGACAGGCCGGTGAGGACCAGGCCGACGGTCGCGACGCGCCCGGCGCCAAAACGCGCGATCAGGTGGCCCGTGAAGAAGCTGGGTGCGTACATGGCGATGACATGCCATTGCAGGCCCAGATTGGCCGATGCCTGGGAATGCCCGCAGATGTGCATCGCCAACGGCGCGGCCGTCATCAGGAAATTCATCAGCATGTACGACACGGCGCCGCAGATGGCTGCGGCCACGAAGCGCGGCTGTCGTGCTATCACCGCTAATGGCCGCCCGCCGGCGATTTCGGCGGCCGAAGGCATCGGCAGCCGCACACCCATGAGGATGAATGCCGAGACTGCCGCGACCGCAGCCTGCACGAGGAAGGTGGCAGCGAACGTGTGCGCAGGCCACAGGTCCATCGTCCATGTCACCAGTTGCGGCCCCACGACGCCCGCGGCCACGCCTCCGGCCATGACGAGCGACAGCGCGCGTGCCCGCCGCTTCGGCTCGACCCCATCGGCCGCAGCAAAGCGGAACGACAGCACCACGGCCGCGTAGCGGAAGGTCGCTCTCGATAGCGGCACTCAAGCGGCCAAGTTCTCTGAGGCCTCCGAGCGCTTCAGCGCCGAGTAAAGTAGCCTGCTCGAACGGGTCATGGACGAAGACCTCGATGCCTTGGCCCGCGAGGTCGAGAAGCTTCAGACCACGACAAGGAAGCCGGCGGATAGGCACACCCTTCAACGCCAGCCCTGCCATCAGACCTGCCGCGGCGTGACGTTCACTACGAGCCCAAGACCATCACACGCCGCACGCCGGGGCTGCGGCCTGTGCCGGCGGCAGCCATTCACCTAACGCTTATGGAAGTTGCGCTTCAATTGCTGACTTGTCGATGACGGACCAGACCCGAGCGATCTTGTGATCGCGAAGTTCGTAGAACACGTTCTCCGAGAACACGATCCTCTTGCCGTTCACGGTCAGGCCCAAGAACTCGCCTTGAGGCGAGCAGTCGAATCGAAGTCTGCTCCCCACGCAGTTCACATCCGCGACCAGCAACTCCACTTCGTAGCGAAGGTCAGGAATAGTGGCGAAGTCGTTTTGAAGCATCGCCCGATAGCCCGCCAAACCGAGCTGCCGGTCGTTGTGACGCACGTCGGCCTCAACGAAGTCGCCAAGCCGAGACCAGTCCTGCGCATTGAGACAAGCGACGTAGGCGAGGTAGAAGTCTTTGATGTGTGTTGCCTGCAATTCCGTTCTCCAAAGCGTTTTCATTCATCCCACTGACCCATCTTCGCACCGCACCGCACCGCATCGCACGGCGTTCCGACGGGCTCAAGATGGCAGAGGCGGGGCATATGTCGCCGGCTGCAGAAACGATGTACAACGATATGGCAAGCCAATATATGCTTGAGTGCCCATATTGGGAGAAAGCCCCTCTCTTGCTATGCCGGTCGGGCTCACGAACGTGCGCGTATCAGGACTGCTGAGAGAGCGTTCGGTCATGACGCCACATCCCTCTTTGGCAGCAGTGAGTGAATGCTGCGGCCGAAGACGCTGCCGTCCGAGGTCAGTTCTTGAATGTTTGCGGCGAAGCGCCGGCGGTCGCTTGAATTGCTCAATCACGCCGACTCGCAACGGCGGGGCGAATCACGCTGATGATCCGCTCAGCGGGGAAAGCCTTCCTGATTGAGGCCGGTCGCAAGGCTACGCAGCCGGCCCCAGGCCAGAGTGATCGAAGCATCGTCGACGGCGTCCAGATGCGCCGAACTGTGCTGGTAGGAGTTCGTATAGAGGTGCGTGCGCTTCTGAGCCAGCACGGCCTCACGCAATGCAGGCCAAGGCGGCAGACAGACGGCCTCTCGCCGGGGTAATGACGCCGCCATCGACAGTCCCTTGGGGTCGAAGTCGAAGAAGGCGAGGGTAGGGCGGTCGTCGTGCGCGAGCAGCCTTGCGGCCGCGTCGGTGCCGAAGAGGCGCGGCCCGCCCCGATAGATGGCCATGCAGGGCCGTCCCTTCACGTGCTCGTTCAGCCAGGTGAATTCGTGCAGCTGCAGCAGCGGTTCCAGGTTTTCACACACCAGCAGCACCTCGTAAGGCACGGCCAAAGCCGCAGTTCAAGAAGCAAGTGTTGGCCGTCGCCTGAGTTCCACGTTTTCTTGCCGTACCAGCGCAGCTTGCCTGCGTTCGCCCGCAGGCGAGCTTGAGGCCATGCGGGCGAAGAAGGGATTTCCGGTATAGATTTCCGCGCCCATCTGACCTACGGTTCCATCAAGCGCCGACCTAGCGTATTTGCCTTCACCCCTTGTTCGGACACGCGTGTGTCCAACAGCATGCGGGTCAAGGCTCCGTGAAAAAGCGAGCCGGCCCTGGGTGGGAAATCAACACGTCACGATTCAAGATTGAGCCAGCCGCACCTCAGCTCGTGATGTTTCAAGGCTTCAGAAAGTGCGGCCATGCTCGGGTCTATGGGCTCTCGCAGTGGCACGTCATTGAAGCTTGCGTACTCGGAGTTGCCAAGCGCTGCGCTCAGCCGGATCTTTCTAGTCCTGGAGTCGACGCATAGCAGGTGCAGGTCGAACAGCTTGTGGAGGTCCGATCGTAGTAGCAGGCCGTTGCCGACCAGATTGGTGTGCACGCCTTTGTAGGGAATGATGTGTGCCGCCTCGAGAAGTGCCTCGACCCTGCAGCCTGAGATGGCACACGCGCCGCCGTAGGCAGTCAGCAGCGCCTTGCGGAACTCCGGTTGACCGTCACGCTGAACGATGGCCGCCATGATGCGGCGACGCGCATCCTCTGAAGGATCGAACATCCCTGCCGTCGAGGCGGCGTCGCGTGCGTCGTCGAGTTCGGCGAGATCCGCATTGCCGAGGAATCGGGGCCGCAGGACCATATCGCCAACGTCGGCGAGTTCCCAGACACCATCGATATTGGGCTTGTACGTGTCGAACAGCACGCCCCGACCCCTGCCTCTACGTATGAGCTGATCGTAAGGATGCCCCGTGTCGGTTCTTCGTGGTTTCAGATTCACGGCATGGTTGCCGCGGGAGTTGCAGTTCACCGATAGAACCGAAAGATCCGGTCCCATGTTTGACTTGACGAAATCCGGGATCCTCGATGCGATGAGTTCGCCGACCTCTGCGGAAGAAGCCGGGCGGCCGAATTCGCGCACCGCGTCCAAGACTATTTCCCACGTAGGCTTATCGCCGTAGCGATATGCGCGGCTCCGAGGTTCCGGTGATCGTGTGGCATGACGGCTGAGTGGGGCGCTGTCGGGGTTGACGCCGAGAACGTCAGCATCCCCATCGACTTCGCCGACGTTTAGATGCGATGCGAACCATGCTTCGATCTGCATCGGGGACGGGCCATCCCCTGGCTTGAACCCCGATAGAAGAAGAACGGGAAGGCGTACATGCTCGATCCCGAGGCTGTCCCCTGGCTTGAGCCGGAATCCATGAGCCTCCTCTTCATCGTCATCCCAGACGAAGACGGCTCGCACCTGTCCGTGGCTGGCAATCCTGTCCGGCGCGCGACCGAGATTGCGCAGTAGATTCTTCGCCCCATCCTTCCCCGAGATCGCCTTCTCGAGGGTCGTGTGCTTCGGATGCTGGCGCCATCCGTTTCGTTCGTGCACCGCGGCGAATTGAATGCCCATTGGGTTGGTCCTCCGTATGCGGATGATCTTGTGTTTGCGGTCAGGCAAAGGCGCGATGAGCACGACGCGGGGCACGTCTGGCTGCGCGAATGATCGTGCAAACCGTCCGAACCGCGGAGAAGGCGCTCGCCTAGTCAGACCGCTGACTCTCTTCATCTGGCGGTGGGGGACCTCCGACAGAAGTCCCCTTGGTCGAAGCAATATTGCAGGCCCGATTCGACATCGTTGCAGGGCCTGGTCAGCGCCTCCTTGGCATAGGGCCAACCGACGGCCGCCGTGCGAAGGTACGGTTCTGCCTCCCTGCATTGCCCTGACTCGAGAAGCGACTTGCCAAGGTTCCTGCGCAACGTGCTCGCGAAGTCGGCCTCGGGCCTGGAGAGCTGCTCCTTCACAGCTTCCAACTCCCTGACGCCATATTCGGCGCGCGTCAGGCTCATCGAGGCGGCCTTCCAGTCGAGTTGCTTGGCCAGGGCCAAGCCGCGGTTGCCTTCTGCGAATGCGAAGTCAGGATTGCCCTGGTCAAGAATGCGCGCCGAGGCCCCGAATTGCTTCAATGCAACCGCGCTTCGGTTCGCCGCCGGTGCCGCTGCGACCTTGGCCTTGGCAATTGAATAGGAGGCGGCGCAGTCACCGCGCTTCTGGCACAGAAGCGCATTGAAGTTGGCGATGGAATCCAGAGCCCCCTGGAGCAGCCGCGATTCCTTATTGGCCGCCCCTTGCGGTTCCAGTGATGCGCGTATTTGCGCGGCATCCGGGCCGTTCGACATGAACTTTGCAATGGCGGCCATCCAGTCGGGGCGAAGGGTCGCTGCCTGCGCGATATCGGAAACCCAGATGGCGGCGAGCGCCTGTGGCAGGTGGTTGCCGAAGTAGTCATCGAAGAAATTAGGGTCGCCCGGAAGATTGCCATGAACGCTCTCCACGCCCATTCGCCGCGAGAAAGTCCCGACGCTCGGCTGGTTCATGGCGCTCGCGTAGGGGACGCGTCCATCGCCCCAGGTCGACCCCCATTGGTCGTACTCGGAGATGTAGGGTGCCCGGTAGCCGGCTTGGTCGGGCACCTTCCAGATGCGTGAGTAGTACAGCCAGGTGGGATAGCCGAGTGGCGCGGGCTGGAACTGCGAGCGGAACTCTCTGGCTTTCGCGAGCACCTTGGGCAATGAAGCAGGAAGGGCATAGCTCTCGGAGCTGCTGCCCTTGCGAAGCATCTGCTTGCCCGCGGGGAGGGCCCAAAATGCGACGTCGTAGTAGCTGGTGCCTGGTGTTCCTTCGGGCTGATCATTCCCTGCGGGAACGCCCACGCAGGAGACGATGTCCCCATTGTCAGACGGTGGCGGGCTGAGCTCGATGGCACCGGGCCAGCTCAGCAGCAGCGGGCGGATGCCCTGCGTGAATTGCGCGGCAACGCCGTTCTGGAACGCGTCGGCCAGTTTCTCGGTCCAGGAGGTCAGCGCCTTCAAGGTGCTTCGCACCTGAAGTTGATCATCGCGGGTGGGCTGGATGTAGCCGCTTTGCACCATCCGCACGATCTCGCAGCTGCCGCGCAGGGGAGACCCGAGCATTGTCAACTGGAGCACGCGACGGCCGTGTCCGTACTCGCCGCGGGCGTGCTTGCTGGCCCACGTCCAGCTCACCAAGCCGCCCATGCTGTGAGCGACGATCACCAGATCGGAATGCTTTGCCTCCAAGCCGGAGATGCACCTGTCGAGATCGCGCGCGCCCGAACGGATGTCTCGCCGCCAGTCGTAGCCGCATGCCAATACCTTGACGCCGTTGGCTGTACCCCAATTCTCGATCGCTGAGAAGGCATCGCCGTAAAAGTCCATCGGACCGATCGATCGCAGGAGTGCCGCCTTCACGCCGGACTCGGCCTGTTCGTCCACCAGCTCTTCTGGGAGCTCGAGGCGGGAAATGAGGGAACCGGGGTTCTCCAGGCGGCCGAAGATGTTCTGGCCATTGGGCGCTGTGAGTTCGGAGCCAAGAATCCCGGGTACGAAGACAACGGCCAGCCGAGCGCGCGCCGCGTCGAGCTCCACTCCTATCTCCGGCTGAACTGCGGCGGCCTTGCGCAGTGCATCCAATGTCCCCGTCAAGGTGGTTCCTGCGGCCGTGTCCGACCACGCGATGACCGGCGACTGTGCCAAGCTCGTGGCTGAAAAGAGCAGGCAGAGGCAAGCTGTGCCGAAACGGCGCGCGAGCAGTCCGGAAGAATTCGACATGCCGATGCCTCTCTCTCCTCAGCGCAGCGCCCGGCGCCTGGATCGGTCGTCGAGCGGGTCAGCGAACTCAAACCTTGGGCTGTCGAGAACGGGTGCGTGGCATCTGTCGCCGCGCATCCGCATTCTCAGGCAGGCCGAAATCGTACTGCGCGAACGGGCACTGCATCGCTACCTTGTTTGTGGGATGCCGAGCCGGCTTCTGTCTCGCATATTCATGGCTTGAGGCGCAGGTGTGGACGGGGACCTCGCCAAACTCGCTCTTGGGTTCCCGCAAGCTTGTCTTGATGGCGTCATAACTGGGGACCAGAAACCCGCCTACGTCAACGTTGAGAGGGGGACCTATGCGCTTTAAGTCTGAAAAGAAGGGCGGCTTCCAGATCTTTGCCGTTGCCGGCGTCAACACCATATCGTTCGGCATCTCGGCCTCTGCTACGGCGAGAAAGGGGCTGCTGGGTTTCGCGGTGGAGCGGGTCGATCCTCGAAGCGGGGAGAAGTACTTCGTGTACGGCATGAAGGTCTTCCCCTCCGTCATCCCCAACCCGGACGAGTCCACGCGCGTCTCGACCTTCGACCATCCGATCCAGAGTTTCGTGTGGGACGACTTCACCGCCAAGGACGGTCGAGACTACACCTACAACTTCTACCCTGTCAGGGGGAAGCCCAAGAACCTTGACCGCTCGGCCGAGCCGGTATCCATCGATGTGAAGACGGAGAAGCTGTTCACCAAGGGCACACACGACGTCTTCTTCAACCGCGGGGTCGCCAGCAGCCAGGCGTACGCGCGCGAGTTCCACAACATGAAGCCGGATGACATCGCCGACCCGAAGGAGCGCGCGCGTGCGATGGAATGGCTCAGCCGCAGCCTCGACGAGGCCCTGCTTGCCTTCATCGAACAGGCCAAGGCGGGCGACGAACTGTTCGGGTGCTTCTATGAGTTCCGATACGAGCCGGCCGCCCGGGCCTTTGCCCAGGCCGCGGAGAAGGGGGTCCGGGTCCGCTTGATCGTGGATGCCAAGGACAACGCATCCACGGACAAGAAGGGCAAGTTCCACGAGGCTTTTCCGCGCACGGAGAACCTCGCGATGCTCAAGTTGGTCAAGCTGCCGACGAAGCACTATGTCCTGCGCGAGATGCGGGCGAATGACATCCAGCACAACAAGTTCATGGTGCTGCGCAGGAAGGGCGAGCCGCGCGCATCGCAGGTCTGGACAGGGTCGACCAACCTGTCTGTGGGTGGTATTCACGGCCAGACGAATGTCGGCCACTGGGTGCGAGACAGCGACACCGCCGAGGGCTTCGCCGCCTACTGGAATTTACTCGGGGCCGACCCGGGCGCAGCGGACGGAAAGACCGCCGAAGGCCGGGCGGCCAACAAGGCCTTCACCACCGCCGTGGAGCAACTGAGTCCGACGTTGACGGAGGACGACGCGATCGCCCAAGGCATCACCCCGATCTTCAGCCCGCGTGCTGGGCTCAAGATGCTCGAGCGCTACGTCGCGATGCTCTCGGGGGCCCAGACCCATGCCTGCATTACGTTAGCCTTCGGCGTCGGGAAGCAGTTTCGCGAGTCGCTGTTGAAGAAGAACAGCATGAGTGCCCTGACCTTCCTGCTGCTCGAAAAGGAGGACCAGCCCAACCCGAAGAGCAAGGACAAAGACGAGTGGCAGCCGATCAACGCGAAGAACAACGTCTACAAGGCCTTCGGCTCCTACCTGCAGGATGCGGCCTATCAGTTCGCGCGTGAAACGAACGCCCGCATGCTCGAGCTCAACAGCCACGTGGCCTACATCCACTCGAAATTCATGCTGGTGGATCCCCTGGGGGCCGATCCCGTGGTGGTCACGGGGTCCGCCAATTTCTCGGAGCCGTCCACGCGCAGCAATGACGAAAACATGATCATCGTGCGAGGCGACCGGCGTGTGGCCGACATCTACTTCACCGAATTCAATCGCCTGTTCTTTCACTACTACTATCGATCCGTCGTGGAAGTCACCTCCCGCATGCGCGGAGAGAAGTCGCGCACGCCCAAGGATGCGCCGCAGTTCCTGAAGGAGGATCCCAAGGAGTGGCTCGCCAGCTACGCGCCGGGAAAGTTCAGGGACAAGCGCGTGGCGATGTATGCGGGAATGACGCTCTAGATGTCCCCTGAACCGGCGCGGGCGGCCCCGCGGCTTTGCTTCGATTCGGCCGGTCGAAGGCGCTCCGATGAACGGCGGGGTTCAAGGTGCATTCCTCCGTGGGGCCTGCTGGCGTTGAACGCGATTGACGGCCACTGCTTGTTACGGTAGCTTGCTTTCATCGACTCCTCGATGTCATCTCTTCAATGGCCGTCCTGATTCCTGCGTTGAGCACCTGCGTCGCCCGGATGACCCCGGGTGAGCGGCGATTGGCCGAGCGGCTGCAGCAGAAGCTCGATGAAGACTACCTGCTGTGGTACGACGTGCCCATCGGTCCCAAGCTGTGCCACCCCGACTTCGTGGTGCTGCATCCCAGCCGGGGCCTGTTGATCCTGGAGACCAAGGATTGGCGCCTGGACACCATCCAGCAGGCCAGCCGCGGCGACTGGCTGATCGCGCCGGATGGGGTGGCCAAGAGCGTGTCCAATCCGGTCGAGCAGGCCCGCCACCAGGCGCAGCAGGTCGTCGATGCCCTCAAGCGCGACCCTCAGCTGATCCAGCACGAGGGCAAGTGGAAGGGCATGCTCACCTTTCCGTGGAGCTACGGGGTTGTGCTCACGCGCATCACGCGCAAGCAGTTCGAGTCCGCGGGGCTCGGCAGCGCGATCGAGCCCAACCGGGTGGTCTGTTCCGACGAGATGCTGGAGGATGCCGAGCCGGAGGACTTCCAGAGCCGGCTCTGGGACATGTTCCCGGTGCTGATGCGCGGCACGCTGTCGCTGCCACAGATCGACCGGGTGCGCTGGAACCTGTTTCCGGAGGTGCGGGTGCCGGAGCAGGGCGCGCTCTTCGACGACGCGGACGACACGGCGACGATCCCCGACCTCCTGCGCGTGATGGACCTGCAGCAGGAACAGCTGGCGCGCAGCCTAGGCGACGGCCACCGCGTCATCCACGGTGTCGCGGGATCGGGCAAGACCATGATCCTGGGCTACCGCGCCGAGTACCTGGCCAAGGCCGCGGTGGATTCGCACAATCCGGTGCTCGTGCTTTGCTACAACGAGCCGCTGGCGGTGAAGCTGCAGGCTACGATGCAGGCCAAGGGATTGGCCGAGCGTGTCCAGGTCCGGCATTTCCACAAATGGTGCCGGGACCAGCTCGTGGCGTTCGGCCAGCCGCTGCCACCCAACGACCTTCCGGTGGGCGCCAAGATGGAGCAGATGGTGCGCAACGTCATCGAGGGAGTGGACCGCAAGATGATCCCGTCGGGCCAGTACCTGGCGGTGCTGGTCGACGAAGGCCATGACTTCGCACCTGAGTGGCTCAAGCTGGTCACCCAGATGGTCGACCCGGCGACCAACAGCCTGCTGTTGCTGTACGACGATGCGCAGAGCATCTACGACAAGCGCAGCGGCAAGCCCTTCAGTTTCAAGAGCGTGGGCGTGCAGGCGCAGGGCCGTACGACGATCCTGAGGATCAACTACCGCAACACCCGCCAGATCCTGCAGACGGCGAGTGCGATGGCGACCGAGCTCCTGCGGCCCCAGGAGAAGGACGACGACGGCGTTCCGCTTGTCCAGCCGGTGAGCTGCGGCAGGGAAGGGCCGGAGCCGATCGTCATCGATCTGCCGAGTACCCAGGCGCAGGCCGACCGGATTGCGGAACTCATGGCCAGTGCGCACAACGAGGGGCATGCCTGGGGCGACATGGCGGTGCTGTGCCGGAGCTGGGCGCTGATGGACGAATGTGCGCGGGCGCTGGGGCGTCGCCGCCTGCCGCACAAGGTGCGCAAGGGCACGCATGATTTCGACCCGAGCGCGGACACCATCAAGGTGATGACCCTGCATGCCAGCAAGGGGCTGGAGTTTCCGGTGGTTGCGGTGATGGGGGCACGCCAGGCCGGTGCGGGCCAGGAGGAGGGCGTGAAGGAAGGCCGCGAGGCACTGGAAGAGATGCGCTTGTTCTATGTCGGTGCGACGCGCGCGACGTCGCGGCTCATGATTGCCAATGCCATCTCGCAGTGAGCAAGACCTATCTGTTGATCGATTTGCAGAACCGGCACCCGCCGCCGGAGGACGTCGCGTCGTGGATGGGCTCGAATGGCGAGGCCTGGATTTTCTATGGTGAGCACGAGATCGGATTGCTCGCACAGTATATGTAGTTGAGTGAGTGGAGACGATCAGGCCTCCTGGCACTCGGGCCTGTGTCTTAGCTCCTTTGAGCGCGAGTGCTTGGCACGGAGGTCAGCCAGCCACAAAACATGTTGACTCCCAGACCGCCGAGCAGCAGCGAGATGATGACGTCCCATCGCTCAATGGCCGTGCGGCCAACCTTGGCTTCGACGGACGAAATCCCCCCGTGCTCGCTCATGACAGAAATTGATTCCTTGAACACGTCCGACGAGAAAACGTGTCCGATCGCAAGCCCGATCAGAATCAATGATGCGACAAGAACGCAGAACGAGCCTGGACCGCGACCTCGCACCGTCATGACAACCATGAACAGCACCACGAGGTACCCGAGGTTGTGAGCGTTGATAAGTCCTGACATTTGTTTGAGACGCCTCCGGGCAGATGTGTGTATGTTGAGGAAATTGAAAGCGAAGACCGCTCGCGTCGAGAAGGATTCGCATTCGGGCTTGATTGTGAGGATTCAACGTTAGCTGTCTTACGCCCTCAGAAAAATCGAGGACTTGTGCGTCACGCATGGAAAGTAAGGGTGAGTGGTGGGATCGAAATTGCTTAACTTTCCCCTCTTGGGTGAACGTATATTGACTTATAGGACTCTTGACTACTGGCGCTTCACGCTGCCGCCTCTCAGATTTTTTGGCGAAAGCGGCAGCTCATGGCCAATAGCCAAAGTTAATCTCTCGATTTCAGAAGTATCAAGCCATTGAGGAAGGACGATCAGCTTGCTCAACTGCGACTCTTTTTGTTCGCCGTTTCTCCAACTTGGTTCGACGCGCAAGTTCATCTTTGCGAAGGAGCGTGTCTGCGGCAAGAAGTGCAGGTGCTACAGCATCCTTGACATGAAGAATACTGTTTAACTCAGTGAGGCGGTCCAAATCAGTGTCTCGTCCCAGGTAGAGGCTGGTGATAAGCGCTAGCGTCTGCGCTGTGCGTACGCCTGGTTCAAGAAGACCGGCGTTGCTGCGTCCTGCCAGGAGTACGCCTTCGTCAGCCATTGAACCGAGATTGAAAAACAGGCTTCGAGCACCTGCATGGACGTTGAAGGAGGCCAACTTGTAGTAGCTGTTCATTGACTCGCGGCCGGCCGACTTTTGCAAATCCTTGAAAGTCGGCTTCTTGAGGTTCAGTGCGTCCGCAGCCCATCCATATGGATGAGCGAATGTTGGACCGAATCGATCAATGACCCGCTTATATTGGCGCTCGATCTGGCTTCGCTCGCGCTTTCCCACAGGTGCAAAGCCCAACGGCACCTGTGTTGCATCGTGATCGTCCGCCTGGCGCTTTACATCGACGGCGTCATGAAGTATGTAACGTTCTGCCAGATTCTCGTCACCCTCCGAGATCACGGCAGCCGTGACAGCGAGTTCATGCAGCGTCCGCCAGCGCGCCATTGCCCCGTCAGCGAAGCCATTCTCCATAAGGCAGATGACTTCATCCGCAACTTGGCATGCTCGCGTGTGAAGTCGGACCAGCACCCATCTACGATGTACATGTCCGCGGGCACGGGATTTTCGGTGCCGCATGAGTGTCTCCCGGCCAAGTTCGCGGCAACAGGTGAGCAGCATCCGCAGAAAGCTGAGCCCGCCGCCCCAACGCTCTTCTAGACGTTGACGAAAGCCTTCTTGCTCTTCCGATTGGTTCGCTGACTCGACAACCCATTTTTCACATAGGCCTTCGAAATAGAGCAGACTGACTTTGCTCGCTGCCTTGGCAATAGTCTCGGGCAGAGCTTCTCTCATCCTTGCAACTGTGGCTTCGAGTTCTTTCAGGTCGGCATTCGTGAAGACCAATTCAAGTTCGCGAATCGAGCTTGATCTACCTTGTTTCCAGGAAAACTTACCGGGCGAGCCATTCATCACATGAGCCGCGAAGGATTTTGCTATCTTCGCTGAGATCTCGATGCCTACTTCTTTGGTTTTTCGACGTAGAAGCTTTTGCAAAGCTATCGCAGGCAACTCATCAACAGCCCGGCGGACTGATTCCTTGATCACAGTCATATGTCTACAGGGTCATCTCTCGGTTACCTGAATAGGTCGATGAACCACACCCATCGCGAACGGGATTTCTGCGCAGGTGGCCCTGCAGGTTCATTCAGTTGAGTAATCGGAGCATTTTCTTCGTCGCGCCGAACCTCGGATCGCTTGGCATAGTGCGCTTGCTTGGATACACGGTCCCTTTGTCTGCCACGTTCAATCATGTCTTCGGACATATTGGCTGCCCACTTGATCTTCCCCTGCCGGATGAAGTAGTGCGATCGGCAGGGAAAGCTCCAATTCCCGATAGATGGCTCGAGCGAAACATTTTCACCATCGAATAGCAGCGTCCAGTCCGTTGGTGATAGCGGGGTGACTACTTCGAGACCGCAGCCGCATGCGCATCGGTGTGCGGCCAATGAATACGACATAGAAACGTAGAGAACGCCTTCTTCCAAGGCGTCTGGAACGTACTCAACGAATCGATGGGCGAGTCGGCTGTGCGTCAAAGCCTGACCTCGTTGTTGACGATCTTGTTGAGGCTGCTGGTGAACGTGCAGTCGTGATCACCACTGTCGTCGTGGTAATAGTTGCAGAGCCTTTTCCATCGGATCACGGCGAGCACCGCGTTCATGGCATTAAGTTCAGCCACCTGGATGTTGCTGCGATACAGTTCGTCCGCCTCGCGGTCCCCTGTCGATACTCTTGTGGCCAAGTGTTCGCGCATGCTTGGCGTGCTCGTCGTCACCCGGCAAGTACCCCAGAGTCTGTTGGTCTCCTCAACAACTTGGACCTCCATCCCAACATCAATAAACGGAACGTTTGTGCCACTTAGGAAATCGAGTATCGTTCGCCTGGCAGATCCGCGATCCACGCAAACAAACACAAAGTCGAACTGTGATAGCTCTGCGACATTCGCTTCCGAAATGTATGTGTCGTGGCTGATGATGCCTCGTCGCATCTGTGCATATCGTTCTCTCAGGTACTCGACCTTTGGCAATCCTTTTTCTAGATCGTCGCGCGACGCTGCGCCGGGCGCGCGAAAAGCGTTGTGTTGCCTGAACCGATCTCCATCGAACATGTGAATTTCTGCAACGTGAGTCTTGGCTGCCAGATCCAAGATGTAAGCGCCGGTCCCGCCTACTCCGACGATGCAAATCTTCTGGTTCTTCATCTGCTGCGCAATCATCTGAATTCCGGCGCGGCTCGATGCCGTGTCTTCGTACTCGAACACCGAGTCCGACTCCTGAGGCTCCACTACCCGGAATGTCATTGGATCGCAGTCGGGATATCTTGCGCGGGCCTGATGCCAGATGACGTTCACATAGCTGACCATCTTTTCAAAGTAGTCGATGAACGCGCCCGAACGAGGCTTATTCGAAAATGAAAAGTTGGGCGCAAGCCCTTCTGCCCATTGAAATGGCCCTGTTCCGTGCTCCAAGGCAGTGATTCGCGTCCCGTCAGCATTGTGGGGATAGGAACCAAAAAAATAGGCGACGTGCGTGCTTGGTGCCGCAGTTTGTAGCGGTGATGCAAGCGTCAACTCGCTGGCGAGCGTCCCGTACAGCAGGTTGCCGGCAGCATCGAGGTAAGGTACCGCGTGGACCAACAAGTAGTTGGAGCGGACCTCCACCTCATATCCAGCATCGCGTAGCCGCTTGAGGTCTGCACTACGACTTATCAGTAACTGTGACATAGAAAGTCATCCCGTCCTTGATCCACACATGCTGCTTGTCGACCATCGAGCCCTCTGGGTTTTGGTGTGGGCCACGCGCATAGGTGATCGAGTAGACCGTGTTGGGTTGCGGGACCGCGTCAGGGAAGGCCATCTTAACTACGTCCCAATAGCTGAGCATTCGCTTGTGGACCTCCCGTGGCCGCGCGTTCACAATGATCCGAACCAAAATTGGCTTGATCACATAGCGTTCCACGCCAGGGGTGGTCAGGTCGGCAAAATCGCTGTCGCCGACGATATGGTCTCCGCCAACAGGCAGGACTTGCCAAACGTCATGAGCGTGCGTCTTGACGCCAGCCAGCCGCTTGATCGTGGCGCCAGTGATCTGACTCGCGCCCCAGTCGAATGTCCTATCGTCGACCAAGAGGCGGAAGGTCCGATCGCTGCGAAACACCACAAATCGCTCTGTGCCTGCCGTACGCAAATCAACATGCTCGTCGGGGCGCAAACTTTCCAGTTGGCCGTCCAGCAAGAGCTGGAACGCAATGTGTTCGACAGGATTCGTCACGCCTGCTGCTGCGAGCACCTGTGAGCCCGTCACAACGGCCGAGGGTACGACCGCAGTTCGATAGACGAGATTTTCGTCCCCGATCAAGATGCCATAAGGCCCGTCGCCACGTAACGCGCGCCCATCAGCGACCGCGGCCGCGACATCCTCGACGCCTGATTCAAATCTGCTTTCCATAAGTCGCCCTTCTTTGCCCGCCTGTGCTTCGGTAACTGCCTGACCCAAATTGACCAGTGGCCTCAATTTAGTGGGTTGTGCTAATAATGTCAAGCATGCTAATGATAAGCTATGTTCGCTTAGGGGAGATTGAACTTTTTACCGAGAGAAATGAGCGCGATTCGGATGTGGCTGTGGCTCGGTTTCCCAGGAGAAGCCGGCTTGAAGCCTCTGCCTTACTTAGCGGCCAATCTAGGTGCTTGATAAACTTAGCAATCGGATGCATACTTCGGTCATGACCGAGTTGAATGAATCCGTAGGGCGAATGCCGAGCCTTCTTGGCGCGCACTTGGCGGCAGTCCGTAAAGACCGTGGCTATTCCCTGCGCCACGTGGAAGACCTGACCAAGAAATCTGTTTCCAACGCGTACTTGAGCCAGGTGGAGAGCGGGAAGATCCAGCAGCCGTCTCCCAATATCCTTCATGCGTTGGCTGCGGCCTACAAAATCAACTATGAACAGCTGATGGAGATGGCTGGATACATCTCCACCGGTAGCAAGCGAGGAGGAACTGCACGCAAGTCCAGCGCACTTGCGGAGCTGAACCTGAGCCCCGAAGAGGAAGTGGAGCTTCTGGAATACCTGCAATTCAGGCGCGCCCAGAAGGAAAAGTTGGGCAAGTAATCGACCGCAACGGTCCAGTGGAGGAGCTACAAGAGATGAGTGCGATACCCGCAATTGCTGCCCCGGCGGCTGCGACAAATCCTGCGTTTGATCTGATAGGGCAAACCCTTGGAGGTGGATGGCTGGTGACGGAGCGCTTACCTCGTAGCGGTGAACCTGGCGCTGAGGATCAAACGGGGGGCTATTTCTCGGTGGGCTACATCGCAACGAAAGGCACGAGGAAGGCTTTCGTTAAAGCGATTGACGTCCAGGGCGTTATAGAAAACAAGAACAGCGGCAAGACCCTGATGCAGCGCCTGAAGGAGATGACGGACAACCACTCGTTCGAGAGCGCAATCCTGGAGGTATGCAGAAAGGCCAAGCTGGATCGGGTGGTGGAGGTCATCGATAGCGGTCAGTTGGAGTTGCCAGGCTCGCTCCTTGGGCTCGAGGTGCCTTTCATCATGTTCGAGATGGCCGATGGTGACGTTCGCAAAGCTATTGGTGCTAGCGAGAAGATCGACGCCGCTTGGAAATTCAGGGTCTTGCATGATGTGGCGATAGGTATTCAGCAACTCCACCGCAACGACATTTCTCATCAGGATTTGAAGCCATCCAACGTCTTGGTGTTTGAGCAAGGAGGCGCCCTGGCCAAGCTCGGCGACCTCGGGCGTTCTTCCCGCCGAGGCCTGAGTGCCCTACATGATGCAGCCCCACTTCCCGGCGCTGTCGCCTATGCCCCCCCGGAGCAGGTTTTCGGGATTACACCTGAGCGATGGGAGGATCGCCGCGAGGGTTGTGACATCTACCACCTCGGCTCCCTGGCCGCATTTCTTTTCACCGGCGTGGTCCTCTCCGCAAGGCTGGCACAAGCACTACCTTCAGGCATGAGGCCGTACCTATGGGGAGGCGAAGCTGGGTGTGACTATGAAACAGCTCTACCCATATTGAAGAAGGCCTTGACCGAATTCATCGCCGATTCGCAGGCGAACTTTCCCGTTTGGGCAGCCGAGGACCTTGGCCAAATCATTGTTGCTGCATGCGACCCTGACTACCGGGTGAGGGGCGACGCTGCTGCACGTCAGCGAAGCGGCAATACAGTCGGTATCGACGCATTCGTCTCGCGCTTCGACCGACTGGCGAAGAGCGCAGCGGTCAAGACCAGGAACTGATCGTGCTTCGCGACAAGACTCAGCGACGGATCGTTCCTCGTTGGCGCCCTTCTGGCTTGGCGTCTTCCTCGGCAGATTTCACTGCCTTGAAGAAGCCCTCCATCCGGGCGTCGCTCGCCCTTGACGAAAGAGGGCAAGCACTGCGCGCATTCCTCGCGGACCGAAATCTCGGCACCGCGTCAGAGGCCCTTACTGAGGCCCTCCTGGAAGGGAATGCCGACGGAGCCAAACGCTGCGCTGCTTACATTCGCCAGAATGCCGATAGTGCGCCAGCTCCGCTTCTACGACTCGCAAACGAAGCTGCTCCTGGGGAACTACCGTCCCCGAACGGCGCTGTTGAGGTTGCGCGTTGGCGATCGCTCTTGAAGCTCTCGCCGAGAAATGCAGTTGTGTGGGCAGATATGGCCCGCCACTATGCGGCTCAGGGCGACAAGAAGCAGGCGACCAGATGCATGCAGACGGCGCTGCAACTCGCTCCGGATCACCGTTGGATGCTGAGGACTGCCTCTCGGTTTCTGGTGCACCAGCAGGACTATGCCGCGGCGCACAAGCTTCTGGCTAATCACCCCCGCACGAAGACCGATCCCTGGTTGATGGCTGCCGAGTTGGCGTGCGCGCACGTGGCCGGCAAAGTTCCCAAGTCGTGGAAGGCAGGGAATGACGCACTGCGATACGATCGCTTCTCTGCAGTCCACGTTTCCGAACTGGCGACGGCGATCGGCATGATGGAGTTGGAAGGCGGAAACAAAAAGCAAGCAAAAAAACTGGTGCAGCGCGGTCTGATCGTTCCGACGGAAAACACTCTCGCTCAAGTCATTTGGGCAAAGGAAGCGAAACATCTCGGCGATGGATTTGTCGGCCTGAGCAAACTCGTCAGTGCGCGAGAAGACGCATTTGAAGCCAGCTACAAAATCGGGCTTCGGCAGGGCGACTTCCCGCGAGCTTTCGCGGCCTGTCGACAATGGATGGACGATGAACCCTTCGCTGCGCGGCCGAAGATGGAGACAACGTTCATCGCGTCCTTGCTGGACGACTACGATCTGATTCAGCGTATTGCGCGAAAGATATCGAAGACGGACGGCAAGCTCTCCTCCGAAATGGAGATGAATGTCTTATTTGCCGAATTGAGTTCGGGTCAGATAGACGCCAAAGATCCAGACACCTTCGGCAAGACCGTGGCGCGCCTCAAGACTCTCATGGATATCGGGGGGCTGCTGACCGTTCATGCCACAGCGAATCTCGCCTTGCTTAGCTACCGTAGCGGAAATCCTGAGGCTGGAAGAGATCTATATAGGGTAGCCATCGACCTGGCCCGCAAGCAGGAGGGCATCGAGAATGCGGCACTTGCAGCAACCTTTGCCGCCCGAGAGGCAATTCTCGCCGGGGCCACCGACGCAGAGCTTCACTTGAACGAAGCTGATGAACTGGCGACGAAGGCCGGAAGTGAGGCATCGCAGTTCTATAACAGGAAGCTTCGTGCGTTGATTGCAGCGCCGGACCGAGCGGGAGTGATACTTTCTCCAAGTTCAACGGATCAGTTTCTGAAGCCCATCAAGATACTGAAGATGGCAAAGGACGCAGGGGGATTTGTTCTAACGATTGGGCGGCGCTAGCAACGCAAGCGTCTGGCGAAGTCAGGACGGCAAGTGCGACCCGAGACCATCTATCGTTCCGGGCGGCCCTCGGTGGCGATGACCTTCAACAATCCGCTGAAGCGAGGGCTGTCGTACCTCAGGGGTGCGATGAACTGCTTGGCTTCGAACCAGATCAGCGTTTGCACGGCTTGACCGCCGCTCACGCCTTCAAGGTAAATCGCCGGCGGTCGGTGAACGGGTAGTCCATTCCCAGTGAGCTGAACTTGCAAAAAGAGATCGTACCAGCGCCCGTCATCTGCGTCGAAGCACAAGCTGTATGAACCGCCGTCCCGGCAGATGTCCGCAGCTCAGATCCTTTGCACTTTCATGGTTGCATTGTCACTGAGCCCTGTTTGAGTTCAGGCTGCTTCCAGCGATGCGGCAGCAAGTCTTCAATCCGGCTGGCCGGTTGCCGGCGACGATTTGGGCTGTATATGGGCTGGGGCAGTACAAGACCGACAAGAAGATCGAAAGGCGATCAGCCGAAGGTTGTGATGGTGGCGGTTGGCACCGAAAGGTGGCCCGTCTTCATTCAATCTCAATGCTGGCCGCACAGGTCCTTGATGATTAGTCGACATCCCCGGTAGAGGATTCCGTTTCGAGGCGGCCCATCTACTTAGTCATCGTGCGTGCACAGCGCCTAATGAGTTGGCGCGGCGCTATAAGGCCTTGCAGTACGGATCAACGTGCAGAGGGGGACGCCCTCATTCCTCGAGGAGCTGATAGGGCCGGATCTCCAAGGCCAAGGCGAGACGCTCGAGGTTGTCGAGAGAAATGTTGCGGGCTTGACGCTCAACGTGAGCGACAAAGGTCCGATGCAGTCCCGCCTCGAAGGCCAGTGCTTCCTGCGACCATCCCCTCAATCCGCGTTGCCGGATCAAATTCAGTGCGAGCACTTCCCGCGCCGACGCTGCGGGGTGCTTCGAAGAATTCTTAGGGCCAACCACGTGGGAAGTCTTCGAGAAGGATGCTTTTAAGTCAGCCGTGTTTGAGTCACAATCAGCGAGCCGTCTGCATCTACGAAGAGCATGCGTTCATGCGAACTTCCCGGCTTCCATCTCCGTTTCCCACCGCCCGGTCGCCTAGGTTGCCGGCATCGATCGCGCGCGCGCGTCCCAAAAAATCGTCGCAGCCTTTGCGGAGTTCGTCTGCGTCACGCATCGGAGCACAGGTGAGGGCGCTGCGCATGGCGGCGGGGATGTCTGCTGGGCGACTGGCGTTGGCGTCGGGGATCTCCGCCTCGATGCTCTCGCGGATCGAGCGCGGGCTGGTCTCACCCTCGGTGGAGACTCTGGAGCGGCTTGCGCAAGGTTTGCACGTGCCGGTGTCTCGCTTCTTCGGTGATCAGTCCCGGCGCACGGACTTCTGTCATGTGCGGGCGGGCCAGGGGCTCGTGGTCGATCGCGTCGGGGCCGTGGCGGACTATCGGTACGAGCTGCTGGGGCATTCGCTGTCCGGCAACCTGTTCGTGGAGCCCTACTTGGTGACGCTGCTGCCGGAGGCAGGGCCGTACGTGACCTTCCAGCACCCGGGGCTCAAGTTCCTGTACTTTTTGTCAGGGGTGGTCACGTACCGTTATGGCGCGAGGGTGGTCGAGGTGGGGGTAGGGGACACGCTGATGTTCGATGCGACGATGCTGCATGGCATCGAGGTGATCCATTCGGGGCCGGTGTCGTACCTTTCGGTGGTGTTCACGCTGCGCGAGTGACGCAAAGTTGGCTCCACCTCTACATTGATTCTCATCAATGTGATGTGATCCTGCTTCGAGTCGTTGGTCTCGGGTTCGGACGAACAGGTTTCATCGCTGCCTGAAATTCGTGGGCAGCGTGGCTTGGCGTCAAGCTGGTCACGGCGGGGCTTGAGATTCCAACGGGTTGAATGACTGTCCGACGATCTAGGAGAGAAAAAGTGCGCCTGCTGATTGCTTTGATCCTGCCTTGGCTGACATTCTTCACCATCGGCAGGCCGATTGCCGGTGTGATCTGCCTCGTTCTCCAGCTCACGATCATTGGCTGGCTGCCCGCGACGATCTGGGCTGTGTATGGGTTGGGGCAGTACAAGACCGACAAGAAGATCGAAAAGGCGCTCCGTCAAAGGGCGTGACCAAGGCGGCGGGCGCCGGAAGGATACGCTCGCCTGTTCCATGCTGGCCGCGCTCATCGTTTGAGGGGCGGTCAGCAGCACGGCTGGCTTGGAGGAAGGTCGGCGTCCCCAGGTGCGATTGCGCGTGATCCGGTCGATGGCCCGCTGTTGCATCGGCAGCGCGATGCACCCCTTTCTCTTCCTATCCTGATGTTCGGCATGCCGAACATCAGGGGACTGCGCGCGGGAATCCGCGTCCGCCTGTCCTGCCTGATCGTGGGAATTGAGGTCTGCTGAAGGCCCTACCCGGTTGCCGGCTTGGCTCGGAGTTCCTTCCGGTAGCGCTTCATGAGGGAGTGCATGAGCTCTGCCGGATCTGTTTCGAGCCCGTTGCACAGAAGAACGAGGCTGGTCAGCGAAGGGCTCGAGGTGCCGGTCTCGAGCTTGGCGATGAATGTCCGATTGAGTCCCGACGCAAATCCAAGCTCCTCCTGATTGAAGCCGCGCACTGCCCGCCGAGCTTTGAGCTCGGCCGCAAAGGCTTTCAGCAGTGCGGGATCCTGCGTCGATCGCATGCGATGACTCTCATCGCACGGTCTTCTTTATGCACCCGCTTGTATGGTACAAAATGAGAGCGCGGCGCCCTCCGTATCGAATTTGGATCGCAAGGGGTGTCGGAGAACTCGGCCAGAACTCTCCCGTTCAGGCTTTCCTTGCGGGCACGAAATCCAAATGACGCATCGCCACATCGCCTCGCCTCTCCCTACGGGACGCCCGTTGCGCCTGCCAGCCTCGGTAACGCGCGTCCGACCGCGGCGACCGGCACCCGTCGCTCGCAGTTCGTCCGCGTCGCGCATCGGCGCTCAGGTGAGGGCCCTGCGCATGGCGGCGGAGATGTCCGCTGGCCAACTGGCGCTGGTCTCGGGGATCTCCGCCTCGATGCTCTCGCGCATCGAGCGGGGGCTGGTTTCACCCTCGGTGGAGACTCTGGAGCGGCTCGCGCAGGGACTGTCTGTGCCGGTGTCGCGCTTTTTCGGGGATCAGGCCCGACGCACGGACTTCTGTCATGTGCGGGCAGGGCAGGGGCTCGTGGTCGACCGCATCGGTGCCGTGGCTGACTACCGGTATGAGCTGCTGGGGCACTCGCTGTCGGGCAATCTGTTCGTCGAGCCCTACCTGGTGACGCTGCTGCCGGAGGCCGGGCCCTACGTGACCTTCCAGCATCCCGGGCTAAAGTTCCTGTACTTTTTGTCAGGGTTGGTCACCTACCGCTACGGCGCGAAGGCGGTGGAGGTGGGGGCAGGGGACACGCTGCTCTTCGATGCGACGGTGCTGCATGGCATCGAAGTGATCCATTCGGGGCCGGTGTCGTATCTCTCGGTGGTTTTCACGCTGAGGGAGTAGGGCGGCGTGCCGCCCGCCTGGACTGTCAGCGCTGCGCACCTTCCTGTTTCGCGAGGTCGGCGATGAACCAGTCCCTGGCGAACTGGTTGACGTCCTCCATCTGCCTGCTCAGGACCCCCAGCATGCCTCCGGTCCAGGTCTCGTAGGCGGGCGTGCCGTCGAGCTTGCGCACGTTCTGCGGGAACGTGCGGATCGTGTACACCGGATTCTGTTCGCCGAATTCCTGGCCGAGTTGCGCGTAGTACGCGCCGTCGAGGGAGAACTTCGGCGTGCCTCTGTGCGCAAGGAGGACCTTGTCGAAGCGCCTGGCCTTGTGGGACTGCGCGCTCTGGAAAAGTGCCCTCAGCACATCCACCGTCGCCGCGTCGGCGTCGACTCTGCGCAGGTCGATGACCAGCACGGACGGCATGACGCCATACCGGTGGTATGCCCAGAGCGAGACCTTCTGGTTGCGCGCGTCCTGCGCGAGACGCTCGCTGACGGGCCGGTGCGCTGCGACGTAGTTCCAGCCCGCCAGGGCGAGGGCGCAGGCGGCCACCGCCGCGATCAGGATGCGTTTTTTCATGGGGGCTTCTCCTCGCTGAGTGCGAGGCATTGTGCCGCGCGCGGCCGCGACCCGGACGGGCCTGCTCAGTGCCAGTCGCGCCGTGCCACGAGGAACGAAGGCAGCGCGAAGAAAACGGCCAGCTCGCACAGCAATGCCGCGAGGCAGGCGAACGGCAGCGATCGGTCGATGCCGTACAGCGCGGTGCTGACGGCCGGCGTCACCACCAGCGCCACGCCCTGCATCGTGGCGATCAGGCCCGCGACGGCACCTTGCCGCTCGGATGGCGGCCAATGATGCGCCGCCGTCCGAGGAACCTGGCGTGCAGCATCTGCGTGCCGAACAGGGCCAGCCCGTCGTCGTGAGCGCCATGACCAGCCTCGGGCCGACCTGCGCCGTCTCGAGGCCAAGCCGGTCCTGGAAGTGGGAGCCCGCGATGATCTGGATGGAGACGATGGCGATTCACGACATCGGGCTTGCCACCCTCCACGGCCACAGCCCTGGCGCGACCGGATTCACGGGCGGGGGCTTCCTGCCCATAGGCCGCCTGGCGTCCGGTGGCACCGCCGCCCAAACCACGAGGAAGGCCAGCAGGCACAGCGCCCCGTCCACCACGAGCGGCCATTCCACACCGTTGGCCGCACCGATCAGCGCCATGCCGCTTGCGCAGTTTCTGGTGCCGGCGACGGTAGGCAGTCGCCGGCATGCGCTGCCGCGCTGCTGGGCTTTTAATTCTGAAGTTGCATAGGGCCGGCGCTACAGGACCTTGACGAAGCCACTGCCCGGTGCTTTCACCATTCGCTCGAAATTCCTGCTGTAGTTGTATTTCGCGTCGACCAGAAGAGCAGGCGGGAACAAATCTTCAATCGTCATCTCTCTGCCCAATACTTCCTTGGTGACAAACTTGCAGTAGTCGTTCACGCCGAATGCCTTGTGAAAACCTCCTGGATTCGATGCTTGATATGTGGCGAGCGCCACCTTCTTTTTCTCTCTTCCGACTTCGACAAAAGCTTCGTAGCGGGCGGGTTTGGGAAGCTTCTCTCCACGAAGCTCCGTGAGCAGCATGAGGCCTTTGGAAACTTTCTTGTGATCACCGCCCATATGAAAATCAACCGAAGACGCTTGGAAGCATGCGGTGACGAAAGCGCAGCAGGTGGTTCCGCGATTCTCGCTAAAACCCGCTCGCTGGCGGGCAGCCCACTTGAAAGCTCGATATAGTGCATCGAATCCAAATGGCGGATTGATGTCTGTTCGCAGGGAATTCTGAACCCCGTAATAGCGGCTTATGTCGATGCCTGACTCAGACAATCCATAAGAATATGGGGTCAGTTTGCCCCGGGCGCCGTCTTTCTTGATGCTGTAGGTTGTCAGAGGCCCTTGTTTTGTCTGCTTTTGCGTCGCGGTCCTGAGGTGGGCCCAAAGCCTGGCAAAGGGCAATCCGTTTGACAGCTCGACGGAATGAGGCGCCGGGCGATAGACGGTGAACCAATTTCCGCTGGCTTCACTCTTGTCGATGTCGATGATTTCTCGATAGACGGCCGTATCCCTGGACGCAGCATGAATCACCTCAATTTCTTGAGAGGCATCGCCCGGCAATATGCTGTCCAGACTGACGAAGTTCTTGGGATCAGTTACCAGCATCGTGTGGTGGAACGCCCCTTGCCGAAAGATGATATCGCCCCGCTGAATCACGAAAATCCCTCCCGTGCCTTGAAGTGCTGGCGGCGCAAACTTTAGCGGCGCCGCGACAGGTTCGCCAAACGGTCGTCACCCGCAAATATATTGCGCCTCCCATCGTCGATAAGAGGTACTGCGGGATTGTCGTTCCAGTCTCGAAAACTGCAAGTGCGGTGCGATTGGAACTGTTTGGATTTCACCAAGGATCGGCTGCTGGTACTTGAACTGCTGATTGGCAATCGAATGGTGAGCGGGGAACGGCATGCCTTCTTTGAAGTACCTGGCTCGATGCCGGCCGGCAGGGACGTGGTGGCCGCCGGTCGTTCAGCGTTCGCCGAGATCGTGCGGGGTTCGCTTTGGCGCGGGTGCGGAGCGCCGGAGCGTCGTGCCAGAGGCTCGACTCAGATTCCGCTGATCACTGCATCCAGTGCACCCACGAAGTCGTTGGCCTGAGATCGCAGGTTGCCCCGGACAGAACCCAGATCGTTGACCCGAAAGGGTGCGGCCAGATGGGGCAATGCCATCAGCATCGCTGCGTTCCCGCCGATGGTCGGGCAGAGGGACCGCGGCATCGCAGCCGGCATGTGGCACGCAGTGCCAACGGCATCACGAGGCAGGTCGGGAGCTTGTCGAGGATCTTGCTCTGGATGTCCACCATCCAGGGAATCTCGCCGCGCTGCGCCTTGGACGGGTTGGCATAGACGTCGAACTGGGCCATCGTGCAATCACCAGGGGCGGTAGTCCTCGCCGAAAACACCCACGCGCTCGACCAGCCCGTTCTGGGCTGCAATCCACTCCGCATAGGTTTCGTTGAATTCGCGCTTGTGCTGGCCGGGCGTCTTCTTTCGTTCGAGTGCCTCGAGTTCGGCGTAACGGGCAGCCGAGACCATCACAACCGCGACGCGGTCGTTCTTCATGACCTGCACGGGCTCGCGCTCGGCCTGACCGAGGCAGTCGCCGAAGCGGTTCTTGGCATCGGTGGCACTGACTTGCATGCTTGGACTCGGGTGAGAGTGATCAGCCATCTTGGCCATTCTTCAGCAAGAATGCCTTGGCATTCCCGTTGGCGCATTGCATGCAATGCGCCCATGGTGTGCGCTGGTTGCCAGGCCACCGAGACCAAACATCAAAGACTGACCGCCGCGATCCCGTCCAGCACGATCACTCCCCCGCCCATCCGGCGTGCGAGATGGTCCTCGCGGAAGAGCCAGCACGCGAGGAAAGCGCCGATGACGATGGACGACTCGCGCAGCGGCGCGATCAGAGCCACCGGCGCGCCCAGCATGGCGGTGAGAACGAGGATTTAGGCGAGCGGGGACGGTCTGCCTCGCCCCTGGTGGATGTCGCTTTTTTCATATGAGCGGGACGAGCAGCTCGAAGGCAGTGCTGGGAATACCGCACGAACTCGAAGGCCCGCGTTCGAAGAAGTGACCTGGCCGATGGTCCAGGCAAGCCTTCAGAAGGCGCTCTTGACGATGCTGCCGTCGACGCGAAGGGCCACCCCCATGGTCGCCGAAGCGAGTGGACTTGCCACGTGGACCACGAGGGAGGCCACTTCCTGTGGCGATGCGAAGCGCTTGATCAGCGAGGTCGGGCGGATGTGGTCAAAGAACTCCGCCTCGACCTGCTCGAAGCTCTTGTCGCTCGAGCGCGCTATGCTTCCACGAAGTCGCCGACGCCGCGCGACACAGCGAACTGGGCGGTCTTCGTCATGCCGTAGTGGATCATCTCGGTGAGTATCTGCACCGCGGTTTCGCTCGAGACATCGTATCGGTCGGCTCATGGGCTGCGTTCAGAAGGCGTGGTTCACGCCGAGCTGCAAGCCCGACGAGCGCCGGCCCGCCACACCGGCGGGCGACGAATCGGCTACCACGTAGGCAGCATTACCGCGGTTGCTGATGCGTGAGTAGGCGCTGTACAGCGTGGTGCGCTTGCTCAGGTTATGTGCGTAGCCGATGGCGAACTGGCGGGCGGTGCCGCCGGTGCCGGGGCTCGGGCCGGAGCGTTCGGAGCGCGCGAACGATACCCGGATTTGCCCCGCGCCCACGGGAACCGACGCACCGATCAGCGCGTTCGTCTGCCGCTCGCGTCCCAGTCGATGGCGCAGGTGGTTGGCGTAGGCCTTGACCGCGCCGAAGTCATAGCTGCCGCCGACGGTCACGGTACGGTAGTCGTCGACGCCCACAGCGGTCTGCCCGTAGGCGGCGGCTACGTTGAGCGGGCCCGACTCGTAGCCCAGCCGGCCGCCGCGGTAGCCGGCGCCCTGGGCGCCTTCGGCCGCCGCGAACATGAACTGCCCGTACAGGCCGCCGAGGCCGCGCGGCAGGACGTAGCCGGCCGAGTTGCTGGCGCGGGCCTGCGTGCGTGCACGGCCCAGGCCGAGCGGCCAGCCTTCGACGATGTTGCTGCTGCCGCCCACGCCGACCGTCCCGAAGGGCGAAAAGCTCGACACGTTCCAGAACGTGGGGGTGTAGTCACGGCCCAGCCGCAGCTCGCCGAGGTCCTTGGTCATCAGGCTCACGGTGGAGCGCCGGCCGAAGCCGCCTTGCGTCACGCCAGTGTCGGGCAGCACGGCGGTTTCGAGCCAGAAGCCGGCCGCGAGTCCGCCGCCCAGGTCTTCCATGCCGCGAAAACCCAGGCGACTGGGCAGCAGGTAGCCGCCCTGGTCCATGGCCTTGGTCGAGGCGTGGCCGGCCTTCGAGTAGGTGAAGTTCAGGTCGATGCTGCCGAACACCGTCACGGACGATTGGCCCTGGGCGGCGCCAAACGCGCCCATGGCCGCAAGGGCAAGCAGAAGTTTGAGTTGTTGTCTCATGTCTTTCTTTCGAAGCGCTGCGGTCGAGGGGTGATCAGCTGTCGATGCGGATGCCCGCGCGCCGGATGAGCGCGGTGGTCGAAAGGACCTCTTCGCGCACCTGCTGCGCAAAGGCCTGCTGCGGCATCGGTGCGGCGTCGGCGCCGAGCTTGTCCAGGCGCGCGCGCACCTCGCTGGTCTTCAGGGCGCGCACGGTCTCGGCATGCAGATGCGCCACGGTGCGCTCCGGTGTCCTGGCGGCCACGAACATGCCGACCCAGAACAGGTGGTCCGCGTCACCGACGCCGCTTTCGGCGGTGGTCGGCACCTGCGGCAGCAGTGGCGAACGCCGCGGCGCGCCGATGGCCAGCGCGGCGAGCTTGCCGCCTTGGACCAGTGGGGCGGCCAGCGCCAGCGGCGCCAGGAACCAGTCAAGCCGCCCGCCCATGAGGTCGGTGAGCGCCTGCGGCGTGCCCCGGTAGGGGATGTGCGCGGCCTCGATGCCGGTGGCGATGCGGAACTTCTCGCCCGCGATGTGCGAGGCGCTGCCGTTGCCCGAAGAGCCGTACACGAACTTCTGCGGGCCTGCCTTCACCTTGCGCACGAGGTCCTGCAGCGAAGTGAAGCCGCGGTCGGGCGGCACCACCAGCACATTGGGCATCGACGCCAGCATGGTGACCGGCGTGAAGTCGTTCAGCGTGTCGTACTTGAGCCCGGGGTAGAGCGCGGCGTTGGCGACGTGGCCGGTCGAGTGGATCAGCACCGTGTGACCGTCGGCTGCGGCGTTGACCACCGCGCTGGCGCCGAGCGTGCCGCCCGCGCCGGGCCGGTTGTCGACCACGCAAGGCTGGCCGAGGTACTGCTGCAGACGTTCGCCGACGATGCGGCCTACCACGTCGGTGGTCGATCCGGCGGTGAAGGGAATGACCAGCTTCACGGGCTGGTTGGGGTAGGCGGGCTGCGCGAAGAGCGTAGTGGGAAGGCCGGCGATGCCGCCCGCAGCTGCTGTGAGGCGAAGCAATGTCCTGCGATGGATGTCCATCGTTGTCTCCTTGTTGTGCGTGGGGGAGGGCCTACCTGCCGGGCAGGCCCCGAAGTGATGAACGGGGCTGCACCCCGGGAACGTTCAGGGCGCCAAAACCAGCCGCTCCATCGAGCCTTCGAGCACCTGCAGGTAGGCCTGGCGTGCACGGTCCAGCGGCAGCACCGAGCCGTCGTTCACGTCGAAGCCCTGCAGGCTGCCGTCTTCGAAGCCCGGCAGCAGCGTGCGGAACACATCCGCGCATTGGCTGGCCGTGAGCTTCAGGCTGTCCACGCCGAGCATGTGCAAGTCGCGGCGATAGAAGGCCATGATGTCGAAGGGCACGTTGCGGTCGGGCGTGGAGATCAGGATCTGCGTGCCGCCGACCTTGAGCGATGCGAGCGCTGCGGCGAAGTACGGTGAGCCGACGGTGTTGTAGGCAATGTCCACGCCTTTGCCATCGGTCATCGACAGGACTGCCTGTGCGATGTCGTCGCGCGTGCCGTCGATCACATCGACCTGCGCGCTCGCGTGGCCCGTGTACCGGGTGGCGCCGCGCTCGACGCCGATCACGCGCGCGCCGGCGCGCGTGGCCAACTGCACGGTGGCCTGGCCGACCTTGCCGTTCGAGCCGAGCACCAGCACGGTCTGGCCGGGCCCCGCGAGGTGGGCGCGGCGCAGGCCTTCATATGCCGTCACGAAGGGCACGCCCACCGTGGCGGCCGAAGCCATGGCGATGCGTTCGGGCTTGGCGACGAGCGCTGCCACGGGCAGCACGAGGTAGCGCGCGTGCGTGCCGTCGCGCGTGATGCCGAGGTCGCCGCCGGTGCCCCACACGGCGCGGCCGATCCATTCCGACGGACCGGCGACGACGCGCCCGGCGTAGTCGCGGCCCGGCGTGCGGGGCCAGATGGCATACGGCATCAGGCCCAGCGCCGCCTTGACGTCGCTGGGGTTGATCGCCGCGGCAAGGACTTCGACGATGGCGCAGCCGGCCGGTGTCTCGGGCTGTGCGATGTCAACCAGGTCGGGGTTCAGTGCATCGGAGCTCGGGGCCCTGGCGCTGAGGCGAAGGGCGCGCGGTGGTGTCCTCATGGTGCTATGTCTCGTGGTACGGAGTGAAGTGAAGAAAATGTGTGTGCGGTCAGGGCAGCGGCGGCGTGGGCAGGCACGTTTCGCCGGGCTCCAGCCGCAGTTCGAAGTCGAGGTGGAAGTGGCCCGCGCTGTCGGGTTCGAAGTCGCGCAGCAGCGAGCCCACCGCGCCGAAGGCCGCGTCGCTGTAGGCGTACGGATCGCGCGCATCGAAGATCTGCGTCGCCAGCACCTTGTGGCCCGGCGCGATGGCGATGAAGTGCAGGTGTGCCGGGCGCATGTGGCTGCGGTTCTGCAGCGCCAGCAGCTCGCCGCAAGGTCCGTCGGTGGGCACGCCATAGCCCGAGGGCTGCACGCTCTCGAACCAGAAGCGGCCGTCGGCGTCGGTCTCGAAGACTGCGCGCAGGTTCATGTCTTCCTGCTCCGGGTCCTGGTTTTCGTACAGTCCACTGGGCGCGGCCTGCCAGGTTTCGATGCGGGCACCGGCGAGGGGCGTGCCGTCCAGCGACAGCACACGGCCGCGTACATGCAGCGTCTCGCCGGCCGTGTCGTCGGTCGCGATGCGCACGCCGTTGGGCCTCACCGGCTGGTTCGCGCGCCAGAAGGGGCCGATGAGCGCCGGCTCGGTGCCGCCCGCGGCGAGCACGGCCTTTGCGTCCATGAGCAGCACCAGCGTGGCGAGGCCGAGGATGTCGGCAAGCAGGATGCCTTCGTGCTTGCTCGGGCCGGTGGCCTGGCCGATGCGCACCATGAAGTCCAGGCCCTTGAAGAGCTCTTCATAGGTCAGCGTCACTTCCGAGGCGAAGGCGTGCAGGTGGCGGATCATCGCGTCGAGCACAGTGCGGGTGCGCGCGTCGCGCGTGCCCTGGTTGGCGTCCAGCACGGCCTGCAGCAGCGCCTGGGCGTTGGCGGGAATCGAGCGCTGCGCAGGCGGTGCCTCGGTATCCGTGGGCGTCTCGGTGGCAGAAATCATGGGAAGTCCTGGAGAGTGAAGAAAATGAAATCGGCACGATGCCGCCCGGCACGCATCGGCGCACCGCTGTGGCTGAAGGGGCGTGGGGCCGCTAGTCGGCGCGGATGCGCGCGCGGCTGGCGACGGCGGTCCAGCGCGGCACGTCTTCGGCGACGCGCGCGGCGAGGTCGGCGGGCAGGCTTGCGACCGTCTCGAAGCCGAGTTCTCGGGTCTGGCGCTGCACGTCGTCGAGCGCCAGGATGCGCCGCACCTCGGTGTGCAGTCGCTCGATGGCGGCGACAGGCGTGCCCGCCGGCGCGAACAGCGCCTGCATGGTTTCGGAGCGGTAGCCGGCAAAGCCCGACTCCGCCACCGTCGGCACCTGCGGCAGCTCGGCCCAGCGCGCGCGGCTGCCGACGGCCAGCACCCGCAGCGTGCCCGCCGCAATGTGGGCCTTGGCAGCCGGCAGTGCGGTCAGCGCGCAATCGACCTGTCCGCCGAGCACGGCCTGCACGGCAGGGGCCGCGCCGTTGTAAGGCACGTGCAGCAGCTCGATGCCGGCGCGCTGCCACAGCAGCTCGCCGCCCAGGTGCACGCTGTTGCCCTTGCCGGGCGTCGAGTAGGTGAGCGCGCCTGGTCGGCGTTTAGCGGTGTCGATCAGCGCCGACAGGCTGGTAAGCGGGCCCGTCGCCGGCACCACGATCACGTCGGGCGAGCTGACGGCGAGCGACACCGGTGCGAACTGGCGCAGCGGGTCATAAGGAGGCTTGTCGGCAAACAAGGCCGGATTGGTCACGAACGCGGACGAGACCAGCAGCAGCGTCTGGCCGTCGAGTGCAGCGCGTGCCACCGACGCGATGCCGATGTTGCCGCCGGCGCCCACGCGGTTGTCGACGAGCACCGGCTGACCCAGTGCTTCGGCGAGCCGCACGCCCACGATGCGCGCGATGATGTCCGAGGTGCCGCCGGCGGCGAACGGAACGACGATGCGCACAGGGCCTTTGGGGCTCCAGGTCGGCTGGGCGCGAACAAGGCCGGCGCCCAGCGCCGCGAGTGCAGCGGCGAGGGCGTGTCGCCGGTTCATGCCGTGTGCCACGCCGCACGTCGGCATGCGGCATGCGGCCTCGAAGTCCTGGGGGATCGTCATTTTTTGTCTCCTCGGGTGGTGCCTATGAGCCTTGCGCAGTTCGGGCGGTCGGCGCGGCGACTACTTGCTTTCTGGCGCCGTCTCTTTGATATAGCCGTCGGTTCCGTAGACCAGGCCGGTGGCCTCTGCAGCCCTGACGACATCCTCGTGCCAGGCGATGCGCCCGCATTCTTCGTCGGTTCCACCGACGACCGAATACACCACCAGCGCGTGATCGTTCGGATTGCGGAAACCGCGCATCACGCCGATGGGGCACGAGATCACGTCCCACTGGTTGAGCATCACGGAGTACTGGCCCTTCTCGCCCCAGATGACCTCCATCTGCCCGTTCAGCGGACAGAAGACTTCCTCGGTCTTGTGCGCGTGAAGGCTGGCACCCTGGCCAACCGGGATTTCGATGAAGGTCACGCCGAAGCGGTGGTTGCCCGGAATTGCCGGCTGGACGCCTTTGTTCTCCAGGACGCCGCGGTTCATGATCTTGTAGATGTTCTTCTTCATGCCCGGCAGCCGGCTCTCGATGAAGGTCTCGCCGTACGGCGTGACCTTGCCCCAGCGGGCGATGCGGGTGGATTCCATTTCCTGGAGGGTGGGGTCCATGTCTATTCCTTGATGCGATGATGTTCGGATTCGTTGAAAAAGCAGCGGATTACGTTCTGCGAGGCCCACTGTAGGCAACGGTCATTCGTGCGTCCATTACCATTTTTCGAGCGGCTCGATAACATTTCGGTATGGGGAGTGCGATGCCCATCGACCACTCTTGCTGCAACGACTTGGACTCCCTGCATGGACCTCAGACAGCTTCGGTATTTCGTGGTACTCGCCACGCAGCAGCACTACGGCCGCGCCTCTGCCGTGCTGCACGTCGCGCAGCCAGCGCTGAGCCGGCAGATCCGCCTGCTCGAGGAAGAACTGGGCGTGCGCCTCTTCGAGCGGCACGCGCGCGGCGCGACACCGACCGAAGAGGCTGTGTTCCTCATGGAGCGCGCATCGTTCCTGCTGCGCTATGCCGAGCAGATGAAGCAGGACATGACGGCGCGTCAACGCGACCCGAGCGGCCCGGCGGCCATCGGCTTGTCGCCCGCTCTCGCGCTGCTGCTCGCCGTGCCACTTGCGCGCGCGGTGCGCGAGCAGTTTCCCGATGTGCGGCTGCGCATCGTCGAAGGCTTCTCGCAGTCTCTACTGGGCATGCTGGAGCAGGGGGCGGTCGACATCGCGATCCTCAACGGGCCGATGCAGTTGACCAACGTGCTGGCGACGCCACTCATGACCGAAGCGCTGTGCCTCATCGGGCGCACCGATGACGCGCGGCTGATGCGCATGACGAAGATCAAGCTGCCCCGGCTGGCCGGCCTGCCTCTGGTGATGACGGGCGTGTCCAAGTCGGGCGTGCGGCTCGAGTTGGAAGCGGCGGCGGCGCGCGCGGGCGTGGTGCTGAACCCTGTGGTCGAGGTCGAGACCTTGAGCGTGGCGGCCCGCCTGGTGGAAGAAGGCCTGGGCCTCACGGTTCACTTCGCCGCGGTCGTGCAGGACGAGATCGAGGCCGGACGCCTGGTCGCGATTCCCATCGAGGGGCTGCGGTTGCGGCGCGTGCTGGCTCGCGCTTCCGACCGGCCGCCATCGCGCGCGACCGAAGTGCTCATCGACATCCTGCGGGCCGTGGTGCAGGAGCGCGTGGATTCGGGGCGCTGGCCGCATGCGATGCTGGACCGCTGAGCGCCGCCACGCCAGTTGGACGATGTCGACACTCGCGGTGGCATCTTCAGAAATTCTGAGTACTTCGGATTTTCGCAAGTGAAAATTCTTTTACTTCAAGCATGTACGCCCAGCACGAAGATGCTGGATGCTGCCATCGAGACCGTGGCCGAAACCACCGACTGGCCCGTGGCGCACCGCGATCGTGGTGACCACTACGCTGGCCAGGCTGGCTAACAAGAATGAGCGACGCGCATCTCGCTCGCTCGACGCCTTGCAAAGCCTGCCCGCCTGGCAACGCGGCCCGCGAAGACGCTTCGGTCGACCGAAGACCGAACTGTTTTATCCTCGGTACCGGACGAGCACCACCGTTGAGGAATTCATGGAAGCGGTGGGTTCCTGCATCCGTGGATGCAACCAGAAGCGGATCGAAATCTCTCTTGGCCCCGTCGAATACCGTGAGAACCTTGGTCGGCTGCGACGAAATTCGCTCGGCCGCGCCAGCCTCACAAAAATGAGCTATGAAATGCTGGACCAAGCACGTGTAGAGGCCGCGGAAAAAGAGGCCGAACAAGCGACGGACATCGCCGGGCGACTTGCTCCCTGGTTGCCGCTGTGGGCCGACGGGGATGAAGAAACGCGCAGTGCCGCCTTGTCTGCCTTGGCAGATTCTCGATCGAGAGGGGATGCAGTGACGAAGGTGTTCGTCGAAGCCGCCTGCGATCCCCTTCCAGCCGCGAG
This sequence comes from Variovorax sp. 278MFTsu5.1, assembly GCF_048305045.1. Lineage (NCBI taxonomy): Bacteria > Pseudomonadati > Pseudomonadota > Betaproteobacteria > Burkholderiales > Comamonadaceae > Variovorax > Variovorax sp. 278MFTsu5.1. The sequence continues at coordinate 139,443 of NZ_CP157623.1, forward strand.
ATGTCAAGCCATGTGGTGGTTCGGCGACGAGGAGGACAGGGGCGTCGGCACGGCGGCATTCGAGGCGTTGACGGCGGGCCTGCGGGACGTGGATGCCTGCGTGCGCGCCGCCGCCGCTCAAGGTCTGCGTTTCAGCGACCCCGCTGCGATCGAACCGCTGTTGGTCGCACTGCGCGATACGGATGCCGATGTGCGCAGCAACGTCGTGATCGCTCTCAAAGACTTCGACCTGCCCGTCCCGTCCATCTTCGAGGCATTGATCCGCGTTTTCCACCACGATCTCGACTTGGAGGTTCGAGAGAATGCGCTCCATGCACTGGCTTACCTGGACGCAACCCAGGCATTGGATGTGCTCCGATCGGCCGCTCGCGCCGAGGACTTGAGGCTCCGGTTGGCCGCTGCAATGGCGCTTGGCGATTCACGCTCGCTGCCTGAGACGCATCGGCTTGAACTCGTTTCGTTGATGCTGGCGGATACCGATGGGGAAGTCCGTGAGCGTGCCGTCCGCTCGCTAGCCCCTTTGTTTGACGAGCAGCCTGGCGCTGCTTCGCTTCCGCTTTGGCACGCTGCGCTGCACGACCCAGCTGAAAATGTCCGGGTGGCGGCGCTGGAGGCATTGCCGCTTGCAGGCCAAGGCGTTGCGCAGCGCTTGTCGTCGCTCGTGTCCGAGCTGCTTGAGGACCCCGTTGACGAGATACGCCATGCCGCGATCAAGGCACTTGAGTTCGACGCGGGCGCGCCGATTCCTCCGGCATTGCTCCGTCTATTGCAGTCGCCTGGGAAGACTGGCCTCCATGCTCGCAAGCTGGCGGTGCAGGCACTCGCCGACCGTGGTCTCGCCGATGACGCGGTCCCGCTGTTGTTGCCACTCCTGAGTGAGGACGAGCTGGCAAGGGACGTGACGGACGCGCTCATCGATCTACCGGATCGCCGAGCACTCGCCCCGTTGATAGCGCAGCTCGATAACGAGGATGATGACTGCTGCGCCAACGCCGCGCTGGCGCTGGCTGCGATTGGCGATAGCGAAGCCATCGAACCGTTGATCCGCACTTTGGACAGACGTGAGCCTTACGTGCGTCGACGCATCGTGTGGGCATTGAGTTTCTTCACCTCAACGCGTGTGATGCCGGTATTGACCGGGAGCTTGTCGGACCCTTCGCCCGACGTGGCCCGTACCGCAGCCAAGGCGCTGCTGGAGACGCTTACGCCAGCCCAAGTTCGTGCGTTGCTATCTCGCGTGCCTCTGCTTCGTCGGTTACCGGCGCCAGCGCGCGAGCTACTGCGCCGCGAGCGCGAGTACGTATTGGAAGAAGGTGATGCTTCTTCGGGTCCGAGGTGTCAGCGTCTGGTTCGTCTGGGAGCCACAGAGTATGAATAAGCGCGGCTAACGAATCGAGCGAGGTCGCGAAGCTGACGCAGCAAGCCCGAGGCAGCGGCGCGACATGAACGTCAATTTGACGTTCCGCCGGCGCTTCGCTGGTGGCACTGGGAGGTGGGCGATGCTCGCTTCAATGTCCTGGCCAGGGGTTCGTCTCGTCCCGGTACTGCGTCTCATGGGCGATGCCCGGGCGGGGCTGCGGAAACAGGGGCGGTCGTTCGCGAACCCGCGCGAGCGCCTTCAGCGACCACCGCCAGCAGGGCCGCCGGGTCGGCCTGCGCCTCGCGGTTCCTCCTACAACTGTGAGAGGGACCAGCCGACGAGCTGCGGCGTGCAGTCTGCCTACCTTGTCGCGAAGTCCTTCCCGAGGGTGAGGGCTCCGACGATCGGCGTCGTTGCGTTCGGTCCAAAAATTGCGATGAGAACAATCGTCATGGACAACATGCTGGATCTGGTTCAGTGGCCGGCTTTTCTGGCGTCACTCGCTGCGGCCTGGCTGGTTGCATCCGATACGAGGCGGCGCAGAAACTGGGGGTTCTGGGTGTTCTTGCTCAGCAATGTGCTGTGGACGGCGTGGGGCTGGCACCGCTCTGCTTATGCACTGATCGCGCTGCAGGTCTGCCTGGCGGCCCTCAACATGCGGGGGCTGCTCAAGACAGAGCCTTCGGGGTAGGCGTTCCACATCTCTCATGCTGCGGCTTGTTGAACTGCCGGGCGAGAGCACTGTGAATGACGCACTGAATGAGGAAACCACATGCACCGCAGACATCGGGACACGAAGGTGCGCATCGGCCGCCGCCTCCTGGCCGCGCTGCTCGCGGCAGCCGTGGTCAGCGTTGTCAGCTTGCTCTTCGCCTATGGCATGCACGCGCCAAAAAAAGCACCCGGCGATGTCCCTGCCCGAGGCGCCGCGACGCTGCCGCAGGACAACGCGGGTCCGTCCACTTTGAAGTAGCTGCACGGTTGCCGGGCCGGCCACGTGCATTGCCGGCAAGGACTTATTCCACGGAGGAACCATGTTCGCCGCCGTGCGGGGTGGTGCCGGCCCGACGGTCTTGCTCATGCGTGGCCCCTGGCCCCTTGCGGAGCGCATTGCCGGCCTGATGCTCATCCGAGCAGATTCGCCCGTCCCAGCGACCCAGCCTGAGCGATATCTCCCTTCAGGTGCAGGCCTCGAAAGCAAGCAGCGCCGGCTTCAGCTCCGGCCTCGCCGATGCCGGTCGGGTCGAGCGCGGCGCTTGCCGTTGAGCAGCGAGTGAAGCATCACGAAACCCGCCGCCACGGCAAGCCGCCCAGCGAGCGCCACGATCAGGTCCTTGCGCTCCAGAGCCGCGTGCGCCTCAGAAGGCTTGCGCAGGCCCCCGGGCGTTCCTTCTACATCGTCTGTTCCTGCTTCGGCCTTGTGCGCTGTTTCCTGGGTGGCGGCTTGCGCCTTGGCCGCCGCCACAGAACCGTGCGCATGGGCGTAGACCTTGGTGAACTCGGCGCCGAGCAAAAAGATCTGCGCCGCGTAATAGACCCAGGCCAGCAGGACGACGAGGGAACCTGCCGCTGCAAATGATTCGTTGACACCGCTCTTGCCGAGATACAGACCGATCAGCACCTTGCCGATCTCGAACAGCACCGCCGTGACGGCCGCGCCGGTCCAGACATCCCGCCACGCGATGGGGGCGCTTGGCATGAACTTGAAGATCATCGCGAAAAGGACCGTCAGGATGCCGAGCGACACGAGCAGGTTGAGGCCCTGCAACATCACCTCCCATCCCGGCACCAGGGTCGCGCTCCAGGTGCCGAGCGCGGCCAGGGCGGCACTCACCACGAGGGAAACCATCAGCAGGAAGGCCAGACCCAGGATCAGCCCGAACGACAGCACGCGCGCGCGCAGGATGCCCCATAAGCCGTGAGGCTTCGCGCGCTCCGGCACGTGCCAGATGCGATCGAGCGCACTTTGGAGCTCCGCAAACACCGTCGTTGCGCCCACCACGAGCACGGCGATGCTGATCGCCCCGGCGATCAGCCCCCGGGAGGGCTCGCTGGCACTTCGGATCAGGCCTTGCACCGCGAGTGCGCCTTCCTCGCCCACCAGGCCCGAGAGCTGTGCGGCGATCTGGCCCTGCACGGCCTCCGTGCCGAACAGGGCGCCTGCCACCGCGATGACGATGACCAGCAGCGGCGCCAGCGAAAACATCGTGTAGTACGCGATCGCCGCTCCCATGCTGGGCGCCAGATCGTCGATCCATGCACTGATCGCCTCCTTGCACAGAGGCAGGAGGCGGACTTTGCGAGGGTGGCTGCCTGAAGCATCGGGTGCTGAGAGACGGGCTCGTGTCATCCGGTGCCCTTCGCTGTGTATGGCGCGTGGCGCGGAAATCGGTCCATGGCGGCATGATGCGCAGTTCAGGCGGCTGTTCAGTAGGAAAGCGGCGGCAGTGGGCGTCGGGCAGCGGACGGCCGGCCGTACAACGTTCCCATTGGCGGACGGATGGACGCGAACGAGGCGAGCATGTTGATCGGCGCAGCACTGGCGGACATCGGCGCGGTATGCGTTCCCGACCTGCTCGCGCAACCTTACGTGTTTCCCACGAATCGCATCCACTAAGATCAGTTCGATGAAGCAAGAGGGCGGGCGCGGGGCGCGCCGGATGGAAAATATGGAGCGCGGGGCGCGTGCCGGTGCAGGCGCGCCGGCGGCGGCCGACGAGCTCGATGGGGGATCGCGCGGCGCCCCTGAGTCGAGTCTCTCGCGCCTGCTTGGCACGCTGGGGCTCTTCTCCACGGCCAGCCCCTCGCTCACGGTCGAAGAGATCGCCACCCGCCTCAAGGTGCCCAAGAGCACGGCCTACCGCTACATCCAGGAGCTGTCGAAGGTGGGCCTGCTGGTGCGGCTGGACCGCAGCATCACGCTGGGTCCGCGCATCATCGAGCTGGACCGCTGCATCCGCGAGTCCGACCCGGTGATCCGCGCCGCCGCGCCACCCATGCGCGAACTGGCCGAGCAGACGGGCCTGGATGTGTTCCTGTCCAAGCTCTATGGCCACTCCATCATCACGGTGCACACCGAGTTCAACGACCCGCTGCCGCACCTGCGCTATGGCCGCGGGCGGCCGGTGCCGGTGTCGCGCGGCGCGAGCGCGAAGGCCCTGGTGGCCTTCCTGCCGGCCGCGCGGCTGCGCAAGCTGCACCAGGAAATGGCCGGCGAGGCGGCCGACACCCCGCCGTGGGATGCGTTCTACGAAGAGGCCCAGCGCATCCGCCGCGAGGGCTACTGCCGGACCTCGGGCGAACTCAACGAGGGAAAGACAGGCGTCTCTGCGCCGATCTTCGGGCGCGGGCGGCTCGTGGTCGCCAGCGTCACCGCGCTGGGCAGCGATGCGCGGCTGGCGCTTTTCGATGCGGAGGCGATCGCCGAGCTGGTCAAGCGCACCGCGCACATGATCAGCGTGCGCCTGTCGGCCGACGGGCACCTGTAGACGCGCCAGCCAGCTCGTTCAGAAGACGATGTTGGCCTTCTTGACGATGGGCGCGGCCGCGGCCAGCGAGCGGCGCCAGGTCTCCAACGCCTGTGCAGGCGTGCTCACCACCGGCTCCAGGCCCAGCCCCACCATGCGCGACTGCACCTCGGCGTCACCCGCGATGGACTGCAGCGCCGCCGCGAGCCTGGCCACGACCGGAGCCGGCGTGCCCGCGGGAGCGAACACCGCGAACCAGCCGGCGTTGCCCATATCGCGCACACCCAGTTCCTCGAAGGTGGGCACCGCGGGCAGCGAACTCACGCGGCGCAGGCCGGTCACCGCCAGCGGGCGCACCGAGCCGGCCGTCACCATGGCCTCGACGGCGGCGACGGTGAGGAACACCGCATCCACCTGGCCGCCCATCAGGTCGGTGATGGCGGGCGACGAGCCCTTGTAGGGCACGTGCAGCAGCTCGACGCCGGCCGATCCGGCCAGCACCTCGCCCATCACGTGGGCCGAGGAGCCCGCCCCGAAGCTGCCGTAGCTGAGCTTGCCGGCCTTGGCCTGCTGCAAGAAGGCGCGCAGGTCCTTGGCGGGGCTGTCGGCGCGCACGGCCAGCACCAGCGGCGCATTGGCCATCACGCTGACGATGGTGAAGGCCTCCTGCATGCTCTTGCCGGGCGCGACCTGCTGCTTCGAGGCGAGCGCGGCGATCACATGCGTGGAGTTGCTGCCGAACATCAGCATGTGGCCGTCGGCCGGCGGCTGCAGCACGGTGCGCGCGGCGATCAGGCCATTGGCGCCAGGCTTGTTGTCGATCACGACCGTGCCGCCCAGTGCGCCCTGCAGCTTCTGGCCGATGAGGCGGGCCACCGTGTCGGTACCGCCGCCGGCTGCGAAAGGCACCACGAGGTTGATCGGCCGTTCCGGCCAGGTGACGGCGCGTGCCGGGCCGCTGCCGCAGGCGACCAGCGCAGCGAGTGTGCCGAGAGCCTTGCGGCGATGGACGAGAAGTTCGCGATGGAACGAAGCTGAAGTCATGGTGTGGCGGGAAAACTGGAGAAGAAGAGGGCTGTGCGTCAGTCGACGCGGATCTGCCGCGCCTTGACGATGCGGTCATAGGTTGCGCGGCCCTCGGCGATGCGGGCCGCCATCTGCCCGGGCGTGCTGTAGACGGTGGTGAAGCCCAGGTTGCCGAATGTCTTGGTCACAGGCTCGGAAGCGAGGGCGGCGCGCATGGCCGCGTTGAGCCGCGCCACGATCTCCGGCGGCGTGCCGGCGGGCGCCAGCAGGCCGAAGAAGCCCTGGATCGTCATCTCGGGCAGGCCGGCCTCGGCGGCGGTGGGAATGTCGGGAAAGGCCGGGTCGCGCCGCTCGCCGGTCATGAACAGCGGCACCAGCTGGCCGGCGCGCAGGGCGCCGATCAGGGGCGAGGTGACTTCGTCCATCAACTGCGCCTCGCCGCGGATCACCGCGTCCTTGGCCATGACGGCGCCCTTGTAGGGCACATGCACCACGGGCGCGCCGGTGGCGGCCAGAAAGATCTCGCCCAGCAGGTGGTTGCTGGAACCCGCGCCGGCCGAGGCGAAGTTGAGCTTGCCCGGCTCGCGCTTTGCGAGCGCGACGAATTCCTGCGCCGTGCGGACCCCCAAGCCCGGATTCGTGACGAAGACGAAGGCCTGCGTGGCGCCCAGGCTCACCGGCACCAGCGTGGCGACGTGCTCCTGGTGGGGATAGATGGCCGGGGCCGCTGTCAGGCTGCTGCCGCTGCCCCACAGCAGGGTGTAGCCGTCGGGCCTGGCCATGGCCGCCGCCTTGGTGCCGATGCGCCCGCCCGCGCCCGCGCGGTTCTCGACCACCACGGGCTGCTTGAGCTCCACCGACAGTGCCTGCGCGACGGCACGCGCCGAGATGTCGGTGGAGCCGCCCGGCTCGAAGGAGACGATGAGCGTGATCGGGCGCGAGGGCCAGGCGTCGGCACGGGCGACAGTGCCGCCGAGCAGGCATGCCGCGGCCAGAAGGGAGAGGGCGGCGCGGCGACGGATGGAGAAAAGGATCGGCATGGCAGGGCTCCTTGGGAAGATGTGCAATGGCAGCCTCAGTCCAGCGACACGTTGGCCTCGCGGGCCACGCGGCGCCACTTGTCCAGCTCGACCTGCAGCTTGGCGCGGAACTGCGGGCCGTCGGCCGCCGTCACCGCCACACCGCGCGCAGCGAGGCGCGATTCCATGTCGGGCGTGCGGATCACCTTGTCCAGCGCGGCGGCCAGGGTTGCCACCACGGCCGGCGGCGTGCCCGCGGGCGCGAACACGCCCATCCAGCCTTCGGCCACCAGCCCGCCGTAGCCCAGTTCCTGCAGCGTGGGCACATCGGGCAGGCCAGGCAATCGGCTGGGAGACGGCGTGGCCAGAGCGCGAAGCTTGCCGGCCTTGACCTGCGGCAGCACCACGGCGGTGGTGTCGAAGGTGAAGTCGACGTCGCCGGCCAGCAAAGAGGTCATGGCCTGTTGGCTGCCCTGGAAGGGCACGTGCGCGGCCCGCGTGCCGGTGGCTTTCAGGAAGAGCTCGCCGATCAGGTGGTTGGTCGAGCCCATGCCGAAGGACGAGTAGTTGAGCTTGCCAGGCTGCGCTTTGGCGGTGGCGATGAGTTCGCGCACGTCCCGCACCGGCGAGCCCGCGGGCACGGCCAGCACGAAGCTCACGGTGCCCACCTCGGTGATGGGGACGAAGTCTTTCAGGAGATCGTAGGGTGCGGTCTTGCGCGTGACCGGGTTGATCAGCAGTTCGGCGCCCGTGCCGAAGAGGAGCGTCTGGCCGTCGGGCCTGGCGCGTGCCACCGACTGCGCGCCGATGGTGCCGCCGGCACCGGCGCGGTTGTCCACCACGACCGACTGCCCGAGTTCCGGCGCCAGCTTCTCGGCGATCAGCCGCGCCGCGCCGTCGGTGCCGCCGCCGGGCGGAAAGGCGACCACCAGGTGGATGGGTGCCGAGGGAGAGGCCTGGGCGCAGGCCAGTGCAGGCAACAGGCCGGCGAGGGCCGCCAGGCAGGGCAGCAGGAGGCGTCGGAGCATGGGCATGGTCGTTCCTTGCGAGGGTGGCGAAGACGGGCTCAGTGCGCGACTGCGGCTGCCGCTGCCGCACGCTCGCGTTCGCCCTGCGCGGCCGCGGCGGCCTCGGCCGCGCGCACGCTGGGCCGGGCGCCGCAGCGCGCCAAGTAGGCCTCCAGGTGGGGCCAGCGCCGCGTGTCGATGGTATGCGCGTGCGTCCACATGGCGATCGTGTAGCAGTGCGCGTCGGCGATCGTGAAGGTGTCGCCGGTGAGGTGGGCGCGGCCTGCCAGCTGCTCGTCGATCCACTGCAGCTTGGCCTCGACGATGCCGTGCGCGATGGCCTTGTACTCGGGCGGCGTGACGGCCTTGAACAGCGGCATGAAGCCGCCCTTGTGCAGATCGGCCGCGATGAAGCTCATCCACTCCAGCACGCGGTAGCGCGGCAGTCCCGACGCGGGCAGGAGCGTGTTGCCGGGGCACTGGTCGGCCAGGTACTGCATGACGATGCAGCCCTCGCTCAGGTGCTGGCCGTCCGGCATCTCCAGCGTGGGCACCGTGCCCTTGGAGTTGACGCTGAAATAGTCGCGGCCGTCGGCCAGCCGCTTGGTCTTCATGTCGACCCATTCGAGGGCGAGGGGCAGCTGCAGTTCGCGCGCGACGATGTCCACCGCGAGCGAGCAGCCGCGGACTTCGTGATAGAGCTTCATGGGTTCTCCGGATCGAGGGGGTGCCGGCGGCTCAGGCCGCGGCTTGGGTGGCGAGCTCGTCGCGCTCGGCGGCCAGCGCCGCCTGCACGCTGGGGCGCGCCGCGACGCGCTGCAGGTAGGCATGCAGGTGCGGCCACTGCGCCAGGTCGATGGCGTGCAGCTCGGCCCACATGACGATGGTGAAGCAGTAGGCGTCCGCCGCGGTGAAGCGCTGCGCATGCAGGAAGCCCCGGGTGGCCAGCACCCGGTCGAGCCAGGCGAAGCGGCGCAGCAGGTTCTCGATGGCGATGTCGCGGTAGGCCGGCGGCGTGTTGGCACGGAACAGCGGCGTGAAGGTCTTGTGCAGCTCCGAGCTCATGAAGCCCATCCACTCCAGCACGCGGTATCGCTCCATGTCGAGGCTGCGAGGCAGCAGGTGGTCCGCCCCGTGCCGGTCGCACAGGTACTGAATGATCACGCCGCCCTCGGTGAGGAACTGGCCGTCGTCCGTCTCGAGCGCCGGCACCTGGCCCTTGGGGTTGATGCGGTGGAGGTCGCCGCCGTCCTTGAGCTTCTTGGCCCGCACGTCGACCCAGACGAGCTCGAGCGCGAGGCCGATCTCGCGCGCCACGATGTCGACGGCCAGCGCGCAGGTCCTAGGCGTGAGATAGAGCTTCATGGCGGGAAGGCGCTTTCTGGGGATGGAGAGGCAGGCCTGCGCGTCGGCAGGCCCGAGGCGAACGCCGATGCGGGCGCTCTTGCGGTGCCGGCCCGCCGCTTGCGCGGCGTTCTGGTGCAACGGCGCCCCGTTTTGTTGCATAGGGTCGAAGACATAGTCATCAAATTATTTCTATGCGATAAATATGCCATTCGATGCGGGCCTAGCGCGTCGGTAGAACTACTCGGATCACTGGCAAACATTGGGTTCGGTGCTACTTCGACGATCTCCAGGACCTCTTCCTCCTCTTGGCGGCTGCCATGGATCGCAACTTATCACTATGCAGTAATAGCCACATCGACATCGCAAAACCTTCCCGGAACGCCGATTGCTTGCTCAAGCGTCACATGGACGAAAGTTGATCCTAAGGGAAACCACTAACAGTCGTTTTATTTGCTGAATTTCGCTTATTCGACAAAACAGCATATGATTCGGTGACCGATGAGTGTTCGGTGCCGTCAGTCGTCCATTGCCGCCCAGGTGCATCCCCTCTGGTTCCTGGTGCCGGCCCCGTCTTCGCAGGGGTGCCTAGGAATCGCGCAATGAAAAGAAAGTCCGTTCTGCAGGTCTGTGGTGCCGTCGCCTTGGCGGCGGCATGCGGACTGGTGTCGCCGCTGGCTTCGGCCCAGGGCAGCTGGCCCTCGCGGCCGATCCGCATCGAAGTGCCCTACCCGCCGGGCACGGGTCCCGACGTCATGGCGCGGCTCGTGGGCGAGGGGCTCTCCAAGGAGCTGAAGGCCTCGGTCGTGGTGGAGAACAAGGCCGGGGCCAACGGCATCATCGGCACCGCCGAGGTGGTGAAGGCGCCGGCCGACGGCTACACCTATTTGCTGGTCGACCGGCTCACGCTCACCGTCAACCCGCTGCTCTACCAGCCGCCCTACGACCCGAAGAAGGACCTCGTTTCCGTCAGCAACATCGCCGACGTGAACCTCTACCTGGTCACCAGCGCGCAGCTGCCGGCCAACGACTTCAAGTCCTTCATCGCCTATGCCAAGGCCAACCCGGGCAAGGTCACCTTCGGCACGGGCGGCGTGGGCAGCGTGATGCACCTGAACATGGAGCTGCTCGAATCGGGCACCGGGGTCAAGTTCCTGCACGTGCCCTACAAGGCGCTGGCGGAGGTGATCCCGGCCATGCTGGGCGGCCAGGTGGAAGTCACCTCCGGCGGCGTGGAGGCCATGCTGCCCTATGTGCAGAAGGGCAGCTTCAAGCTGCTGGCCGTGGGCGCGCCCACGCGTCAGGCCATCGTGCCGAACGTGCCCACCATCGTGGAGGCGGGCGGCTCGGACATGCTGCTGTCCACCTCCTACTCCTTCCACGCGAAGAGCGGCGTGCCGCCCGAGATCCTGGCGCGCATGAACGCGGCACTCACCAAGGTGCTGGCGCAGCCCGAGCTCAAGCGCTGGGCAGCCGAGCGCGGCCTGGGCGCCGGCGCCTCCACGCCAGCGGAACTGGACGCACGCATCGCCGTGGACAACGACCGCATCGGCCGCCTCGTGCGCGAGCGCGGCATCAAGGTGCAGTGACGCCGGTCGCGGCATTCCCAACAGAGAGAAGCAACGAGAGGACATCGGCGATGACTGAGCAGACTGGCGCGCAGGCCCTGTGGGCGGCGCTTTCCGGCGAAGGGGTGGACACCTGCTTCGCCAACCCCGGCACGACGGAGCTGGACCTGGTGCGCGCGCTGGAAGGCCAGGATTCGATCCGCTGCGTGATCGGCCTGCAGGAGAACGTCTGCACCGGCGCGGCCGACGGCTATGGCCGCATGCTCGGGCGGCCCGCCGCCACGCTGCTGCACCTGGGCCCGGGCTTCGCCAACGGCATCGCCAACCTGCACAACGCGCGGCGCGCGCGCACGCCGATCGTCAACCTGATCGGCGACCACACCAGCTGGCACCTGCCCTTCGATGCGCCGCTGAGCTCGGACATCGAGTCGCTGGCGCGGCCGGTGTCGGGCTGGGTGCACCGCATCGCCAGCACGGCCGATGTGCCGCGCGCTGCAGCAGAGTCCGTGCGCCAGTCGCTGGCCAACGGCGGGCAGGGTGCGACGCTGATCTTTCCGGCGGACTACCAGGCCGATCCGCTGCAGGGCGCGGCGGCCGCAGCCGGCACGCCGGCGCCGGACGCGGCATCAACCGCGCCCGTCGACATCGCCACCTGCGCGCAACGCCTGCGCTCGGCGCGCCGCATCGTCTTCCTGCTGGGCGGCGGTGGCGAACTCGGTGGCCTGGGCGTGCGCGCGCAGCACGCCGCCGCGCGGCTGTGCGCAGCGCTCGGGGCCACGGCCTATGCCGAAACCTTCCCGGCCCGCGCGGAACGCGGCCAGGGCCTGCCGGCGTTCGACCGGCTGCCTTACTTTCCCGAGCCGGCACGCGCCGTGCTCGACCCCGCCGACCTGGTGGTGCTGGCCGGCGCACTGCCCCCCGTCACCTACTTCGGCTACACGGGCCACCCCAGCCTGATGGTCGAAGCCGCTCGCCTGCTGAGCCTGGGCGAGCCCGGCCATCCGGTGGCCGAGGCGCTGGAGCAACTGGCCGATGCGCTGCAGGCCTCCGCCTTCGAGGCGCCGGTGCATCCGCTGCCGGCGGAGCCCGCCGGCGCGCTCACGCCCGCGGCCATCGGCGCGGTGCTCACGCGCGCATTGCCCGAAGGCGCCATCGTCTCGGTCGAAGGCGGCACCTGCGGCTATCCCTTCTATGCGGCGTCGGCCGCCGCGGCACCGCACACGACGCTGACCAACACCGGCGGCGCCATCGGCCAGGGCCTGCCCGTGGCGGTGGGCGCGGCCATCGCCTGCCCCGGGCGGCGGGTGGTGGGGCTGCTGTCGGACGGCAGCACCCAGTACACGATCCAGTCGCTGTGGACGATGGCGCACGAGCAGCTCGACGTGGTCGTACTCATTGCCGCCAACCACCAGTACGCCATCCTGCGCAACGAACTGCGCCGCGGCGGCGCCGCGCTGGGTGCGCGCGCCGAGGCGCTCACCGCGCTCGACTCGCCGCGCATCGACTGGGTGGGCCTGGCGCAGTCCTATGGCGTGCCGGCCACGCGGGCCGCCACGGCCGAAGAACTCTCGGTCCAGCTGCGCGAGGCCTTCGGGCGCCGCGGGCCGGCCCTCATCGAAATGGCGCTCTGAGCCACTCGGACTGGCGCCTTTCCCACCATTCAAGGAGCAATCGAACATGGATCTCAGACTCAAGGGCAAAGTGGCCGTGGTGACGGGCGGCAGCCTGGGCATCGGCCGGGCGGTGGCGGAAGCTTTCGCGGCCGAGGGCGTGCGCGTGGCCATCGTGGCGCGCAGCCAGGGCGCGCTGGAGGAAGCCGCGCGCGAAATCACCGCGAAGACGGGCGTGGAGGTGCTGGCCACCCCCGCCGACGTGAGCGACACCGCGCAGGTGCAGGCCGCCGTCGACAAGGCGGCGGCGCACTTCGGCCGCATCGACATCCTGGTCAACGGCGCGGCCCATCCGGGCGGCCTGGTGCGCAGCGAGATCGAGAACGCCGACCCCGAAGGGCTGCTGCAGGACATCGACATCAAGGTCGTGGGCTACATGCGCTTCGCGAAGGCCTGTGCGGCGCACATGCGCAAGGGCGGCTGGGGTCGCATCATCAACATCGGCGGCCTCACCGGCCGCGGCAGCAAGCAGCTCTCGGGCATGCGCAACGTGGCCGTGGCGCACATGACCAAGACGCTGTCGGACCAGCTCGGCCCCTCGGGCATCACGGTCAACGTGATCCACCCCGGCGTGGTGGAGACGCCGCACATCCACGAGCTCTACGCGAAGGAAGCCAAGCTGCAGGGCCTCACGCCCGCGCAGGTCGAGGCGAACTACGCGAAGGCCACCCCCATCCGCCGCGTGCTGCAGGTGGGCGAGATCGCCGACGCGGTGCTCTTCCTCGCTTCGGACCGCGCGGCGGCCATCACCGGCGAATCCATCGCGGTCGATGGCGGCATCACCCGCGGCATCTTTCTCTGAGCCATCCATCCAAGGAGTCGCAGACATGAACGGAACCATTCTCGTGGGCACGGCAGGGCAGGGCATCCTGCGCAGCGTGGACGACGGCGCCACCTGGCACCGCCTGGGCCTGAAGGAGGCCATCGAATTCGACGGCACGGTGCGCGCGCTGGCCGTGGACCCGTCGGACCCCAGCCGCGTGCTGGCGGGCGCCGACGCGGGCATCTGCCTGTCGACCGACGGCGGCGCGCACTTCCAGCGCATGGCCTCGCCGGCCGATGGCCAGACCGTGTGGGCCCTGGCCTTCAGCCCGCTGGACCCGCAGCTGGTGTTCGCCGGCACCGGCGCGCCTTCGCGGGCGCGCATGTACCGCTCGCGCAACGGCGGCCTGAGCTGGCAGCTGCTGGACGTGGAGCTGCCCGAGTTCTGCTCGGGCGTGCACCGCCCGCGCATCCTCACCATCGCCTTCCACCCGCAGCGCGCAGGCGAGGCCTGGTTCGGCGTGGAGGAAGGCGGCGCCTGGCGCACGCGCGATGCGGGCGACAGCTGGGAGCGCATCGACACGCCCGGGCGCGGCATCAACAACTCCGACATCCACGCCATCTCGGTACTGCCGGCCACGCCGGATGCGCCGGCCAAGCACATCGTGGTCACCGTCAACTCGGTGTGCGAGAGCATCGACGATGCCCAGAGCTTCGTCTGCCACCCCTCCAAGGACCGCTTCGACGGCCTGTACTACACCCGCACGGTGCAGCCGCTGGATGCCGATGGCCGCGAGCTGCTGCTGGCCCTCGGCGACGGCACGCCGGGTTCGCGCACGCGCATCTATCGCTCCGCCGACCGCGGCGCGACCTGGGTGCCGACGCTGCTGAACACCGCGCCCAACTCCACCGTGTGGGCCTTCGGCGCGCATGCGAGCAACCGAGGGCTGCTCTTTGCGGGCACCAAGTACGGCCACCTGCTGCGCTCCACCAACGGCGGACGCAGCTGGTTCAAGGAGTGGCGCGATTTCAGCGAGATCACCTCGGTGGCCTGGACGCCCTTCGTGGCACCGGTGCACGCGCATCCGCAGTCCATCCACTGAAGCACGGAGGCCGGCCATGAACACCCGCGACCCCGCTTCCACCGACGGCACCGGCAACACCGGCAACACCGGCAGCACTGGCGAAGAGGTTCGCCCGCGCATCCGCCGCACGCACCTGGCGCTGTTCGTGAAGGACCCCTTCGCCTCCGCCCCCTGGTATGAAGAGGTGCTGGGCATGCAGGTCACGGCGCGCGGGGCGCGCTGGGTGTTCCTTTCCTTCGGGCAGAAGCACCACGACATCGCGCTCATCCAGGTGGACGAGCCCGAGGCCGCCACCCGCGGCACCGTGAACATGCAGCACTACGGCCTGGAGATCGAGGGCGGCCTGGACGACCTGCGCCGGCTCTACGGCATGTTGCTGCGCAAGAACGTGGAGGTGGTCAAGACCACCGACCACAAGGTGGGCTACGGCCTGTACTTCCACGACCCCGACGGCCACCGCTTCGAGTTCTTCCTCGAGCTCGTCCACGACGACGAGGAAGCCAAGCGCCTGCTGGGCGAATACAACGCGCCCAGCAACGCCTTGGACCTGCAGCCGCTGTGAGCGGCCGCCTGCGGCACATCCATCCCATTCACCCCCATTCCCGGAAAAGATCACCATGAGCACCCCCGACCTCAGCGCCTTCCACATCCGCAAGTGGTACCTCCAGATCGAGGACACCCTGGCCGGAGAGACCGGTGCACCCGCCGACGGCGAGCCGCTGCGCAAGATCGTCATTGCCGCCTGCCTGCGCAACCCGTTCGCGGGCCGCTACGTCGAAGACCTGTCGTCCTGGATCGCGCCTTCGCCCGAGCTGGGCAAGGAGTTCGGCCGCCGCATCCGCGAGGCCGCGGGCGGGCAGGCCATCGAGAGCTACGGCAAGGCCTGCCTGGTGGGCATCGACGGCGAATACGAGCATGGCAACGCGCTGCTGACCAACCCCGCCGCCAACCCGGTGCGCGAGGGCGTGGGCGGCGGCAAGTCGTGGGTGCCTTCCACCGGCAAGCGCGGTGGGCCCGGCACCGTCATCGACATTCCGCTGGCGCACAAGGACGCGCTGTACGTGCGCTCGCACTACGACACCGTCTCGGCCATGTTCGGCGACGGCCCCAACCGCGACGAGGTGGTGCTGATCTGGGCCTTCGCCACGCGCGGGCGGCTCAACGCGCGACTGGGCGGCCTGAAGGCCTCGGAGATCAAGGGCGAGGACGGCCTCGTCTGAGCGCCGCCGGAGCAACGCACATGCAGCGCCGCGACTACCGCCTGAGCCACGATGGCCTGGGCTTCCACGTCACCGAATGGGGCGAGCCCGATGCCTGGCCGGTGCTGATGCTGCACGGCATCCGCGGCTATGCCGAGACCTTCGTGGGCGTGGCTGCCGCACTGCAGCCCGGGTTCCGCGTCATCGCCTTCGACCAGCGCGGCCGCGGCGAGACCGACTGGGACCCGGGGCACGACTACTACACCGACACCTATGTCGCCGACGTCGAGGCGCTGGTGGCGCAGCTGGGCCTGCAGCGCTTCGACCTGCTCGGCCATTCGATGGGCGGCATCAACGCCATCGTGTATGCCGCGCGGCATGCCCGCCAGATCCACCGCCTGGTGATCGAGGACGCCGGCCCCGGTGCCTTCGACACCAGCGACGGTGCCACCCGCATCCGCAGGGAGCTGGCGAGCACGCCCACCGCCTTTGATTCCTGGGACGAAGCCGCCGCGTTCATGCGCGCGCTGCGCCCCACGGTGACGGAGGAAGCGCGCCAGCAGCGGCTGCACAGCATGCTCAAGCCCATGAGTGGCGGCGGCTTCACCTGGCGCTACGACCATGCGGGCATCGCCGCCACGCGCCTGAACCCGGATCCCGCCCGCCAGGTGGACCTTGCCGCCGATGTGAGCCAGCTGCAGTGTGAGACGCTGGTGGTGCGCGGCGGCCGCTCCGACTACCTGCAGCCGGCCATGGCCGAGCACATGCGCGCGCTCAACCCGCGAATCTCCACGCGCGAGATTCCCGATGCGGGCCACTACGTCCACGACGACCAGCCGGCGCTCTTCGCCGAGGCGGTCACCACCTTCCTGAAGCGGCCTGACGCGGCCTGATGCGGCCGCCTCGGGCCAGTCCCATCCATGATCCACGAACTCAGAACCTACACCCTCGTGCCCGGCGGCGTGCGCGACTACCTGCGCATCTACAACGAGTGCGGCCGCGCGCTGCAGACCCGCACGCTCGGGCAACTGGTCGCGTTGATGACGCCGGAAAGCGGCGACATCAACCAGCTGGTCTTCCACTGGGCCTTCGACAGCCTCGATGAACGTGCGCGCCGCCGTGCCGCGCTGATGGCCGATCCGGCCTTCGCGGAGTTCCGCAAGCAGGTGCGGCACCTGCTGGTGCGCCAGGAGAGCCGGCTGCTCTCGGCCGCCTGAGGCGCTCGCGCAAGCCGCCGTTCCCCTCTCAGTCCCAAGGAGTTTTCATGAGCGCTTCCGTGGAAGCCCCCGTCCTCATCATCGGCGCCGGACCTGTCGGCGTGACGCTGGCCAACCTGCTGGGCACCTACGGCGTGCAGACCCTGGTGGTCGAGCGCAGCACGGCGGTGTTCGACTTTCCGCGCGCCGTGGGGCTGGACGACGAGGCCCTGCGCACCTTCCAGGCCACCGGCCTGGCCGAGGAGATGCTGCGCGACATGATCCAGAACGTGCCCATGCGCATGTACACCGCGCGCAAGCAGTGCTTCGCCGAGATCCTGCCGAGCACGCGCGAGTTCGGCTGGTTCCGCCGCAACCTGTTCTCGCAGCCGCTGGGCGAGAAGACGCTGCGCCGCGGCCTGGCGCGCTTCGACCATGTGCAGCTGCGCCTCGGCCTGGAGCTGGTGGGCCTGGTGCAGGACGAGGCGGGCGTGACCGCCACCCTGCGCGACGAGGCCGGCGCCGAGCAGCAGGTGCGCGCCGCCTACGCGGTGGCCTGCGACGGCGGGCGCAGCGCGGTGCGCGAGATGCTGGGGCTGTCCTACGAGGGGCGCACCCACCCGGCCAAGTGGGTGGTGATCGAATGCGACCAGGATCCCCTGGACGCGCCCTACACCGCGCTGCACTGCGAACCCGGGCGCCCCTACGTCTGCCTGCGCCTGCCCTACGGCCTGCGGCGCTGGGAGTTCATGCTCTTTCCCGGCGAGGACGGCGAGCAGATGCTCGCGCCCGACAAGGTGCGCGAGTTGCTGGGCCGGCATGTGGCCGACCCGGCGGCGCTCAATGTCATCCGGGCGCGCGTCTACACCCACAACTCGCGCGTGGCGGGCGGCTTCGTCGCGGGCCGCGTCTGCCTGGCCGGCGATGCCGCGCACATCACGCCGCCGTGGATCGGGCAGGGCCTCAACGCCGGCGTGCGCGATGCCTTCAACCTGGGCTGGAAGCTCGCCTGGGTCCTCCAGGGCCGGCTGCGCCCCGAGCTGCTGGCCAGCTACCACGACGAGCGCCATGCCCATGCCAGGGCCATGATCGACCTGGCCGACACCTTCGGCGCCGTGCTGTCGCAGCGCAACCCGCTGCTGGCCTGGGCGCGCGACCGTTTCTTCATGGCGATCCGGAACATTCCGAAGGTGCGCGACTACGTGCTGCAGATGAAGTTCAAGCCCATGCCGCGCTTCGCGAAGGGCATCGTGCGCAACAGCGGCATTGCCGGGCGCGACGCGCTCGTGGGCCGCATGTTCATCCAGCCCAACGTGGAGCGCGAGCGCGGCCTGCCGCGCAAGCTCGACGACGTGGTCGGCGCGCGCTTCGCGCTGCTGAGCTGGCGCTGCGATGCGCTGGCCGGCGCGCCCGCCGCGCTGCACGACCAGCTCGCCCGGCTGGGCTGCGACCACTACGTGGCCGTGCGCTCGCGCAGCATGGGCAACGAGGCCGGCTCGCCGATGCCGGGGCAGCTCACGGGCACGGTGATCGAGGACCTGGAGAATACGCTGCATTCCTGGTTCCACGGCAAGGACGTGGACTGGGTGCTGATCCGCCCCGACCGCTTCATCGCCGCCGTCGGCCGCCGCACCGATGCCGCAGCTGAGCTGGGCAGCTTCTGCGAAGCCGTGCTGGCGCCGGGCGACACGGCGCGCCCGCAGCCCGCGCCCGCCCCATCCCTCGTGCAGGCCGAGGCCCTCGCGGCCTGAAGCCTCGCGCGAACCGCTCCCCGATACCTGCGCCCCATACCCGCGCCCACATACCCGCGCCCACATGCCCGCGCCGCGGTCTCTCTCACCATGTACCCAGAACTCTCGCTCTATATCGCCGGCCGCTTCATCGACGCGCAGGGCCGGCGCACGCAGCCCGTGCACGATCCGGCCACGCTGCAGCCGCTGGGCCTGCTGCCGTGGGCCGAGGCCGAAGACG
The DNA here is from genome assembly GCF_048305045.1 of Variovorax sp. 278MFTsu5.1. Lineage (NCBI taxonomy): Bacteria > Pseudomonadati > Pseudomonadota > Betaproteobacteria > Burkholderiales > Comamonadaceae > Variovorax > Variovorax sp. 278MFTsu5.1. The sequence continues at coordinate 158,117 of NZ_CP157623.1, forward strand.
TCGAGGCCGCCGTGCAGGCCGCCCATGCAGCCTTCGCCGGTTGGCGGCGCGTGTCGCCGCTCGAGCGCTCGGACCTGCTGCGCCGCGTGGCCGCGCTAGCGCGCGAGCGCGCGCCGGAGATCGGCCGCGCCATGACGCTGGACAACGGCAAGCCGCTGGCCGATGCCGTGGCCGAGGTGCTGAACGCCGCCGAGCACGTCGAGTGGCATGCGGAGGAGGGCCGCCGCGTCTACGGCCGCGTGGTGCCGGCGCGCCTGCCCGGCGTGCGCCAGCTGGTAGTGCGCGAGCCGGTCGGTGTGTGCGCCGCCTTCAGCCCCTGGAACTTTCCCTTCGGCCAGGCGATGAAGAAGGCCGCCGCCGCCATCGCGGCCGGCTGCCCCATCGTGCTCAAGGGGCCGGAGGAGTCGCCCAGCGCACTGGTGGCCATGGCGCGCCTCTTCCACGATGCCGGCGTGCCGCCGGGCGTGTTCAATCTGCTGTGGGGCGTGCCGGCGGACATCTCGCGCCAGCTCATCGAGTCGCCGCTGGTGCGCGTGGTCTCGTTCACCGGCTCGGTGCCGGTGGGCCGGCAGCTGGCCGCGCTGGCCGGCCTGCACATGAAGCGCATGACCATGGAGCTGGGCGGCCATGCGCCGGTGCTGGTCTTCGACGATGCCGACGTCGACGCCGCCGTGGCCTTGCTGGCGCGGCTGAAGACGCGCAACGCCGGCCAGGTCTGCGTGTCGCCGACGCGCTTCCATGTGCAGTCGGGCGTCCACGACCGCTTTGCCGCCGCCTTCGCCGATGCGCTCGGTGCGGTGAAGGTGGGCCACGGCCTGGACGATGGCGTCCAGATGGGCCCGCTGATCCACGAGCGCCGCTTCCAGGCCGTGCGGGCACTGGTGGACGACGCCCGCGCACGCGGCGCCGAGCTGCTGGCGGGCGGCGGGTGCGTGGACGGGCGGATTGGCGCGCATATTGGAGCCAAAGGCCATTTCCATGCGCCGACGCTGCTGACCAACGTCCCTCCCGATGCGCGCGTGATGCACGAAGAGCCCTTCGGCCCCGTCGCCGCGCTGTCGCGCTTCGACACGGTCGACGAGGCGCTGCAGCAGGCCAATGCGTTGCCCTTCGGCCTGGCGAGCTACGTGTTCACCCGTTCGCTGCAGACCGCGACCCGCGTGGGCGACGGCCTGGAGGCCGGCATGGTGAACATCAACCACTCGGGCATGGCGCATCCGGAGCTGCCCTTCGGTGGCGTGAAGGACAGCGGCTTCGGCAGCGAAGGCGGCACCGAGTCCTTCGACAGTTTTCTCAGTACCAAGCTCATCACCCAGATCTGAATCGGAACCCCATGCTGACTCTCGACGACCCCTCGCTGCTGCGCGCGCAATGCCTGGTGGCGGGCGAATGGATATCCGCCGAGCGGACCATCGCCGTCACCAACCCCGCCAACGGCGCGCTGATCGCGCACGTGCCCCGGCTGGACGCCGCCGCCACGCGGCGTGCCATCGAGGCGGCCGATGCCGCCTGGCCGCAGTGGCGCCGCCGCACCGCGCACGAGCGCTCGGCCATCCTCGCGCGCTGGCACGCGCTCATCCTGCAGAACCAGGAAGACCTCGCCCGCATCATGACGGCCGAGCAGGGCAAGCCCCTGGCGGAGGCGCGCGGCGAGATCGCCTATGCGGCTTCGTTCATCCAGTGGTTCGGCGAGGAAGCCAAGCGCGTGTATGGCGAGACCATCCCTTCACCCGTGGCGTCGCAGCGCATCGTGGTCGTGCGCGAGCCGGTGGGCGTGTGCGCGGCCATCACGCCCTGGAACTTCCCCGCGGCCATGATCACGCGCAAGGCCGGCCCCGCGCTCGCGGCCGGCTGCACGATGGTGGTCAAACCCGCGAGCCAGACGCCGCTCACGGCCCTGGCGCTGGCGGTGCTGGCCGAGCGCGCCGGCGTGCCCGCAGGCGTGCTGTCGGTGCTGACCGGGTCGGCCGGCGACATCGGCACCGAGCTGGCCACCAACCCGGTGGTGCGCAAGCTCAGCTTCACCGGCTCCACCGAGGTGGGGAGGCTGCTGATGCAGCAGACGGCCTCCACGGTCAAGAAGGTGTCGATGGAGCTGGGCGGGAACGCGCCCTTCATCGTCTTCGACGACGCGGACCTCGACGCGGCGGTCGAAGGCGCGCTGGTCTCCAAGTTCCGCAACGCGGGGCAGACCTGCGTGTGCGCCAACCGGCTCTACGTGCACGAGGGCGTCTACGATGCCTTCGCGCAGAAGCTGGCCGAGGCGCTGCGCGCGCTCAAGGTGGGCCCCGGCGACCAGGAGGGCGTGCGCATCGGCCCGCTGATCGACGAGGCCGCGGTGCGCAAGGTGCAGGAGCACCTGGCCGATGCGGTGGCGAAGGGCGCGCAGGTGCTCAGCGGCGGGCGCCGCCATCCGCTGGGAGGCAGCTTCTTCGAGCCCACCGTGCTGACCGGCGTGACGCAGGCGATGACGGTGGCGCGCGAAGAAACCTTCGGCCCGCTTGCGCCGCTGTTCCGCTTCAGCGACGAAACCGAGGTCGTGCGCATGGCCAACGACACCGAGTTCGGCCTGGCGAGCTACTTCTATGCCCGCGACCTGGGCCGCGTGTGGCGCGTGGCCGAGCAGCTGGAGTACGGCATGGTCGGCGTCAACACCGGCCTCATCAGCAACGAGGTCGCGCCCTTCGGCGGCGTCAAGCAGTCGGGCCTCGGCCGCGAGGGCTCGCGCCACGGCATCGACGACTACCTGGTCATCAAGTACATCAACATGGCCGGCATCGCCTGATGCGCGGCTGAAGCGCCTTCTCCTGCGCCTTCGTTTTCCCGCGCGGCGTCTTCGCGGCGCGTCCCTGCGCGGCACCGCCATGCCGCATCTTCCTTCATCGTTCCCCTGGAGTCTTCAATGAGCAATCCCCGCCAATCCACCCACCCCATCGACCCGCTGTTCACCAACCGGTGGTCGCCGCGCGCCTTCGCCGAAGAGACCATCGCCGAGCCCGCGCTCATGAGCCTGCTCGAAGCGGCCCGCTGGGCGCCTTCCGCGTACAACGTGCAGCCCTGGCGCTTCATCTATGCGCGCCGCGGCACGCCTGCCTGGCAGCCCATCTTCGACAGCCTCGTCGAGTTCAACCAGATGTGGACGAAGCGCGCCGCCGCGCTGGTGGTCGTGATCTCGCAGCGCGAGGCCCTGTTCCCGGGTCGCGCCGAGGCGGCCCCCAACCAGTGGCATTCCTTCGATGCCGGCGCCGCCTGGGCCAGCCTCGCGTTCCAGGCCACGCTGTCGGGCTGGTCGGCCCATGCGATGGCCGGCTTCGACGCCGAAAAGCTGCGCGCGGCCATCCAGCTGCCGCAGGGCTACGCCATCGAGACGGTCGTGGCCGTCGGCAAAAAGGGCGATCCGGCCGTGCTGCCCGAGGGCGTGCGCAAGCTCGAAGCGCCCAGCGATCGCCGGGCGCTCGCCGAGACGGCCGCTGAGGGTGTGTTCCGCCAGTAGCCTGCGTTCCTGCCGGGTCCGAGGCGCTCAGCGCGCCGACGGATCCTTCGTGCTGGTGGCTGCCACCACGCCCTGGCGCGAATACATCGTCGCGCGGCCCTGTCCGTCCAGCACCACGCTGGTCAGGGGCAGGCGGTCTTCGCGCGTGCTGGCGGCGAAGCTCGCACCGCCGTCTTCGCTGGTCAGCACCAGCCCGTCGAGCCCGACACCGACGATCCTCGAGCCCGCGCCGGCCAGCGCGGTGATGGACGACTCCGTGTGCGTGTCCACGCGCTGCCAGCTGCCGCCGTCGTCGACGCTGCGGTACATCGAGCCGCGCAGCCCCGCCGCCAGCAAGATGCCGCCAGGTCCCGCGATGCCGCTCCAGAACGAACCCGCATAGCCGGTCGGCATGTAGTTCCAGCTGCGGCCCTTGTCTTCGGAGCGAAGCACCATGCCGCGCTCCGCCGGCGCGAACAACCGGCCGCGCGCGTCGGCGAACAGCCCGAAGAGGTTGAGGTCGGCGCGCTTGCCGCCTTGCGGCGGGGCCAGTTCAACGGGCTGCCAGTGGGCGCCGCCATCGTCGGTGCGCAACACCAGCGACCACAGGCCCACGGCCACGCCTTGCTTCTCGTCGAAGAAGTGCACCGCGAAGAGCGGCCGGTCGTGCGCCGCGTCGCTGCGCTGCACCTGCCAGGTTTCGCCGCCGTCTTCGGTGTGCAGGATCACCCCCCAGTGGCCCGCGGCCCAGCCGCGACCGGCGTCGATGAAGGAGACCGAGGTCAGCGCCACGTCCACCGGCACCTGGCGCGCCTGGCGGTGGCTGCGGCCGCCGTCGTCCGACAGCAGCACCACGCCGTGGTCACCCACCGCGACGATGCGCTCGCCCGCGCGGGTGCTGGCCAGCATCGTGGCGCGGGCGGCATGCGCGGCGCGAACCGCGGGAACCAGTAGGGGTACGCCATCAACAGCAGCTGGGGCCTGTTGGGTCTGCGGCGCCTGCGCCGCGCAGGCCAGCGACAGGGAAACGAGGGCGCCGGCCAATGCCGTGCGCGCAAGAAGGGAAGTCGATTTCATCGTCGATCGTCAGATGGATGTCAGTGCTGCTGCAGTCCGGTCGCTCGCACGGGCTTGCGGCGCGGGAAGAGCCTTTCGAGCCATACCGCCAAGGCGGGCAGGGCGGTCATCGCCATGACCATGTTCACCATGAACATGAAGGCCAGCAGCTTGCCCATGTCGGCCTGGAACTTCAGCTGCGAGAAAGACCAGGTCGCCACGCCCACGGCCAGCGTGATGGCGGTGAAGATGGTGGCCGTGCCCACTTCCAGGATGGCGTGCTCGATCGCCTTGACGATGGTCTGGCCCGCGGCCATGTGCATGAGCAGGCGGTTGTAGATGTAGAAGGCGTAGTCCACGCCGATGCCCACCGCCAGCACCATCACCGGCAGGGTCGCCACCGTGAGGCCGATCTGCAGCTCCTTCATGAACCAGTAACCGATGAAGGTGCCCACCGTGAGCGGCAGGCAGCAGGCCGCCACGGCGCGCAGGTCGCGGTAGACCAGGAACACCAGCACCACGATGGCCGCGTACACGTACAGCATCATCGGCAGCTCGCTCTTCTCGACCTCGTCGTCGATGGCCGCCAGCACGCCGGCGTTGCCCGCGGCCAGGCGGATGTTCACGCCGGGCATGGGGTGGCCGCCGCGGAAGGCTTTCACCGCGTCGATCACGCGCTGGATGGTGGTGGCCTTGTGGTCGGTCAGGAAGAGGTTCACCGCCGTCATGCTGCAGTCCTTGCGCATGGTGCCGCGGATGCGCGCGATCTCGGTGGATAGGGCGGCGTAGTTGCCCGCATCGATGGGCACCACGGCCATCTTCGGGTTGCCTTCGTTGTAGCCCTCGTTGTACAGCCGCAGCTGTCCGGCGTAAGAGGATATCGAGAGCACACCCTCCACCGGCTGCATCGCCCAGACGAAGCGGTCCTGGTAGAGCCCGATGTTCACGTTGCCGCAGCTCTCGGGCGGTGCCTCGAACACCACGGTCAGCCAGTCCAGGCCGGTGTCGAAATTGCGCGCGATGGACGCCGCGTCGCGGTTGAAGCGGGCGTCCTCGCGCAGTTCCGGCGCACCGGGCTGCAAGGTGCCGACCACGCGGTCGCGGCTTTGCCACACGGCGGCGCCGAACACCACCGCGGTGACCAGCAGCATCACGGCCGCCGCGCGCGGCTGCGCGAGCCGGGCCAGCACGCGCAGCCAGCCCGAGCGGCGCTCGCGCTGCAGCAGGGCCTGGTCGGCGAAGTCGCGGCTCACCTCGAAGAAGGAGGCCGCCACCGGCAGCATGACGAGGTTGGTCACGATCTTGTAGGCCACGCCCAGCGAGGCTGCGATGGCCAGCTCGCGCACCATCGGGATCGGGATCATCAGCAGCGTGACGAAGGAGACGAAGGCCGTCACCAGCGCCAGCGTGCCGGGAATCAGCAGCCCGCCGAAGCTGTCGCGGCAGGCCTCGTAGGTCGTGTGGCCCTGCGAGATGCGTCGCACGATGTAGTTGATCTGCTGCACGCCGTGCGACACGCCGATGGCGAACACCAGGAAGGGCACCAGCACCGCGAGCGGATCGAGCCCGAAGCCCAGCAGCCGCAGCGTACCGAACTGCCACACCAGCGAGGCGAGCGAACATGCGATGGGCAGCAGCGTGAAGCGCACCGAGCGGCAGTACCAGTACACCGCGCCGGCGGTGAGCAGCAGCGCGACCAGGCAGAACTTGAGCACCGACTGCGCGCCGTCGGCGATGTCGCCGATCTGCTTGGCGAAGCCGATGATCTGGACCTCGAAGTCGCCGTCCTCGAAGCGCGCGCGGATCTTCTCTTCGAGCAGGTGGTTGTAGGCCACGTAGTCCAGCTTGCGGCCCTGCGCGTCGTACTCGGCCAGCTCGGCCGTGACCATGGCGCTGGTCTGGTCGCGCGAGACCAGCGTGCCGATGAAGCCGCCCTGGGCGGCCGCGCGCTGGATGCCGGCGATGATCTCCGGCGTGAGCCGATCGGGCGTGATGGTGGCGTCGATCAGCGGATCGGCGCGAAACCCTTCCTCGGTGATCTCGTTGACGAAGCTGTTGGGCGTCCACATCGACTGCACGCCCAGCCGCTCGATGCCCGGCAGGTAGGTGACGGCCTGGGTCACCTCGTACAGGCGCTTGAGGGCCGGCGCGGTCCAGATGGTGCCGTGGCGGGCCCTGACCACCACGTTGAGCCGGTTGGCGCCCAGCACGTCCTCGCGGTAGGCCTGGAAGGTCTGGATGTACTCGTGGCCCGAGGGCATCTGCTTGTCGAAGCCGGCGTCCATGCGCAGCTGCGCCGCGAACCACGCCATGGCCAGCGTGAACAGGGCCAGCGCGACGAGGATGCCGCGGCGATGGGAGAAGCAGAAGGCCTCGAGGCGCTGCACGGCGCGCTGCAGCGCGGAGGCCTGGGCGGGAACAGGTGCGGGGGCGGGGGCGTGATTGGGATCGGACACGGAGTGCTTTCAGCAGGCGGCGCCGCCACCGCCGCGGGCGGTGCGCGGCGCGACAGGTCAGAAGTTGCGCGACAGGGTGAGGCCCACGAAGTTGCGGTCGCGATAGGGCTGGTCGAACACGCGCTTGCCGCCGAAGAAGGCCGCGTAGTTGATCGAGGCCTGCCACTTCGCCGGGTTCTGCACGAAGGTCACGACCAGGTTGACGGACTTGGCGCCCTCCATCAACTGGCCCGCGCCGTTGGGCGTGCGCCCCTTCACGGCCTGGAAGTAGTACACCTCGGGAATCACCTGCCAGCCCGGAATCAGCGAGCCGTCGTAGACCCAGCTGAAGTCGAGGTTGTAGCCCCACGCCGTCTTGGAGCCCACCGGCTGCGGCGTGCCCGCGGCGCTGAACTCCTGGCCCCAGCCCCATGCACCGGCAGCGATCGGATCGGACCCGTAGTACTTCTTGAGGTTGGGATAGCGCACCACCACGGCCTCGGCCATCAGCGTCGCGGTGTCCGCGCCGAGGGCGCGCAGCACGCCGCCTGCATTGCTCGGCGTGAGGCTGAGCATGCCGGTCAGGTGCCACTGCAGCTTCTTCTCGTCGACCCAGCAGTTGCCGTGGTTGAACGAGCAGCCGCTCGCCGCCGGGTTCAGCGCCACGGCATCGCGCGGACGGTACGACAGCTCGGTGCCCACCGACCAGTCGCCCACCGGCATGTTGGCGCTCAGGCCGTAGAGGCGGCGGTTCTCCGGGTAGGCCCAGCCCGCGCGGCCGGTGCCGCCCGCATTGGTGCTGAAGTTCAACGACTTGTCGTTGTAGTTCATCACGTAGGCACCCAGGTTCAGCTGCGTGCCCTCGGGTTGCCACTTCAGGGCGGTGCCCCACTGGCCGCCGTTCTTCGGCTTCGTCTCGATCAGGCCGTAGGCGTCGTGGCCCTTGCCCATGCCGTTGGCCACAGACCAGTAGGAGCCGGTGGGTGCCATGTAGTTGCCGTTCCAGCGCGCCTGCACGTAGGCCTCGAAGTTGAGGCCGTGGCCCAGGCCCGTGGCGAAGCTGGCGATGGGCGCGGGCAGCACCGCCTCCTTCAGCTGCGTGCCGGGCTGCGACAGCCGCATGATGTCCAGCGCGTTGGTCGCGTTGATGCCGCCGGGCAGGAAAAGGCTTTCCCCCCAGCTGATCACCTGGTTGCCCACACGCACGCGCGCCGTTTCGCCGCCGAGCTGGAAGGTCTTGCTCACCCAGAAGTCCAGCAGCCGGGCCTTGAAGCGCAGGTCGCTGCGCGCGTCGCTGGCCAGGCCGTCGGGCAGGTACTGCGTCGCGGCGGCGCTGGTGTAGCCGGTGGTGTGGGTGGCCGTGAGGTCGCGGACCCAGTTCACCCGCCCGAGGAAGGTGATGTCATCGGGCATCTTCAGGAGCAGCTCGTGGCTGCCCTTGACGTAGGTGGTGAAGGCATCGCCCTTGCGGTAGTTCAGGTTGCCCTGGTCGCCCATCGACGAGGTGGGTGCCAGGCAGCCGGCGGGTGCGCCGACGCCCACCGCACCCTGGATGACGAGCGTGCAGGAGGGGTCCTTGACGCGGATGCCGGTGCCGATGGTGATGGTGGAATCGAAGCTCCCTCGAACGTTGTCGGTCTCGAAGGTGAAGGCATGGGCGGCCCCCGTCGCGGCGAGCAGGCAGGCGGCGGGCACGGCGCTCAGCCGGGCGAGGGTGCTGGAGGGGCGGGCGGTGAAGTTCATCGGTTCTTCTCCTCGGGGCTTGTTGTCGTCGTTCTGGGCGCGGCGTTCAGCGCTCGCTGATGGCGCGCAGGTTGTCGGCCGTGTAGAAGCCCGAACGCATGCGCGGGCCGGTCGGCTCGGTGAACCAGCGGATGTCCTTGCCGACGCCCACGGTGTGCGTGTCGAAGACGTAGCGGCCCTCGGCCAGGTTGTTCTGCACCATGGCCATCGCGTCGCAGGAGCCCGTCTCGTACACCGGGATGAGGAAGCCCTCGCGCATCTTGGCGAGCTTGTTCTGCCCGTCGAAGTCGTCCATCAGCAGCGGCGCCCAGCTGTCCTCATCGAGGTAGACGGTGCGCTTGGGCGCCGAATGGCGCATGCCGGCCTTGACGGTGGCCTCCACCACCCACACGCGGTGCAGCTCGTAGCGGCGATGCGACTGTGCGATGAAGTCGTCGCGCGCCACGTCCTCGAACTTGGCCTTGAAGTCATAGGCGCCGAAGGCGTTGTAGGGAACGTAAATCTCCTTCTTGCCCACCAGCTTCCAGTCGAAGCGGTCGAGCGCGCCGTTGAAGACCTGCGGTTCGTCCAGCGTGTACTGGTTCTCCATGCCGATCTGCGGGGAGTCGTGCGAGTAGGTCGGCATGCGGCGCACGCGGCGCTGGCCGGGGAAGTAGTAGAAGGTCTCGTTCTCGGCCTGGTTCATGTACTGGGTGATCGCCAGGGCCTGCCCGGCCAGCGCGGCGGGCGAGGTGTAGCCGAAGTACACATAGAACTCCACCGGAGGCAGCGAGGACAGCTGCTGCGAGCCCTTGGCGCCCGAGGGAATGAACACCGTCTGCTCCGAGTCGGCGCGGATCCACTCCGTGCTGCCGCGGCGCGGCGAGACGGCGGTGATGGTGCCCTTGTAGTCGACGCCCACGCCGCGGTAGCGCATCTTGGAGTTCCACATCGCCTCCACCCCATTGGAGGGCAGGGGGAATGGATAGCCCGGCACGGTCGCCTCCTTCAAGCTCCAGCCGTCGTCGTTGAGGCGGGCGGTGCCCACGTTCTTGCGCGTGTTGGCGGCCACGAAGTCCGGCACGCCGCAGGTGCGGTGCGACGGATAGACGTCCATGCGGTAGTCCTTGCGCTGCTTGAGCATGGCGACCTGGCCGGCCGAGAGCTTGTCGGCGTACTTGTCGACGTTGGCCGCATCGATGGTGAACAGCGGCTTCTCGTCCTTGTGCTTCCAGAAGTCGCGCCGCAGCTTGCCCCACTCCCAGCCGGCCAGCGGCGGCTCCGCGCCCTGCCAGGCGGGAATGCTGCCGTCGGCGTTGCCTTCGCGCTGGGCGCCCGAGGGCGTGAGCTTGTCGAGCTGGGCCGCGTCGGGCGCGGCCATGGCGGAGAAACCGGGGCAGAGCAGGCCGGCGGCGATGGCCGCCGCCAGGGCGAGAGGGCGAAGGGTTCTTGCACAGTGCTGGGTCATGGGAACTCCTGAAAGATGAAGAGGCGAGGTGTGTGGATCCGGATCGCCCGGACCGTGGCCGGGCTGCGCCGATGCCCGCTTTACCAACCGGCAGTGGGGTCTTTGGACTATCGAAGGGAGGCGGCGCTGGCCGTTATCCGAGATCGGCATCTGCTTGCGGCCACGCGATCGCGCCGCTCCCGGCGTGGCTGCACGACGCCGCACCACGCCGCAACGCACCGCAATGTGGTGTGTCGTGGTGCGGGTCGGGTAGCGGAGGGGGGTGGATCAGCCGGTGCTGCGACGCAGCGGCAGCATGCGGCGCAGCACGGCGTCCTTGCGCACGAAGTGGTGCAGCAGCGCGGCCCCGATGTGCAGCACCACCAGCGGCCAAGCCAGCCAGGCGCCGATGAAGCTGTGCACCGCCCAGGCCGCATCTTCCAGCTGCGCCACGGAAAGGTCGAATGCGCCGCGAATTGCGGCTGCGAAGGCGGTGTCGCGGCAGGCCGGGATCACGAACAGCCCGAAGTCGGTCGGGTCGTAGGTCGTCATGTAGCCCGACAGGGGCATCAAGATCAGGATGGCGTAGAGCGCCCAGTGCGCCGCGTCGGCCGACAGACGCTCCAGGCGCGAGCCCGCGACATGCCGCGGCACGCCGCCGGCGATGCGCCACACGAGCCTGGGCAGCGTGAGAAAGCCGATGGACAGGCCCAGCACCCAATGGATGTTGAGCAGCGGCACGACCCGTTCGGCATTGGGTGTGGTGCCAAAAAGCGCCGGCTTGATGCTGGTCTGCGGATCGACGAACCAGATCACGTAGTACACGACCACGTAGGCAGTGATGAAGGCCGCGGCCGTGGCCCAGTGAAAGAGCATCGAGGCCCGGCCCCAGGCGTCGATCGTGTTGCGCCAACCCATGTCAGGATTCCTTGTGTGGTGCATTGTGAGGCCGGGCCTCAGGCCGGCAGCAGGACGGTGACGACCTTCTCCTCGGTGTACGCCAGCGCGCCGGGCAGCCCGCCCTCGCGGCCGATGCCGCTGGTCTTGAGGCCGCCCCAGGGCAGGTTGGCGTCCAGCGGACTCCAGCAGTTGACGCCCACGGCCCCGGCCTTGACGCGTGCGGCCACGCGGTGCGCCCGGGCGAGCTGCGTGGTCCACACCGTGGCCGCCAGCCCATAGGACGAATCGTTGGCCAGCGCGATGGCTTCTTCCTCGGTGTCGAAGGGGATCACGGTGCCCACCGGGCCGAAAATCTCCTCCCGGGCGATGGTCATCTGGTTGGTGGCCTCGGCAAAGATGGTGGGCTGCACGAACCAGCCCTTCTCGGGCCGGGAGACGCCGCCGGCCAGCAGCACCGCGCCTTCATCCTGGCCGAGCTGGATGTAGCGGTTGACGCGTTCGAACTGCGCCTTCTTGGCCACCGGCCCCATCTGCACGCCGGCCTGGCGCGGGTCGCCGACAGTGACCGCGCGGGCGGCCTCGGCCAGTGCCTGCGCGAAAGGCTTCGCGAGGCTGCGCTGCACCAGGATGCGCGAGCCGGCGGCACACACCTGCCCCTGGTTGACGAACAGGCCCATGGCGCAGCCGCGCAATGCGTCGTCGAACGAGGCATCGTCGAACACGATCTGCGGGCTCTTGCCGCCGAGCTCCAGCGTGACTCGCTTGAACAGCGGCGCGGCGATGCGCTGGATGGCGCGGCCGGCCTCGGGACTGCCGGTGAAGCTGATCTTGGCGACCAGCGGGTGCTCGCACAGCGCGCGGCCCACGACGTCGCCGAAGCCGGTCACCACATTGATGACGCCGTCGGGAAAGCCCGCTTCCTGCGCCAGCCGCGCCAGGTGCAGGGCGGACTGGGGCGTTTCCTCCGCGGGCTTGATCACCACTGTGCACCCGGCGGCCAGCAGGGCGGCGAGCTTCCACACGGTGATCATCAGCGGCGAGTTCCAAGGCACGATGGCCCCGACCACGCCCACGGGCTCGCGCAGCGTGTACGACAGCGTGGGCGTGCCCATGTAGCCCCCGGTGGGCACGGTGCGGCCTTCGAGCTGTTGGGTCCAGCCGGCGGCCGCGCGTAGGTTGGCGACGGCGTTGGGCACGTCCATCATGCGCGGCTCCATCGGCGAGCGGCCGATGGCGTTGGCGTCCATGTCGGCCAGCAGGGCCGTGTCACGCTCGACCAGATCGGCAAGGCGCAGCAGCAGCTGGGCGCGCTGGCCGGCATGCAGCCGGCTCCAGGTGCCGCCTTCGAGCTGGGCATGGGCCGCGGCCACGGCGCGGTCGACATCTTCGGCGGTGCCGCGGGCGGCGCTGCCGTATTCCTGTTCGTCCACGGGGCTGAGGAGGCGCATGCGCGCGCCGTCGGAGGCTTCGGCGTGGGCGCCTTCGATGAAATGCTTCAGGTTCTGGGTCATGGGGTGTCTGCGGATGTTCGAGCGGCCGCAGTGTCCGGGAGGGCGCCGTGCGGCGTTAGCCCAAATCAGCAACGGTGCGCGACAACGACGCACCGCAAGGGTGCGGTTGGCTTGCGGCATGTGTGCACGATTGTTGCTGTGAACAAATCAAGCAAGCAGAAGATCAGCTTCGCGGCGGGATCCATCGGGTTTCCCCTGTCTGGCGTCAGGCATGAAAAATGCAGAATTTTTCCTATTTGAGAAAAGTGCATATCTGTTGATCGACGCAGCCCTTCCAGATCGAGGACTCCGCACCATGAACCGAAGCATCCACCACTTCCAGGACGTGCATGCGCATGCCGCATCAGTCGCTCATTGGAGCCAGCTCGTCTACAGCCAACTCGCGTCGGGCGCACTGGAGAGCTCGCTGCAGCAATTGTCCAGCGAACACTGCCACGCTTTTCGCGAGCGCATCAACAAGCGCGTTGTGCAGCAGGGCGAAGCACCCCGCGACAGCGTGTGCTTTGCGGTCCCCATCTCCATGCCGGGGACCGTCCGGATGCAGGGGCGCGATGCGGACGGCAGCAGCCTTTACTTCCTGCGCGGCGGCGAGGAGTTCATGTGCCACATGCCCACCGGGATGGACCTCCTGTCCATCGCCTTCGACCGAGCCTTCTTCGACGCCACGCTCCGGGAGGTGCCGTTCGCCGACGACATCGCCCGGCTGCTGCGCCAGCCCGTCATCAAGGTGCCGCAGCAGCGCTTCGTCGAATGCCGCCAGCGCCTGCTGGCGATATTCTCCGAGGCCTTGGTCAACGACGAGATGAGCGGCACGCCCGCGCGGCAGGACGAACTGGAACACGCGCTGCTGGGCGAGTTGCTGCGGCTGGTGATGGATCCGGCCTGCGACCGGCACCAGCGCAGCGGCAGTTCCACCCAGGACTTCATCGTCGAGAAGTGCCACCGGATGGCCATGGCCGAGACCATGAGCGCCCCCAGCGTGATGGAGCTGTGCGAGCGCTTGCAGGTCAGCCGGCGCACGGTGCAGAACAGCTTTCGCGCGGTGGCAGATACCACGCCGCTGAGCTACCTGCGCTCGGTGCGCCTGAACGGGGTGCGGCGCGCCCTGATGGGCAGCCGCGCCGGTGACCTGACCGTGGGCGACGCGGCGGGGCAGTGGGGCTTCTTCCACCTGAGCCATTTCGCAGCGGAATACCAGGAGCTTTTCGGTGAACTGCCGTCGCAGACGCCGCGGGCGGCGAGGTGGCATGACGCCTGAAGCGGGCCTGCGCGTCCGGATTGCCGATCCGGGATACCGCTGCGCGCGCATGCCTTCCTAGACTGCCTGTCTCAGCGGCCGGCGCTCCGGTGCACGGCCTTCTCTCTCCAAGCTGCACGCGTTTGCGCGCGGCATGCATTGCGACGCACCATGGAAACGCTGACCCCCGCGATGACGCCTGCCCAGGAAACGCGCCACCCCCACGCCACCAGCCTGCGCCGCGGCACGCTGAGCGCCGGATTCATCACGCTGCTGGTCATCTCGGCCGCGAGCCCGCTGAGCGTGGTGGCGGGCGGCTTCCCGATCGGGATGATGCTGGGCAATGGCGCCGGCACACCGGTGCTGGTGCTGGTGGCACTCGGCCTGCTGCTGATGTTCGCGACCGGCTACACCGCCATGGCCACCTGCGTGACCAGCGCCGGAGGCTTCTATGCGATGGTGGCGCGCGGCCTGGGCGGCAGGGCGGGCGGGGCGGCGGCCATGGTGGCCGTGTTCGGGTACGTCACGCTGCAGTTCGGGCTCTACGGCCTGCTGGGCGCGGTGGCGTCCGAGGCGTTGCAGGCGCAGTTCGGCCTGGCGGTGCCCTGGTGGGCCTGCGCCTTCGCGGCGATGGCCAGCGTGGCGGTCTTCGGCTACCGGCAGATCGACTTCTCGGCCCGGGTGCTCGCGGTCTTCGTGGTGGCCGAGTACCTGGCGGTGCTGGCACTGGACGTGCTGATCCTGTCCAAGGGCGGTGCCCACGGCATCGATGCCCACTCCTTCTCTCCCGAGGCCTTCACCAGCGGCAACCCCTTCATCGGCCTGCTGTTCTGCTTTGCGGCCTTCATCGGCTTCGAGGCCACCACCATCTACAGCGAAGAGGCCAAGGACCCGAAGCGCAGCATTCCCATCGCCACCTACGCGGCGCTGTTGCTGGTGGGGGGCTTCTATTCCTTTTCGCTGTGGTGCCTGGTGCTCGGTGCGGGCAGCGACCGGGTGGTGACCACCATCGCGGCGCTGGCCGATCCGACCAACCTGCTGTACCTGCTGTCGGACACCTATGCGGGCCATGGCCTCACCGTGCTGCTGCGCCTGATGTTCATTGCCAGCATCTATGCGGGGCTCATCGCCTTCCACAACTCCAGCGCGCGCTATTTCTACGCGATGGGCCGCGAGGGGTTGATGCCCGCTCGCCTGGGCTGGACGCATGCGCGCCACCGCAGCCCGCACGTGGCCTCGGTGCTGCAGACGGTGCTGAGCGCCGTCGCGGTGGGCCTGTTCGCGCTGCTGGGCGCCGACCCGGTACTGACCCAGTTCGCCTGGCTCAGCAACCTGGCCACGCTGTGCCTGCTGGTGCTGATGATCGCGACGGCCGTGGCGGTGGTGCGCTTCTTCCGGGCCGACTCGCACGGTTATGGCCGACTACGGATCCGCGTGCTGCCGCTGCTGGCGTGCGCGGGCTTGCTGGTGGTGCTGGTGCTGGCCGTGGGCAACTTCCATGTGCTCACCGGCGCGAGCCGGGGTATTTCCGCGGCCCTGGTGGTCACCGTGCTCCTGGCCGCGGCGGCCGGCTGGCTGGCCGCATCGCGGCTGGCGAGACGCGATCCGCAGCGCTTTGCCGCGTTGGGCCAGGACCGCGGCTGAGCGCCGGCGTGGCGCCCGTCAGGCCGATGAAGCGCGCAGCCATTCCTTGTGCAGGATCGCGTACTGCATGGTGTTCTCGTAGATGGGCTCGCCCTGCGCGTCGTTCTGGAACGAGATGAACTCCAGGAACAGCCCTTCGGCGCGCATGCCCAGCTTCTCGCACAGCCGCCGGGAGGCAGCGTTGTGGTCCTCCACGTAGGCATAGAGCCGGCGGGCGGCGCGGGCAGTGAAGAGATGGGCGAACAGCGCCGAGGCTGCCTCCTGGGCGTAGCCCCTGCCACCGAAACGCGGGTTGAGGTTCCAGCCGACCGAGAAAGTGTCTTCCTCCTGCATGGCGAACAGATCGCCGATGAGCCGCCCCGATTCCTGGAGGCACACAGCCACGTGCTCGCCGTCGGTACTGCGTCTTCGGGCCTCGGCCCGCGCGGCTTCGAGGTCCGCGAGCGCGAGCGACAGGAAGCAGCTCGCGGTCGGCGCATGCAGGTAGTCGAACAGGTCCGCCGCGTCCTGCTCGCGAAAGCGCCGCAGGACGAGCCTCGGGGTGTGGATGGATTTCTCAAGGGGCATGGTCTTTACTTGCGTCCTGTCTCAGGTGTCTGTGCCTCGGGGATCCGGCACCGCCGCGGGCCTCGATCAGGTCCACGGATGGTGCCCGACAATGAAGGGCGCCACGCCTTCGCGTGCCCGTACGATTTCTTGTTTCACGACCGCAGCCTTCCCAGACGATGAACAGCCTTCGCCGCATGCTCGATGTCCTCGATCTCTTCCGGCCCGACCAGCCGGTCATCGACGTCGAGATCATCTGCAACCAGCTCGGCTACACGCCCGCCAGTGCCTACCGCTACCTGCGCGAACTCGGCGATGCCGGCCTCCTCGTGCGCCTGCCCCGCGGCTATGCGCTGGGGCCGCGCATCATCGCGCTGGAGCACCAGATGACCGACTACGACCCGGTGCTGGTGCGCAGCCGCGACCTCGTCGAGAAGCTCGTGGCCGAGACGGGCCTGGACGCCGTGATCAGCGAGTGGTACGGCGACTCGGTGGTCAACGTGCTGATCCGGCGCGGCCCCGACCCCGGGCCCGTGGGCGGAGGCCGCGGCCGCCCCATCGACCTGTTCCACAGCGCGACCTCGCGCGTGGTGCTGGCCTACCTGCTGCCGCGGCAGATCCGCCGCGTCTTCGATGCCCATGCCAGCACGCCCGAGGGGCAGCAGCAGGGGCTGGAATGGAAGTCTTTCTCCAAGGGCCTGCTGGCGATCCGCAAGCAGGGCTACTGCATCAGCGAAAGCGAACTGCATCCGGGCCGCACGGGCGTGGCAGCGCCGATCTTCGACGAGAAGCAGCGCGTGCTCGGCAGCATGACGCTGGTGGGACGCAACGAACGCTTCAGGGCCTTCCAGGAAAGCTACCTGTGCACGCTGATCACCACCGCCGCGTCGGAGCTCACCGCCCGCATCGCCCAGCAGTAGGCGAGGGGGGCGTACCGCGCGCGGCACGGCCGGTTCAGAGCGAGGCCAGCGCCTCGCCGAAGACATCCAGCGCGCGGTGCAGCAGCCGCCTCGAGATGGTCAGCGACGGCATCACGCGCATCACGTTGCCATAGCGCCCGCAGGGCACCATCAGCACGCCGTGGCCGAGCACGTACTCCATGATCCGGCCGACTTTCTCCGGCGCCAGCGGCTCCTTGGTGGCCTTGTCCTCGACGAGCTCGATGCCGATCATCAGGCCCTTGCCGCGCACTTCGCCCACGTACGGGCTCTGGAAGCCGCGCACCCGCTCCTGCACCTCCTGGCCCAGCAGCTCCGCGCGCGGCATCAGCCCGAGTTCGGGGTCGTGCAGGATCTCGAGGTTGGTGAGCGCCACCGCGGCCGACAGCGAGTTCGCCGCGAAGGTGTTGGGGACCGAGCCATCGGGAACGCGCGCGGCCAGGTCGCTGCGCATGGCGATGCCGGCCATGGGGACGTCGCCGCCGATGCCCTTGCCGAAGGTCAGCATGTCGGGCTTCACACCCGTGTGCTCCACCGCCCACATGCGGCCCGTGCGGCCCGCGCCGCACTGCACCTCGTCCACGATCAGCAGCGTACCGCTGCGGTCGCAGGCCTTGCGCAGCAGTTGCAGGAACTCGGGTGAAGGCGGCACATACCCGCCTTCGCCCTGCACCGGCTCCACGATCACGGCGGCCACGTCGTCGGCGGCCGTGTAGGGCGTGTTCAGCAGGTAGTCCACGTATTCGCCGGCGATCTGCTCCGCCGACTTGTGGGTGGTGTCGAACGGGAAGCGATAGGCGTACGGGTAGGGCGCATGGATCACGCCGCCCATGAACGGCCCGTAACCCTTGCGGTAGGCCGTGCCCGTGGTCAGCGCATTCGACGCATGCCACACACCGTGATAGCCGCCGTGGAAGGCGATGATCTGGTGGCGGCCCGTCACGCGCCGCGCGAACTTCACCGCCGCTTCGAGCGCATCGCTTCCGCTTTGCGCGAAGAAGGTGATGCAGTCATTGCGCAGGCCTTCGGGCATCAGGGCCGACAGGCGCGCGGCCAGTTCGGTGCGGCGGGTGCTGTTGACCTCCATCGCATGCATCAGCTGCTGCGACTGCTCGACGATCGCCTTCTGCACCTTGGGATGGCAGCGGCCCACGCTGCTCACGCCCACGCCGGCCGACAGGTCGATGAAGGTGCTGCCGTCGGGGTCCTTGAAGGTGGCGCCGAAGGCGCGGTCCATCACGACCGGCATGCGTCCGCCGCCGCGCGCCATGGATTCGGTGCGCGCCGACAGCGCCAGGGCTTCGGCCGCGCGCGGTCCGGGATAGGGGCCCGCAACCATCTTCGGTGCGTCCGGGAAGTGCAGGGTTTCAAGAATGGATTCGATGTCGGTCACAACATGCCTCGTTGAGTCTCTGGGTGCTTGAGTGCAGGCGCGTTCAGCACGCCGGCTGCAGCCATGGTTGCATCGATCACCGGAGTCCGTTAGCCCGAATCGGCAAGTCCGCTGCCCTGCCGATGGCCCGCAACGCGCCCCGCAGCGCTTGCCGATTTCGGCTACTTGCACCCGGCGGGCTTCGCAATCATTGGGCCCCATTCCCGACACAACACCATCCATTCATCCCGTGAAAAAAACTTCAGACGGATTCAACATCAAGCCAGGACTCCCATTGAGCCGCGGTCTGACTTCGCCCGCGGCGCTTCCTGCAAAAGGCCTGCCGCACGACGACTACGACGTGGTCGTGATCGGCGCCGGGTTTGCCGGCCTGACGGCGGCCAGAGAGCTGGGTCTGAGGGGCCTGCGCGTGGCCATCATCGAGGCGCGCGATCGAATCGGTGGCCGGACCTTCACCGCGGAGCAGGCCGGCCAGAAATTCGAAGTCGGCGGTACCTGGGTTCACTGGGGCCAGCCGTACGTCTGGAATGAGCTGCATCGATACGGGCTGGAGACCACCGAGTCCGTCAGCGGCACGGCCGACTCGATCAGCCTGCTGACTGCCGAGGGCCTGGTGACGGACTCGGCGCAGGCGATGGGCAATGACCTCGACGCCGCGCTGAGCGCGTACTGCAATGTGGATGGAGCGAACGGCCGGATCGCATTCGCGAACCCTCATGTCGATTCCGATAACCTGCTATCGGACTTCGATGGCCAGAGCCTGACGGATCGATTCAGGGACGTGCCCGTCTCCGGCCGGCAGCGCGATCTGCTGCTCTCGTTCATCTCCATGAACGCCGCGACCGATCCGGCAAAAGGCGGCCTGTACGACCAGCTGCGCTGGTGGGCGCTGGGCGACTACTCGGCGGACTCGCTGCTCAAGCGCCTGGGACGCTACAAGATCGCGAAAGGCACGTCCGCACTGGCGCTTGCGTTGCTGAAGGATTCGAATGCCGATCTGGCGCTCGCAGAGCCGGTCTCCAGCGTTGAAACGGTGCAAGGCAAGGTCCGGATCCAGGCGAAGAGCTTTTCCGTCGGCTGCAAGGCGGTGGTCCTCGCGGTTCCGATGAACGTGTTGAGCGACATCGACTTCGTGCCGAAGCTGCCGGAGGCACGCTCGGCTGCACATCGCGAACGACATGTCTGCGCGGGCACGAAATTCATCGCCCGTGTCGATCGCAATGTCGGCGCGTGGGTCGGCTTCGCGCCTTATCCCAATCCGCTGACCATGGTGGTCGCCGATCGCGAGGTCGACGGCAAGTCCGTCCTGGTCGGCTTCGGGCCGGACGATGCGGTCGACCTTCGGGACATCCGCGTGGTCGAAGCAGAACTGCGCAAATTCATACCGGAAATCAATGTGCAGGAGGTCGTTGCGCACGATTGGACGCACGACCCGTATGCCAAGGGCGGCTGGACCTGGTTCTCGCCAAACCAGACCTCCAGGGTTTTGGCAACGCTCCAGACCCAGGCACCGCCGCTCTTTTTCGCCAGCACCGATTGGGCCACCGGCTGGAGGGGGTTCATCGATGGCGCGATCGAAGACGGGATTCGAGGTGCCAGGGATGCACTCGAATTCTTGCGATCGCAGTAGCAATAAAAGTCCCAAGAGCCCCCGATCCCGACACACCATTTTTCAAAGGAAAACAAAGCAATGACACTGGAACAGGCCATCGAAAGACTTCAGAGCTTGTGCCGCCAAGGCGACGCTCGCTTGCTGCAACAGGAGATGTTCGCGCCGGACGCGAGCGTCAGCGGCGAGGGCGCTCCCGGCATCACCGTGGGTGCCGACTTGCTGCCAGCGCTCATGGAAATGCTCAAGATGACGCCCAAGCTCTCGATTCGCTCCGTGCGGACGATGGAGCTCTCGGAAGGCGCGGCGGTCACCTGGCTGGAGTGGACTTCCCCGCCGGCAGAGGGGCCGGCCGGCGAGGTGATCGCATTGCGATCGCTCACGGCCTGGCGCAGGCAAGGGGCTTCCTGGGTCATCGCGGCCGACATGTATGGCATGGGCGATTTCGGTACCTCCTAGGCCGGCGGCCAGACCCCTGATTTATGTGCAAGGAGCATGCGATGTCTGAACCAGCGAGTCCGCCAGCGGGACACACGGGCCTCAAGCGGGATGCGATCGGTTGGTTCGGCATCTTCCTGATGGTGATCACGACGAATGGTCCGCTGACCTCCATGGGCGGCGGTGTACCCGTGAGCATCACGCTGGGCAATGGCATCGGCCTTCCGGGCTCCTACGCCATCGTCTGTGCCGCGTATCTGCTCTTTGCCGTCGGCTTTTGCGCCATGAGTCCCCATGTGGAGAACGGCGGAGCCTTCTACGCCTACATCACCAAGGGCCTGGGCACCATTCCGGGCATCGGGGGCGCATGCATTGCGGTGTTGTCGTACATCGCGATCCTGCTGGCCTGCTATGCGATGCTGGGGCACTTCGTCCACATGGCGATGGCTTCACTGGGCCTTGACGCGCCATGGTGGGCCTGGGCAATGGGCTGCGCCGTGGGCGCACACTTGCTTTGCGTACGCGGCATCGAGTTCAGCGGGCGGCTGCTCCTGATCCTGATGCTGTCGGAGGTCGGCGCCATCTTGTTGGCGGACCTTCTCGAAGTCTTCAACCTGCGGCTTGCCGGCCACGCGCTGTCCCTCGCGCCGTTTTCGCCGCAGGCCGTGTTCACCCCCGGGTTCGGGCCTTCGCTGATCTTCGTCGTCGCATCGTTCATGGGTTTCGAAACCGCGGCGATCTACTCGCAGGAAGCCAGAGATCCTCGACGCTCGGTGCCTCGAGCGATGTACCTGTCGATCGCATTCATCGGCATTCTGTATGCGGGGTCCATCCTGCTGATGCTGAACCATTTCGGCCTCTCGCAGGCGGTGGTCGTGGCAACAAGCGACCCCGGCGGCATGTGGCTGTCGATGTTCTCGACCCTGGCCGGGCCCACCGCAGCCAGGATCGGCGCGGTGCTGGTCATCACCAGCCTCTTTGCCGCCGTCCTGAGCTTCACGAACGTGCTGGCGAGATACTGGCACGCGCTCGCCGTCTGCGGCCTTGTCTGGAGCCGGCTGTCCCGCACGCACCACAGGCACAGATCCCCGCACGTGGCGTCCGCCGCAACGCTGTGCATATCGGTGATGCTGGTTCTGCTGTGTGCAATGGCGGGCCTGGATCCGATGCTCCAGGCCCTGCCCTGGGCGAGCGTCCCGTCGGCGATCGGCGTGTTGACCTGCCAGGTGCTCGCCGCGCTGGCTGTCATCGCGTTCTTCCGGAAGCATCCGATGAAGGTCTCGCGCTGGCGATCGCTGCTTGCACCGGTGATCAGCGCGGCCGTGCTGACGTTCTTCCTGTGGCAGATGATCACCCACGTCCAGCTCCTGTCGGGGCTGCCGGCCGGCCCGAGCTACGCGTTGGCCTTCAGCGTGCTGGCCGCCGGATTGCTGGCGGCGATCTATGCGCTCCATCTGCGCGTTCGATCCCCGCAACGGTTTGCGCAGCTGTCATCGCTGGTGCGGCTGCAGTGATGCAGCGCCGCCAGGCCTATCGAACATCCGCCACGTCGGACCTGGATGACTTCGGCTCCCCAGGCGGGAGGAACTCCTCGACGATCCGACCCGCGCTCATCCGGATCACGCGGTCCGCGACGTCGAAGTAGCGGTCGTCATGCGAGACAAGGATCAGGGTCTTGCCCTCGCGCTTGAGCTCCCGCAGCAGCTCGCGATAGAAGACGCTGCGGAACTCCGGGTCCTGGTCCGCGGCCCATTCGTCGAACATGACCACCGGGCGGTCCTCCAGCCAGGCATGCACGAGCGCGAGGCGCTTGCGCTGGCCCGTCGAGACGTCCGTCGTGGAAAACTTGCCGTCGACGAGCTGGACCTTGTCCGCGACTCCCAGGCGGCGCATCAGTTCGCCGGCGGCCCGGATGTGCTCGGCATCCTGCGCAACCAGTTCATCGAACAGGTGGTAGTCGGAGAAGATGGCGGAGAAGAGCCCGCGATAGGCTTCGCGGCTGCGGTCGTTCACGGGCGCTGCGTCGAGCAGAAGCTGTCCTTCGCTCGGCTGGTAGAGGCCCAGGAGCAGCTTGACGAGCGTCGTCTTCCCGCTGCCGTTGCCGCCGACGATGAACAGCGTCTCGCCGCGCCGGAGCCTGAGGTCGATCGGCCCCACCTCGAAGGGTTTGGCGCCTTCCTGCCGCGCTTCGAAACGGTAGCGAGCCTGCCGCAGCTCGATGTGGCTCGCAAGAAATGCCGGCTGTGCGGAATCGACGGCGTGCGGCTCCTTCCGGAACTCCGCCGACAGGCGCGCGATCCGGCGGAAAGCCACCTGGGCCTGGCTCAGGAAAGGCAGCAGGGCGGCCAATTCCTCGATCGGTCCCTTGACGAAGAGCAGCACGATGATGAAGCCGCTGACGACCTGGGCATCGATTCCCAGCGACGGACGCGCGGCCAGGATCCACACGACGACCAGGAAGAAGATGGCCGAATTCGTACCTTCGGCGGCCCAGAACAGGCCGAGCGCCCGGGCCTTGAGCCGCGCGATGAGATCCGCCGCGCCCGACAGGCGCACGCCATGCACCTGGGCCCGGCGCATCCGGTTGAGCCGGAGCTCCTTGGCGCCCTCCACGACGCTGCGGTAGTGCTTCTGCAGTTCGTCCTCGCCGGTCCGGGCCTTCTCGAAGTTGCGGCTCCAGGCCCTTGCCGCGGCGAAATTGATCCAGATGCCCACGACCAGCGCGAGCGCGCTGACGAGGAAGAGAACGGGCGAGAGCTTGAACAGGTAGATCGCGCAGCCCGCCGTGACCGCGAAGGCCGAAGCATGGCCGGCGAACTCCGACGTGAAGTCGCTGATGGTGTCGATGTCCTCGTTGAGGATCGCCTGCAGCCGGTGGCTCTTCATGCGCTCGACGGCAGCGATCGGCGCGCCCATGATCCGCAGGGAGACGTCCTTGCGAAGGGCCGCGACCACCCGCTGGCCGGTGACGCTGTTGAGAACGCCTGCCACCGTATGCCCGCCCACGGCGAACACGGCCAGGACCGCGAGCCCGGCGATGGCGGAAACGGAAATGGCCGCACTGCCGTGCAGCGCTGAATTGATCTGCTCCAGCAGGGCGGCCGTGGCCAGGCCACCCACGCTGCCGATGAGCGTCGCGACCGCAGCGACACCGGCGAAGGGTTTCAGGAGACGCCACATGTCGGTGGCAAAAGGGGAAAGGCCCGCAGGCAAGGCATTCATCGGAGCAATGGAGTTCTGCCGCCGCGCATGCAACGGGCATGTCGGGCAGCGGCGCAGGCGAGCGATGACCCTGCGGTTGGACGATGACTTCAGGGCAGGCGCGTGCTGCGCGGCGCCTCGCGCCGCGCAGCTCACCGGCGAGCGTCAGTCGTCATCGCAGTCGTCGTCGTGCCTGTGGTGGTAGTAAGGGTCGGGGTCATGGTCGACGCGCAGGGCGACGGACGGCGGCTGATAGATGACCGGCGGAGCAACGACGACCCGCGGCGCGACCGGATACACCGGCGCCGGGACCACGTAGGCCGGCGCGGGTTCATAGACCATGGCCGGCGGCCGGGGCGCCACGACCACATTCGGCGAACCGATGCCGATGGACCAGCTCACGCCAGCGGTCGCCGACCCCGCTGCCAGCAGCAGGAGCGCAGCCATTGCGGAGGAACACCGTCTTTTGCGTTGCGGGTTCTTCATGAAAAGTCCTTGCATTGAAGTCCTTGAGGTGTGACAGGAGGGGCGGACCTGCGTTTGCGGAAGCAGCAACGGCGTGCGGTTTCCGAGGCCCTGAAATTGATCCATGCCGCCATGCTGCCGATGCTTCATTGAAGTTCGGTGGGCGCAGCATCAAGGATTGGTCAAGCGGCCTTCTTCTCGAAAGCTATGTAGCGCGACGTTGCGCCGTGAGCAGGCGAACGGCGCTTCGAACGGTGCTTACTCCCTCCCTCCCGGGAAAGAGCGCTTATCCGCCAGTTGATCTGCTTCTCGCCGCGCTGGATCTTGGACGGGTCGACATAGACGTCGAACCGGGCTATCGTGCAATCACCAAGGACGGCATGCCAGCGGTGTGCTGATCGGCTGTCTGCGCGCCAGGGTCGCGCGGGCCTGCTTCACGTCGGCGGCGGCCTGTTCGCGCTGGGAGACGGCGTCGTCATAGGCCTGGCCACTGACCGCATCGGCCTCGACCAGGGGCTGCAGGCGCGCCGTCTGCGTCCGTGCGCGTGCCAGCGCGGCCTCGGCACGCTGCAAGCTTGCCGCAGCCGTGTCGACTTCTGCCTTGAACGCAGCCGGATTGATCTGGAACAGGCCCTGGCCTGCGCGCACCTCTGTGCCCTGCTCGAACAGCCGACGCTGAACGATGCCGCTGACCTGGGGACGGATTTCGGCGACACGCACGGCCGCCACGCGACCCGGCAGGTCCTGCGTCAGCGCCAGCGGGGCGGCACGCACCGTCATGACCGAGACGATGGGCGCGGGCGGCGCGGCCTGCCCGGTTTCGGTCTCCGCGCCGCCACAGCCGGCGATAAGGACCAATACCAGGGCGAACGTGCCGCCCTGGCGGAGCAGAAAATCGATCTTCATGGGTGTCTTCGAGAAGCTGGCGGACCTCCGCCGCTGAATGCCAGCAATCGCTGCACCACGGAACAGATATCAGGGGCCTCGGAGCGCATCTGGTGATGAATCCTGGATACCTGTCCGCGTGCACAAATCAGCATTGCTTGTGGCCCGTGGTCCCGGCCGACGTACGCGAAGCGCTCCGCCTACGACGCGGCCGTGGCCTCTTTGACAAAGTCGGCGTACTTGCGCAGGGGACGGCCAAGGATGGCCTGTAGGCGGTCGATTGTGCCGTCCGTGCCGTGCATGCCAAACTTCTGGATGCCGACCATCATCAGGCGCATGTCATAGGCAAGCCAGGACGGCCCCAACGCGGCCAGCTGTTCTTCGAAGGCCGCCGCGTCGTCCCCGCCGTAAATCACTTCGCGATCGAGCGCGGCACTCCAGATCCTGGCCACCGACTCGCCGGTCAACAGCTCTGGCCCGACCAGGTCCAGCGTCGTGCGCGGTGAGGGGCCGGGCTCGCGATCGCGACGCAGCAGTTCGGCGACGGCGGCGTCCGCGATGTCGCGCGCATCGATCATCGCGACGCCCGCCGAGCCGATCGGCATAGGATAGACGCCGTAGCCCTGGATCACCTGCTGGACCGAGCGCTCGTTCTGCATGAAGTACGCCGGTCGCAGGATGGTCGCCGGAATGTCGAGGGACTCGATCATTCGCTCGACCGTGTGCTTGCCGGTGAAGTGCGGCACGTTGGTGAACTTGTCCGCGTGGATGACCGACAGGTAGACCACGCGCTCGATGCCGGCCTCGCGCGCCAGGTTCAGCGCGACGAGGGCCTGGGTCACCTCGTCGGGCGTGACAGCGTTCAGCAGAAACAGCGTGCGCACCGATGAGAGGGCCGCGCGCAACGACGGCACGTCGGTCAAGTCGCCGACGACCTCCTTGACGCTGGCCGGAAAGCTTTGTTTTCCGGGTGTGCGAACGAACGCGCTGACCTGTGCGCCGGCGGAGGCCAGCCCTTGGATGACGAGGGAACCGATGGTGCCGGTGGCACCGGTGACGAGAATGCTCATGAAGATCTCCAGGTGGTTGAGGGAAACGGTTGAAGGGATGGATCACAAGGTCGATTAACGTGAGAAATCCGCGACGACCTTGCCGATGCGAGCGGCTGTGCGATTGCGCTCGATGGCCACGGGGACGTCGTCGAAGCCCACGACTTCGTCGAGCTTCGAGACCAGGGTGCCTTGGGCGATCTCCGCTGCGAGCCGCTCCAGGAGGGCTGCGTCCGGCTGGTTCATCAACCACAGGCCACGACGGCCGGCGGGCGTTCGGGCAAGGATGTCGGGCGATGTCGTGCCGACGATCGCGCCGTCCTTCGCCAGCACCTGCCACGAGCGATCGAGCACTTCGCCCCCGACGTAATCGAGCACCAGGTCGATGTCGCTCGCGACCGATTCGAAGCGTTCGCGCCGGTAGTCGATGACGCGGTCTGCGCCCAGGCTGCGAACGTATTCGACGTGCGCAGCCGACGCTGTTGCGAAGACCATGGCGCCTGCCCGCTTGGCGTACTGCACGGCATAGCCACCCAGGCCTCCGGCCGCGCCGTGGATCAGGATTCGCTGACCTGCGGCGATCGGACCGGCGTGGTGCAAGCTTTGCCATGCGGCCACGGCCGCCACCGGGACTGCAGCCGCATGGACGTCGTCCAGGCTGTCCGGCGTGCGCACCAGGTTGGCCTCGTCGACGGCCACGAAATCGGCATAGGCACCCAGCCTGCCAAGCGGCCCCATGACGCGATCGCCCACGAGAAAGCGTGAGCTTCCGGCCCCGACGGCCTCAACGACACCCGCGAGTTCGATACCCAGCACGGCCGGCAGTTGAAGCGGGAAAGCATCCCGGACGAATCCTTCACGAACTTTCCAGTCGATGCCGTTCACGCCGGCGGCTCGAACGCGGACCAGGACCTGGCCCTGTCCGGCAGCGGGCCTCGCGATCTGGGCGACCTCGGCGGCGGCGGCACCGCCATAGGCCCGGATCAGGACAGCACGTTGAGTGGTGGTCATTTCAATTTCCTCGTGTCGAAGTTGCGATGGGGAGAAGATAGTTCGTTGCATTAATAAAACGAAGATGCGAAGATAAAGACACCTCGTTTCAAATTCGGAACACATGGACCTGAATGCATTGACCGACTTCGCCCTCGTCGCGGCGAATGGAGGCCTTGGCAAGGCAAGTCGCGCGAGCGGGCGATCGAAGGCGACCTTGTCCCGGCGCATCGCGGAGCTGGAAGAGCAACTCGGCGTGCGGCTCATCGAGCGCAGCGCCCGCGGGCTCAAGCTCACGGAAGCCGGACAGATGCTCATGGATCGCACCGAAGGGCCGATGCACGAGGTGGCCGATGCCATGACCTCCGCGCGCGAGGGCTTGTCGGTGCCCCGCGGACGCTTGCGCATTGCTTCGCCGGTGCTGTTCTCGCAGTTGGCGATGGGGCGCATCTCCGCCGGGTTCTGCGCGGCCTACCCGGATGTCACATGCGAGGTGGTGGCGGACGATCGCCTGGTCGACCTCGTCGAAGAGCAGTTCGACGCCGCGATCCGGATCAATCCAAGCCCCGACAGCAGCCTCGTAGGCCGGTGCTTCGCCAAGGACCGGCTAGTGGTCGTGGCGGCGCCCTCCGTTCCCTTGCCGCCCCCCGGCAAGGTCAGCCCCGTTCCGGGCATCGTGTCCACAAGTTTTCAACCCACGAACTGGACGCTCGACGATGGGCGCCTGGTCCTGGAGCCGATTCCGAGGCTGAGGCTTTCCTCATTCCTGATGATTCGCGACGCTGCAGTCGCCGGCGCTGGTGCTGCCCTGATGCCGCAATCCATTGCGTGGAACCAGCTGACGCGCGGAGAACTGGTTCAATGGGGCCGGGTCTCGGGTGCGGAGGTCGAGCTCTGGGTCCTGCATACATCACGACGACTTCCCGCGCCGAAGGTTCGGGCGTTTGTCGATTTCATGTGCGAGCAATATCCGCAGGGATCTCTCGTATTGAATGGCTAGAAGACCCGCAGGGAGCGCATCGGCGAGACCATGGGGCCGGGCTGGGCCTGGCAATCTGCCATGAAATCGCCGTGGCGCATGACTGGTGGCTCAGGGCCCAGTGGGCAGCGCCCGGAATGCGCTTCCGGCTGTCCAATGAGGTGGCGGAAAAGTTTGCCTGAGCGACCAGGCCCGTGTTCGTTGGGCCGCAGGCTTGACGGATGCTGAGCGCGAGCACTGTGCACGTAGCACATTGAACGTGCCACGTTCGAAGACTTCGATGCGTGCCGACGGAACGCGGTGCAGTAGTCCAGCGGAAAGACTTCCTGATGGGCCAGCCCGAGGCGTTTCAGGTTACGCTGGGTTTGGGCGGGTGAATCGCCTTGCGAAAAAAGGCCCTGACCTTCGGTCGTGAACAGCGCGACCGCCGCGACATCGAAGCCAGCTTGCGTGTCGCAAACATCACGCCTGGATAGACCCGCCCGCCGGCCAGCCTCAGGGCGACGGCGACACCGAGCGAGGAGTCGTTGTCCGGCACTTCGCTGGTCGGGTCCGGCTTCACCCCAGGTGGTCCTGCTCTTCGCCGTCTCCATCCTCATCCACGGCGAACTCCCAGACAGGGAACGTCTCCAGTTCGGCGGCCGTGAGTTCATCGACGGGCTTGCGTGTGGCGAGGGTAGGGGGCATGGGCTGCAGTTTCAGATCGAAATCGATGGGCGAAAAACGCATTCGTGTGGCTTCTGCCTTCGCGCGAAGCCCCGGGGACGCCGCGGTGCCGCGCGATACATTGCAGCCATGGAAAAGTCTGTGAAACGCGCCAGACCGCTGCGGGACGTTCGCTACTTCGAGAGTCCCGAGCACCTGCGGCCCGGTTCTCCCATGCCGGGCTACGCGGGCGAGCTCTTCAAGCTCCCGAAGGACGCGATCGCGCTGGGGCAGCGCATCGGCAGAAAGTGCGAGGAACTCGGCATATCGATCGGGGATGCCGACCACCTGTATGTCTGCCTCACGCCCTGCATCCCTGAGGCCAGCCTGCTGCACACCGACTACGCCCTGGAGCGATGGCACAGGTTTGTCATGGTCGGACTGGCCAGCGACTACAGCGATCGCCCGCCGGGCGAGCAGTTGTCAGTGGTTCAGAGCGCGACCTTCGGGGCGATCGCGGCGCTGGCAACAAGGGGTGTGGAGTTGCTGCCCCTGCTGCAGCAAGAGATGGCCAGCAAAGGCAATGCGCTGCGGGTGACGCTGCGGACCAAGGAAACGAAGAAATACCGCATACGCGTGGAGCAGGACATTCCGGTCCATCCCGCGCCGAGCCGGGTGTTCGCACGCATCGAGGAACGCGCCACTTCGCGCGCTCTGGAGGTTCAGGTCGCGCAGGTCCGGTTCCATGATGATGCCCCCAGTCTGGTCGACCGGCTGTCCCTCGTGGACGAGGTGCTGACGATCCATCCTCGCAAGTCCTTCCGGGCGGAGCTCATCGGTCGCGACTACGAGCTTCCGCTGAAGGTCAGTCTGCGGGAGCTTGTCGAACCTGGCGGAGGCTGAGGCCCTTGCGCCGCGACTGGAGCCAGTGCGGCGCGCAGACGCCTTCCTCGCCGATGGGGCGACCGGCGGCCGAGTTCACGCCCGGGCAGGTTTGCCTGCCGCTTGCCGGCGGTTGAGCGCCAGGTTGGCCGTCACCATGGCCGCGACCAGGGTGACCAGCCACGAGAAGTACACCCACAGCAGGAACATGGGAAGAACCGCGAAGGCTCCATACAGGGCCTTGTATGTCGGGATCTTGACCAGGTAGGCGGTGAAGCCCCGCTTGCCGAGTTCGAAAACCATGCTGGCGATCAAGCCGCCCGCGAAGGCATCGCGCAGCCGGACCTTGGTGTTCGGCACGAGGTAGAACATGCTGGTCAGCATTGTGACGCCGAGCAGGAACGGCCCGAGGTCGAGCACGAACGCGAGCGATGGCGGCAGCGCGCCGATCAGGCCCATGGAAATGCCCAGCAGGTACGACGTCGCCCACAGGCTCAAGCCGAGGGCGGGCGGGCCGATCGCCAGCATCAGCAGGTACAGGCCGACCCTTTTGAAGAACGGCCGGTTCCTGCGCACCTTCCACATCTGGTTCAGTGCGTTCTCCACCGTCAGCAGCATCGCGATGGCGGTGCCCAGCAGGAAGAGCGAGCCCACCCAGGTCATGCCGCTTGCATTCGCGGCGAAATGGTTCAGGTACTTCAGCACCGTGCGCGCGATGTCCGTGGGAAGAAGCCTCCTCAGCAAGAACTCCTGAAGCGCGTCCTGGAACCGCGAGAAGACCGGGAATCGCGTGAAGAGCGCAAAGCTCGTCGCGAACAGGGGCACGATCGAGAGCAAGGTGGTGAACGCAAGGCTTCCGGCGACCTGGGGCAAGCGCTCCTTCCGGGCGCGGTCGATGGTCAGGCTGATCAGTGCAAACATGTATCGCTGGGAGAAGAGGGGAGGAGTCGACCGGCGTCGCGGGGCAAGAGCCGCCACCGCTGGGGGCGCTTGCGGCCGGCAGACGATAACAGCCGCCATCAGGTGCTTGCCGCAGCGCCGTTGTGGGGCCACTCGAGGGCTGCCGACCCTTCCGGAAATGCTGCAGGCCGAACAGAATGGACCATGCCGCGCCCTTCCGATCCTTCGCCGACCCCACCCGCGCAACGCCACCCCGTGCTGCGGCTGCTGATCACCCTTGCCTGGGTGGTGCCGGCCGGCCCGGTCCTCACGCTCGTTCTGTATCCCTTCTGGTCATGGTGGGAGGCCACCACGGGCTGGGAGTCCGTCGGTCATTCGGGGCCTGCGGACCGGTGCTATCTGGCGACCTGGGCGGTATTGCTTGCCGTGGCCTGTCTGGTGCCGCTGGTTGCACGTCGCAGGGCCGGCTGATGGTATAGAAGGTGTAGAAGAGGCCGGCACTCCACCACATTCTCTTGATGGCTACCGATGGCTGCTGATTTCCACCTCCACAGGGCGATCCTGATCGCCATCACTGCCGGTCTGGCCGCGCTCGCCGGCGGCGCGAATGCCGCGGGTCCCGCCGACGGTGCTTCGCGCCCGGAGTCGCCGGCGGTGACACCGGCCAGATCCTGCAGCTTCGGTGCCTTCGTCGCCGAGACCGACCCGGCCGGACTCAACGTCCGCGAGGCGCCGAGCACTGCGGCCAGGGTCTTGGGCAGGCTCCCGCCGACCTTCGTCGAGCCTGCGATGAACTACGGTGTTCGCGTCGAGGTCGAGGTCATCGGCGTGCGCGACGGCTGGTTCCTGATTCGCAACGCCAAGGACAACGCCGATCTCACCGGTCGTCCGGCGCGGCCGATGTACAGCGGCAGGGGATGGGTCAGCGGCAGCAAGCTCACCGTGAAGTCCCAGGCGGATGCGGGCCGCGCGCGACCGGCGCGTGCCGCCGCGGTCCATCTGCGCGTGGGCGACGGCGAAACCTTCGATGGCGACAGCTTCATCGAAGCCGCCCGCCTGAGCGACTGCCAGGGCGAATGGGCGCAAGTCGAGTTCGCGGATCAGCGCTTCCCCGCCCAGGATCGCGCCACGCTGAAGGTCGAACCTGCTGCGCGCGCGGGCCTGCCGCCGGGCCGTTTTCGCGTCTGGGTGGATCGCCTCTGTGGCATCCAGGAAACCAGTTGCTCCTGACCCGTCCGATCCGTGCGCCTCGCCCTGTGGCGTTCTCGCGAGTGGGCAGCGTCCCGCTCAGCTCGGGCTGGCCATGTGCCCGTAGCAGGCCTTGAGGGCTGTGTAATCGCGGTGGTGCGCCGTAGCCGTATTGATTTCCATGGATCCTGACCCGGCGGGGGCGGCATGAAAACCAGTCCAAGTTTTCGTCCGCACCCCCTGCCGAAGGCTCGACTCAGATTCCGCTAATCACTGCATCGAGCGCGGCCACGAAGTCGCTGGCTTGAGATCGCAGGTTGCCCTGGACAGAGCCCAGATCCTTGACCCGAAAGGGTGCAGCCAGATGGGGCAATGCCACCAGCATCGCTCCGTTCCAGCCGATGGTCGGACAGAGGGACCGCGGCATCGCCGCCGGCATGTGGGCACGCAGTGCCAACGGCATCACGAGGCGGGTCGGGAGCTTGTCGAGGATCTCGCTCTGGATGTCCACCATCCAGGGAATCTCGCCGCGCTGGGTCTTGGACGGGTTGGCATAGACATCGAACTGGGCCATCGTGCAATCACCAGGGACGGTAGTCCTCGCCGAACACACCCACGCGCTCGACAAGCTCGTTCTGGGCTGCAATCCACTCCGCATAGGTTTCGTTGAATTCGCGCTTGCGCTGGCCGAGCGTCTTCGTCCGTTCGAGTGCCTCGAGCTCGGCGTAACGGGCTGCCGAGACCATCACAACTGCGACGCGGTCGTTCTTCATGACCTGCACGGGCTCGCGCTCGGCTTGACCCAGGTAGTAGCCGAAGCGGTTCTTGGCATCGGTGGCACTGACTTGCATGATTGGACTCGGGTGAGAGTGATTAGCCATTTTAGCCATTCTTCAGCAGGTATGCCTTGGCATTCCCCTGGAGTCAACGCACCGAAGAGTTGCTGTCTCATCGCTGGCAATCCTGGAATTTCCCTCGGAGCCAATGTCATCCCCTGCACGGGCCGGCTGGCCGAGGTCAAGGGGTTCGAGCGCGGGGCCGGCGAGCTGGTGCGGGCCTTCCTTGAGGCGCATCGCGGCGAGCTGCGCCGCGACCTGGACCTGGGGCTGGCCACCTTCGTCTGCGTGTCGAGCGTGGAAACCCTGGCGCACGGCGCGGTGCTGCATCGACCGGAGCTTCTTGCGGGTGACAGGGGGACCCTTCATCGACGAAGTGACCCGGTTGGTGGTCCGGTACCTCACCTAGGCCGGCAGATAGCTGCGGCCGGCGTCAGGTAACAGAGCCACCCGCGGGCTGGATGCGCCTTCACCTCGGCGTCGGGCCGCAGTTCACTGGACTCGTAGAGGATGTAAACGTCACACAGCACTGTTTAAATATACAGTACTATTTCGCCATGGACGACGAGATCTCCCGACCTTTGGATCTACTACTGCGCGCTGCAGCTGAAGCGGCACTGGCGCACGATCGATCCTGACCAGCTCGAGGCGCTGTCCGGCGTCGATGCGTTGCCGCAATTTCACCAGTTTGCTGCATTTCAGCGGTTGCTGGAAGCGGGATTTTTGGTGAAATTCCCTTGATAATTTCATCAAAAATGGTATTTTCAGCAGATGCTGAAAATCGATGATTCGGTGAAAAATGTCGAGCGCCAAGCTGCTGCTGCCCTTCGCGTGCTCCTAGAGCAAGTGCCAGCCATCCAGCTTCTGGACATCGAGCACGAAGCGCTGAGCCCCGATCACGGGGTCGGCATCGTGGCGCACTTCGAGGTGTACGGCAGGCGACAGGCGTTGGTCTGCGAAGTGAAGTCCAGTGGCCAGCCGCGCCACGTCCGCCTCGCGCTGCTGCAGCTGCGCGACTACGTGATGAATCAAGCAAAGGATGCCGTGCCCGTCTTCATCGCACCCTACCTGTCGCCTGAGGCCCAGGCACTGTGTCGCGAGCACGAGGTGGGCTACCTTGACCTGGAAGGTAACGCGAGGTTGGCGCTCGACAGCGTTTTCATCGAGCGCCAGGTAGCGAGCAAGCCTGCTGTGGAGCGGCGTGAACTCAGGTCGCTTTTCAAGCCGAAGTCCGCCCAGGTGTTGCGCGTGATGCTTCGAGATCCGCAGCGTGCATGGCGCGTTACGGAGCTTGCAGAGGCCGCCGAGGTCAGTCTGGGGCATGTGAGCAATGTGCGCGTTGGATTGTTGGACCGCGAGTGGGCGCAAGTCTCCAGCGAAGGCCTGTACCTGTCCGAGCCCGACGCGCTTCTCGATGAATGGCGCGACGCCTACGAGCCGCCAGTCGGCCGGCGTATGAGTTTCTACACGACGTTGCACGGCAGTTCGTTCGAGGAGGCTGCGCGGCGAGTGATGGGTTCGCGGCATGCAACGGGACTTTTGGCAATGGCGTCCTTCTCGGCGGCGCACTGGCTTGCTCCGTATGGCCGCACCGGCACGCAGTACTTCTATGCGGACGATGCGGGCCTGGAACATCTGCGCTCGGGCCTGAAGCTGTCTTCCGCCTCGAAGGGCGAGAACGTGACGGTGACCTTGCTCAAAGACCTCGGTGTATTCCGCGATACGGTGGAGCCGGCACCTGGCGTCACCTGCACCAGTCCCGTCCAGACCTACCTGGATCTCGCAGCAGCCGGCGAGCGGGGGCGGGAGGCGGCCGACCATCTACGACAAGAAGGGTTGAAATGGCAGAAGTGACCCCAGGCGAGCCACAGTCCGCCGCCGACTACGACGATCGCACGACGGCGGCAGTCAAAACGGTGTTGCTCGAAATCGGCCAGATCCTCGGAAGTTTCAAGGGCAAGTTCGCCATCGTCGGCGGTGCCGTACCGTGGCTGCTGCTTGGCAATGAGGACATGCCGCACGTCGGCACGCTCGATGTGGATCTCGGGCTAGATGCTGAGGCCTTGGGTGACGGCGAATACGCCACGCTGGTCGAGGCTCTGCAGGGGCACGGCTACCAGCAGCGTCATGACCTTCGGCGTTTTCAGCTCGTGCGCCAGATCGCGACTGAAGAGGGCGGTGCTCCGATCGACATCGTTGTCGACTTTCTGATGCCTCGCAATGCCGAGATCATCAAGAACGTGCCGCCGCTGATCACCGACTTCGCGGTGCAACGAGCAGACGGCGCTGATCTGGCCCTTCGCTTCTATCAACTGGTAGCGATCACTGGCTCGATGCCCACCGGTGGTACGAACCGCGTCGAGATCGCAGTTAGTTCGATACCGGCTCTTCTGGCCATGAAGGGGCATGCGATCGAGGGGCGCTACAAGCAGAAAGATGCCTACGACATCTACTACTGTGTCCGGAACTATCCTGGAGGGCCGGAGGTGCTGGCTGAGGAGTGCCGGCCGCTGCTTGACCATGCCAGTGGCGCCGCAGGCTACGAATTCATTGCCGGCAAGTTCGACACGGTCGATGGTTTTGGACCGACCTGTGTGCGTCGCTTTGTCGAGGAAACGAAAGTGCTCGGTGAACGCAGCCCCGAGCAGTGGCAGCAGGATGCTTTCGGTCAGGTCGATGCTTGGTTGCGCGCACTTGGTTTGAGAGGATAGGTACCGTGGTGCAAGCGTCTTTCAACAACTTCGATGCTGCCGCAGGCGGTCGCGGAACGCGCGACTCAGGCGTGGCTGATCGCCGTCAACGGCCGCTTGCAAGCAGCGTCTAGAAAGATGCGGTCGGGGCAGTGCCCAAGCCAGCTCATAGCGCCATGCAACTGCTTCGCCGATTCGGTCACGGCGCGCCTGAATCACCGCGGCCAAGCGATCTTCAGATCCTTGTCTTGGAACGCAATGTGCTTCTCAGAAAAGATCATGACGTCATCGCCGAAAAGCATGTGTCCGGCGAATCCATCTTGAATCGGCTTCTGGGCTCGGCCAGCATGGCGCCCGCCAGGTCCCGGGCTGATTCACGCATTGGGAGGCAAGACCAAAACCCGCTGCGGAGCCCAAGGTCACGAGCTGCCTATGCGGCGACGACGCGGGGTAAACTTGTTCGATGTCGAGCAACCAGCGCCTCAGGCCAATCACGTCCGAGACCTCCGCCGTACGTAAATCCGTTCCGGCGCGTCGGTCCCGGCTTGGCTTGCTGACTTCCCTTGCGTTGATCGTGTTGATGGTCGATCAGGTCACCAAAGCATGTGCGCTCTCCGGTCTGGAGCAAGGGGTGCAGCACCCAGTCCTGGGCAACGCACTAGGCATCCAACTGCTGTTGAACCCCGGCGCCGTCCTTGGCCTGGGCAGCGGGAGCACTTGGCTGCTCACCGTAATTGCCGTCGCGGCAACCGTCCTCATCGTCCGTTTCTCCCGCCGTCTGAGCAGCACCTGGTGGACGATGACGCTCGGTTTGCTGCTCGGCGGCACGCTTGGGAATCTGATCGACAGGCTGATGCGCGACCCCGGCTTCGGTAGGGGCCACGTGATCGACTTCATTGCCTACGGCAATTTCTTCGTCGGCAATGTCGCAGACATCGCTATCACGGTGGCCGCGGGGCTGATGATGATTCTTTCCTACCGCGGAGTGCCGTTGGACGGGACCCAGTCCTGAAGCCGCGCGGCCCTCAAGGTGAGATGCTTTCGACTTGAGAAATGAGTTCTCGGCTGACGCCGAGCTCGAAGTACGCCTTGTAGCCACTGAAGTCGCCGCATACCAGCGTGCCGCGCCATGCTCGGCTGGCGGCCGGGGGAAGGCGCGAGCGTGCTGCCGCAGGTGCCGGTGTGACGTGGTCCCCGCCGCTCATCGGCCGGCACGACGGCCACATATAGCACGCTGAAGCGCTGCTTGCTTTGCTTGTCGAGCAGCGGACCTGTCGGTCCTTCATCGCCGCAATGCGAGCCTCGCGCAGCTTGCAGGTGCTTCAGTCCCTACTGCACCAGAGTTGGCCTGGAAGCTGAGGTTCGGCTGCGGCGCGGGCATGGTGGCCACCCTCGTCTTTGCCAAGGTCTATCGCGTGGGAAATCCGCGCCACGTGACGATCCTGTTCCAGGGCGGTTACCACGGCATGGGAGATGACCGGGACGTTGCGGCGGAACCCTGAGGTTTTCTGCCGCCACCAGTTGTTGAAGTCACCGGTATCGGGTTGCCGCATGGGTGACGGGTGGGGCGCGGTGCTCACTCGCGGATGTTCGCGAACTTCACCAGCGTCCCATAGCGTGCCACGTCCTGCTCGATCAGGCGCACCATGTCCTCGGCGCCCGCCGCGGGAAGCGCGCCGTTTTCCTGCAGTCGCCGGCGCACCACCGGATCCTGCAACCCGGCCTGCAACTGTGCACGCAGGTGCTGCACGACGCCGGACGGCATGTTGTGCGGGCCGACGAGTCCGAACCAGCCGGAAAGGTCGAAGCCCTGGAGGAGGGGGTGCTCGCCGAGCGAGGGCACCTGCGGCAGGCCGGGCCAGCGGGACGCGGAACTCACGCCCAGAGCGACCATCCGTCCATCCTGCAGGAAGGGGGCGGCGATGGTGGGCGACAGACCCGCGAAATCGACCGCGCCCCCGATGACGTCGCTCACCAGCGCGCCGCCGCTGCGATAAGGGGCGTGGATGAAGGCCACCTGCGCGCGTTGCTTGATGAGTTCGCCGACGAAGTGCTGCAGCGAACCCACACCGGAGGTGCCGTAGCTGCACTTGCCCGGATTTTTCTTCACGCGTTCGAAGAATTGGTCGAGGTTCTTCACCTGGGTGTTCGCGCTGGCCACCAGCAGCACCGGCGCGGTCGCAATCAGCGCGATCGGCGTGAAGTCCTTGCGCGGATCGTATTTCTGCGCCGGGTTCACCGTGATGGTGGCTGCGAGCTCGTTGCTGCTGCCCATCAGCAGCGTGTAGCCGTCCGCGGGACTGCGGGCGACGCGCAGTGCGCCGATGGCGCCAGCCGCGCCGGCCTGGTTCTCCACGATCACCGCCGATCCGAGCTTCGCGGCCATCAGGTCGGCGACGATGCGACCGATCACGTCGACCGAGCCGCCCGCCGCGTAGCCGACCACGAGCTTGATGGCATGGGCGGGATAGGCTTGGCCGAACGACGGGACGGCCAAGCCGACGCTGGCAGCGCCGAGGCCGGCGACAACCTGACGGCGGGTCAGAAGCGTGCAGGGATGGGAGCGCATGATGAACCTCGAAGCGAGATGTTGGGGGGAATGCTCAGCCCCGCGGAGCGAGGAAGCGCCGCGCGAGGCGCACCCAGTAGCTGGCTGCGATAGGCAGGATCGCATCGTTGAAGTCATAGCCGGGGTTGTGCACCTGGCAGCCGCCGGTGCCGTGCGTGTCGCCCTCGCCATTGCCGACGATGAGGTAACTGCCGGGGCAGCGCTCGAGCATGAAGGAGAAGTCCTCGCTGCCGGTCACCGGCTGCAGGTCCTGAACGATGCCTTCTTCGCCCAGCCATTCGCGCGCCACCTCGCGCGCCAGGCGCGTGGCCTCGACGTCGTTGATCACGGCGGGATAGCGCCAGTGGTAGTCGACTTCGGCGCGCACGCCCAGCGTTGCGGCCTGCGCCTGCACCAGTTCGGTGATGCGCTCGCGCAGCATGGCACGGGTTTCCGGCCGGTAGGCGCGCACCGTCAGGCGCAGGGTCACGGTTGCTGGAATGACGTTGGGCGCGTCGCCGCCGTGGATGGCGCCGACCGAGACCACCGCCGTGTCGCGCGGATCGACGTTGCGCGAGACGATGGTCTGCAACGCGATGACGATGTACGCCGCCGCGACGATGGGGTCAGCCACCAGGTGCGGCGTCGAGCCATGCCCGCCGCGGCCGAGGACCTTGATCGTCACCGAATCCGACGATGCCGTGAACTGCCCTTCGCGAAAGCCGAAGCGGCCCGCGGGGAACCCCGGCATGTTGTGCAGCGCGAAGACGGCGTCGCAGGGGAAGCGCTCGAACAGGCCCTCTTCAACCATGCGGCGCGCGCCGCCCAGGCCCTCCTCGGCAGGCTGGAAGATCAGGTGCAAGGTGCCGTCGAAGCCGCGCTCCTGCGCGAGCACGCGCGCCGATGCCAGCAGGATGGCCGTATGCCCGTCGTGACCGCAGGCGTGCATGCGCCCGGCGTGCTGGCTCGCGTAGGGCAGCCCTGTTGTTTCGTGGATCGGCAGGGCGTCCATGTCTGCGCGGATGCCCAGCCGGCGCGTGCCCTGACCCAGCTTGAGCGTGCCGACGACGCCAGTGCCGGCCAGGCCGCGGTGGACTTCGTAGCCCCATTCGGCCAGACGCGCAGCGACCAGGTCGCTGGTCTCGAATTCCTGATACGCAAGTTCCGGGTGCGCGTGCAGGTGCCGGCGCACCTGGATCATCTCTGCTGCGATGCTGCGTACTGCCGGCAGCACGTGGTCGGTTTGGGCGGGATAGGGGGCCGGGTGTTCGGTCTTGTCTGTCATGCGGCCAGTCTAGGCAGCGGCTGCGCCGGCCGGCAGACAGGCAGGGCTGTGCGCTGCGCGGCTGTGCCTGTCTGTCCTTCTGTCTGCCGCGGATAATGCCGCGATGAAACTGCACCAGCTGCGCTATCTCGTGGCCATCGCAGCCGACGGCAGCATCCGCGCTGCGGCACGATCGCTCGGCGTCACGCAGTCCACCGTCACGCAGGGCCTGCGCGAGCTCGAAGCCGAATCCCGCGTCGCACTGCTCACGCGCGGCAGCGCAGGCATTGCACTCACGTCCGCCGGCCAGGAACTGCTGGAGCATGCGCAACGTGTGATGACGCAGCTTCGCCAGGCCGAAGACGCACTGGCGCGCCATCGCGACGGTGCATCGACGCAACGGCTTGCCATCGGTGTCACGGCGTGGATCGCCCAGACGTTGCTCGCGCGCGTGCTGCCACCGTTTCGCGCCGAACTGCCGCACGTGCAGCTGGAGTTCTTCGACGGCTTCTCGCGCTTGAGCTATCCCATGCTGCGCGAGGGCGCTCTGGACCTGATGATCGGGCGCATCGCTCCACCCGAAGCGATGGAGGGCCTGCAGGCGACGGCCCACTTCACATACGACACGACGGTGGTGGCCCGCGACGGCCACCCGCGCGCTGGCGCCCGGACCATGGCCGAACTGCTTGATCAGGACTGGATACTGAACTTTGCACCCACCGAGCGGGCCGCCCTGATGGACAACCTCTTTGGCCAGCACGGCCTCGAGGCGCCGCACCATCGCATCCACCTGG
The DNA here is from genome assembly GCF_048305045.1 of Variovorax sp. 278MFTsu5.1. Taxonomy (NCBI): domain Bacteria; kingdom Pseudomonadati; phylum Pseudomonadota; class Betaproteobacteria; order Burkholderiales; family Comamonadaceae; genus Variovorax; species Variovorax sp. 278MFTsu5.1. The sequence goes on from NZ_CP157623.1 coordinate 197,781, forward strand.
CTCATTCGGCTGCCTTGTCGCTGGCGCTCGTGCAGCAGACCGACATGCTGAGTCTATGCCCGTGGCCGCTGGTGGAAAGCCTGCGAAGCGGCCTGGTGCCGCTGCCACTGCGCGAGCGATTCCACGCGAGCCGTGTCGGCATCGTTCGCCGCGCCAATGAAGCACTGCCGCATGCCGCATCGCGCTTTCTCGAACACTTCATGGCGCAGACGCGCGCCTGCCTCGCCTCCGATGATCCGCAGTTGCGGCGGGTGTTTCGTTCAGTGGAGCTGGTCGGCGACGACGGTGCCTAGGTCGCGATGCGTGCTGCTGTCGCCATGCAGGTGCTCGACCTCCATGTCATTGATGCGCCCCCTTCTGTTCTGTCTTCCGAGATGGCGGTAGGGACGGGTCGGATCGTTTCGAATCCCTGGTCGCTCGGAGATTGGCACACGGGTGCCGGCAGGCGGCGCTGCGCTCATGTTCAATCGAACAAGTGCACCACGACGGACGACTTGTTCGTGATCAACCAGCTTCCCTGTATCTTGTGCAGGACGAAATGATCGTTGAACAGCTTCGGCCCGATCCGCACTCTCACCGTTGCGGTTGAAAGGCTGTCCGAGAGGTTCTCCAGGGAGAGAATCGCCTCGTCACGGGGCGCATCCATCGATCGCGGACTCGGCCTTGCGTGAACGAGCTGCGCGTAGTCCGGCGATGTCAGCGTCTGCAACTGGCCTTCATGAAGCCACTGCACCAGACAGCTCGGATGGAAGACCTTGTCGAAGTCGCGGCTCTTCGGTTCATAGGCCAGGTTGAAATAGTCATCGATCAAGGCGACGACGGCTTGGGTTTGGGTCATGGCGAGCTTTCCTTTTGCATTTGAAAGATGCGTATAGTGAAAGATCGCCTCTCCCTCGGCTACGGCGAAGCGGTTATCGCTGCCATTACCGGAACACATAGATCATGGACGACCTCGACGCGGGCCTTGTCAGCGGCCTGATTGCGCTTGCAGCCGTGGCCGAATCCCAGAGCTTTGGCCGTGCCGCATCGCGCCTGGGCAAGACGCAGCCCGCGGTGAGCCGCGCCGTCCAACGCTTGGAGGACCGCCTGCGCGCCAAGCTCGTGCACCGCACGAGCCGACGCGTGGAGGTGACGGACGCGGGGCACGAGTTGTTGTCCACGGTGCTTCCGCTGCTGCAGGGCATCGAAGAGGCGAGCGCTGGCATCTCGGCGCACACCACGGTCGTCCAAGGGACGCTGCGCGTGGCGTGCGATGCGGTGTTCGCCCGTCTTGTGCTGGCGCCGGAGCTGGCTCAGTTCCTGAGGGCCCATCCTGCTCTCCAACTGAAGCTGGAGACCAGGAGCGACTTTCCGGACCTGGTGAGTGAAGGATTCGATCTCGCCATCCGATTCGGACAGCCCTCCATTTCAACTTTGGTCTGTCGCAGGCTCTACAGTCCGCGGGTCCTGACGGTGGCGGCGCCTTCCTACCTGGCGCAACGCGGTCGGCCAGGATCGCCTAAGGATCTGGTCGAGGATGGTCATGAATGCATCCATGCCATCGACCCAGCAACCGGAAGGCCGTTCGACTGGGAATTCTGGCGGGGCGATGAGAAGGTGAAGGTGGCCGTTGGTGGCAGCCTCACGGTCACGGATGCCGGAACCAAGATCGGAGCCTGTCTTGCAGGCTACGGGATCGCTCAGGTCATCGACCTTGGAATCGACGCGCACCTGCGCGCGGGTACGCTGGTGCCGATCCTGACGGACTGGCCTGACGAGACGTACCCTCTGTATGCCTACTATCCCAGCCGAAGCCACGTTCCCGCCAAGGTCAGGGCGTTCATCGACTTTGTGGCCGGCATGATGCCGGAGCTGGAATCGAAGGCAGTGGTGCGCGCCGGCGATGGCCCTCCGGACTCGCGGATCGAAGCTTCCCGCTCGAGAAAGAGCAGCGAGGAATCCGTCCTCCAAGTCCAACTGAGCGAATAGCGCCGGTGGCAGACGGGGCCTGGCGAGCTCGAGGCTCGGCGACCGTCTCGGCGTGCCACGCTCACGCGGCTTTTCCAAGCGCTGCCGGGTGCCCAAGCCTCTCTCAGGAATTGTGCGAGATGCCCAACTGCAGTCCGCTCGTCCCCGCGCCAGGCATGCCTCCTGGGGGCGAAGCATCGCTGACTACATAGGCCGCGTTCCCTCAAGAGCCCTGGAGAGGGGGGATTCAACCGGTCGCTGCAACACACCACCGCCGCATGGTCGGAAGGAGTGTTGCAGATGAGAGGAGGCCCGGGACCCGATACATCCATTCGCCATGCCAGGCAGCGGCTCACGGCCGCTGGATCACCCGGTTCCGCGCCGACGTACTTTCCGCCATACCAGGTGGGCGATCTGGGCTACTTCGCCGACGGCGGCACCTTCGCCAACAACCCCTCGACGACGGCGATTGTGGAGGCGATCTACCAAGGTTATGCGAGCGCGACGTCGGACATCGTGATGCTCTCGCTGGGCACCCGGTGTCAATCCGGTGGGCATGCCGACCGGCGCCGTGTCCAACCCTCTGGACTGGGGCGTCACGCATTGGCTGTGGCCGTTCAGCAATGGTGTGATCCCGGCCACGGCACTGCTCAACCTCACGATGGATGCCACTGCGGAACTCGCGGCGCACCAGGCTGCGCAACTGCTCGGCGGCAACTACATGCGCGCCAACGTGCCACTGGCCCAGCCCTTCGGCCTGGACGACTACAAGAACGTGGGCGAGTTGGTGAGTGCGACGCAGAACTACATCGAGAACTCGCCCGATTGGGCCAATGTGCGCACCTGGATGGGGAAGAACTGGAAGTGAACGAGGGGCGTCGCCGTGGCGCTCGACCGTGACCCGCGGGCCCGGACGGCGTAGATTGTCCAGCGTCTCCGGTGGCCGCTGTGGCCCGCGGTTATCGCGCGGCGTGCTCCGTTGCGCAAGTGGTGCGATGAAAGGGCGACGGCACCGCTCCCGCCGCGCATCCAGCCAGCGGCGGCGTGTCGGGTGTTCTGTTCCTACAGTGGGCGCTGCTTCATGATGTGAGGTCAAGGCGTTGCCGTGCAGGGCGAAGACACCCGTCGTTGCAGGAGGGTGTGGATCGGCATAGTATGTCAAATATTTTTGACATCTTTCGGCTGCGACTTTCCGTGAACCTCATCGACATCGGCCATGCCGTGCGGGTGCGACGTACGGAACTGGGCCTGTCCCAGGTGCAGTTGGCACGCCTGAGTGGCTTGTCTCGTCAGACCGTGATCGGCCTGGAAAACGGTGCTCTGAGCGATCTGGGCGTCAATCGTTTAGGGCAGGTGATGGCGGTGCTGGGTTTGGACACCCCCAAACCAGATACGCTGGCGCGGCGCAAGAAGCGCGGCCTGTGGATGGCCGCCAAGACGGCCAGCGTCGGCTATGCGCGCGAACTGGCCCCCGAGGCGCTCGAACAGGTCCTGGCAAGCGGTGACGTGCCGCCTCCATTTGCCCCGCACCTGATGCATTTGCTTGACGAGGCACCCGTGCCGATCATGGTGATGGCCGTGGAGGAGACGGCCTCACGCGCGCACCTGCCTCCAAAACAGATATGGCGAAATGTGGCGAAGCTGGCCGAATCTTTGTCCGTGCATCGGCAAGCGTTGTGGGTATGAATTCAGGATCGCTGGCCGCCGGTGCTACCGACATCGGCGTCGTCACACCTCGCTTGAGCGACACGGCGGCGGACCTGACGCAGGACTACACCGAGCAGCTCGGCGCTTTCGTCAACTGCAGTTCGAGGATGGCGAGGTCGACTTCGTGCGTACGCTGGTTGAGCGCCACACTGCACATTCCAAGAGTTCGATCTGCAGAACGATCTAATGATGCTTACCTCGAGCTTGAACTCAGCCATCGCCTTCCGTCAGTGCTGCAGATACGCAGTGAGCTTGTCGATGATCTCGCGGGTGCCGCGCTCCCGGCTGCCGTTGTCATCGAAGCCGTCGAGGAATGCCCCCTGTTCCGTCATGATCAGCCGGGTCCCTGTGCCCGATGCCTTGAACTCGAGGGTGGCCAGCGAGATCGAGATCTTGCGTGCGTCCAGGTGCATCTCGTAGGTATAGACGATCCGTTCACCGGGAATGATGTCGAAGTAGGTCGCGTCGAACTCGGTCACCATGCCGGATTTCCATTGGCCCTTCAGCCGCTCGCGGCCGCCGACCTTGAAATCCATGGTCCGCTCGACGATCTCCCAGTTGTCGTTGGGTGCGGTGAACCAGCCGTTCTTGCCCTCGATGCTCGCGAAGGCGTCGAATACCCGTTGCGGCCTCACGTCCGCATAGGTGCGTTCGATGGTGAAGACGCCGTGGGCCACGCTGCGGGTCGGTTCGGTCTGAGGGGTCATTTGAGTTCTCCTTCTGGAAAGCGCTTGAGGTGTTCGCCGAGGCGGTCGAGACGCTGGTCCCACTCCGCCCGGCGCCGGTTGAACCACTGCTCGGCCAAGCTGAGCGTGGCGGTATCTATGCGGCAGGTGCGCACCCGCCCGATCTTCTCGGAGCGCACCAGGCCACTGGCCTCCAGCACTGCCAGGTGCTGGACGATGGCCGGCAGCGACATCGCGTAGGGTTCGGCGATCTCACTGACAGTGGCCTGGCCGCGCGACAAGCGCTCCACGATGCCGCGCCGCGTCGGGTCCGCGAGCGCCTGGAACGTCAGGTCGAGATTGGCGGTCGCATGTGGCATCAGCCATTCCTCAAGGGGAAGTACTGGAAGTAGGGTTCGGCCTCGGCCAGCACGCGGGCCACGCTGGGGCGTGCCTTCAGGCGAAGGAGATAAGCCGCGAGTTCGGGCCATTCGCTCAGCCGAACGGCGTGGTCGGCGTAGAACAGCGCCGGCAGGGCTGCACAGTCGGCCATGGTGAAGGATTCGCCCATGGCCCAGGGTCCGCTGATCATGGGGGCGACGAGGTCATAGCCCGATCGGATCTGGCGACGCGCCTGTTCGGCGCCGAAAGGATCATGCTGTCCTTCCGGGCGCAGCCGCTCGGCCACCACTTGCTGGAACGGCGCGTGGATGTAGTTGTCGATGAGGCGATCGATGAGACGAGTCTGCATCGCCCACTCGGGATCGCCGGAAAGCAGAGAAGTGGCGCGGGGCTCGGTGCGCGCCAGGTAGTCGATGATGATGCTCGACTCGGGGATCGTCTTGCCTCGCGCGTCATGCAGCACGGGGAACTTCGCCAGCGGCCAGACCGCTTGGAAGGCGGCACGGTCGGCCGGGTCGCCGAGGTTCACCAGCCGCGGCTCGAAAGCGATGTCGGCTTCATAGAGTGCGATCAGCACTTTCCAGCAGAACGAAGACAACGGGTGGTAGTAGAGGGTGAATGGCATCGCAGGCCAAAACTTAAGAAGATGCTTAAGTATCGAGATTGGCCGGAGAAGCGTCAAGCGGTTTGTCGGGGGCCAGAATCGGGGCCGATGCCCGTTCCGTAGCGTGCTTGCGAAAAATCTACGGCTCGCCGTCGTCGTGCTCACGCTCCATGGCGCTGCGCTGAGCACTCCGATTCCCGTGCACGCGAACTGATGCAGGCGATGCAGCGCAAGATCGGGTGCAACGGTCCTTGTCCCTGCGGCAGTGGCAACCAGTTCAAGAAGTGCGGCGGCGCGGCAGGCGAACTGCGCTGAAGCAGCGCTCTCCGCACGCACCGCATGGCCTGCGCTTGAGGGGATCGGGTGGCTGCCTGCGTCGCGCATGGACCTGCCATGACCTGCTGGGTCTCGACCGAAATCAGAAGCGGCCGGAACGCGCAAATCTCCTACTTCCTCGGCGTCCGGCGGCGCGCAGTCTTGGCGCATCTTCCTATCGAGGCAAAGAGATCATGGCAACCAGCAGCATCCTCGGCGGCGAGCACGCGCCCATCACACCCAAGGGCACCGATGCGGAGAGCCTCGGGCCGAGTGACTCCAGCGACAGCGGCAGCGACGCATCGGGCGACAACCGCGCGGCGGCCGAAGGCGGGCTCGAAATCCCCACCAATGCCGACATACTCCCGGACCGCACAGGTGTCCTCCCGGATGCCGCGGCCGAGGTGGCGAACTCGGTGGACGACCCGGAGGCGCTCAGCGTGCAGGACCTGGCCGACGAAGTCGCAGCCGATCGAGAAGACGAAGAGGAAGCGGGTGGGCGCGAAGAGGGCGGAGAGGGCGGAGAGGGCGAAGGTCGCCGGCACCGCTGATGCCTTCCACCCGCGCCTCTGCCGCCACCGGACAGTGGCCATCCTCCAACCCGCTGAACCGCACCCTGCGCCGCGTGTTCGGGCACACCCGGCTGCGCGCCGGCCAGGCCGAAGTCATCGAGCGGGTCATGCAAGGGCTGTCAACCCTCGCCGTGATGCCCACGGGCGCAGGAAAGTCGCTGTGCTATCAGTTGCCGGCGCTGCTGCTCGAGGGACGCACGGTGGTGGTCTCCCCGCTGATCGCGCTGATGAAGGACCAGTGCGACAAGCTCACAGCCTTGGGCATCCAGGCGATCCAGGTCAACAGCGCCCTTTCCGCGGACGAGCTCGCTGCGGCCGAAACGGCGCTGCGCGATGGCAGCGCGCGCATCGTGCTGACCACACCCGAGCGGCTCGCCGATCACGCCTTCTTGGAGCAGCTCGCGGCCCATCCTGTGGCCCTGGTGGCGGTGGACGAGGCGCACTGCATCTCGCAATGGGGCCATGACTTTCGGCCGGCCTTCCTCGACATCGGCCCTGCCATCCGGGCGCTGGGCACTCCCACCGTGCTGGCGCTCACCGCGACGGCCGGCTCGGAGGTCGCCGCCGACGTGATGAAACACCTCGCGATCCCGCGCGGGGGATTGGTCGAGACGGGCGCCTATCGCGCCAACCTGCACTTCGCGGTGGAGCAGATGCAGCAGGAGGAAGATCGCCAGCGGCGCATCGTGGAACTGGTGCAGCAGGAAGCCGGCAGCGGCATCGTCTATGCCGCCACGGTGAAGGCCGCCGAGCAGGCCTGCGAGCTTCTGCGCGCGCGGAACGAGTCGGTCGCGATCTATCACGGCAAGTTGGGAACGCGCGAGCGCGGGGAAGCACAAGAGCGTTTCATGAGCGGCGCCGCGCGGGTGATGGTGGCGACCAACGCGTTCGGCATGGGCGTCGACAAGCCCGACATTCGCTTCATCGTTCACTGCCAGATGCCGTCGAGTCTGCACGCCTACTACCAGGAAGCGGGGCGCGCCGGCCGCGATGGGCAGCGCGCACGCTGTGTGCTGCTCTTCCAGGCCAAGGACCGGGTGGTTCAGCAGTTCTTTCTGGCCGGAAAATATCCCCAGCTCGAGGACCTCGATGCGGTCTATCGCCAGTTGCTCGCCACGCCGCCCGGGGACGAGGGCTGGACCACCGCCAGCCTCCTCGAGGCATTGGATCGCCCGCGCAGCAAAATGCAGGCGGCTGTCGCTTTGCTGCGGCAGGCAAAGTTGCTGCGCATCGGCCGGCGAGGAGAGATGGCACTTCGACAGAAGGCCGCCTCGCGCGTCGATCTGAGCACGATGCTCGACGCCTACAAGGAGCGCCGGCTGCAGGACCGGCAGACGCTCGAGCGCATGCTGTCGTACGCGCAGACGGGGCAGTGCCGCTGGCAACTGCTGCTGGCCGAACTGGACCCCTCGGCCGAGGCGAAGCGCTGCGGCACATGCGACAACTGCCGTCGTATTGCAGCCCATGAGGCCACGCTGGCGCAGCCGATCCTCGTGGGCACGCCGTCGACAACGGCGGCTGCGGCCGCTGCTGCGAACCCTGAGGCGAAGGCGCGCGCACGCAAACCGGTGCTTTTCGCCGAAAGCGATCCGGTCAAGGTCAGGCGTTTTGGTGCGGGCGTCGTCGTCGCCTCGACGGAGGGATCCGTCACGGTGGCTTTCGAGGATGGCACCCAGCGCTGCATCCATCCGGACTACGTCACCCGTCGTCGCATGCCGCGAAAGTCGGCGAGCTCCGATTCCGAGATCGAGACCGGTGGCCTCTTGGCCAGCCGTGCGTCGGCGCGCGCCCTGGCCAAAAGTAAGCATGCCGGCTTGAGTGCCTCTGCAAGATGGAGTCAGCCCGGCTGAGCGGCTCGACCTGAGCGATAGGCCGCCTCGGATCGTGGGCTCGAAAGCATGGCAACACTGAGCTCAGGTGGGGCCTCGGGACGCTGTCTCCTGGGCAGCTTGAGCCTTCCACCCCCGCAGAACCAGACCATGGCCATTGTTATCAACCGCGGCCATGGTACAGGCTTCGAAAGGTGCTCAAGTCCTGACTGCCTGGAAACAATAAAGTTGGTCGAAAAGAAAAAAGACGATCGAAAAAGGGGCGCCTTGAAGTCCGTCGACGCTTCAATGGAGGGTAAGGCCTCGGAGTAGGCCTATTTTGTGTTTCGGAGGCAGGGACGCGATGGCCCGTGCGGGTGACTTCACGGCTGAGCGTCTGACGTAGTTGTTTCTGCTATTCACTGGGCTCGACGCGAGGTTTCAGCGTTGAGCAGATCGGTGCACCACACGCGATCGCGCATCGATCACTGGGCTGGTTGGCCAGTGCTCAATGCTCAGCGCCGTTCGGCGGGAGACGAGGTTCAGCATCAATGCTTGGTGGCCCTCGTTCGATATGCTGGGCCTGGCCACGGAGTGAACGACATGTCGAAGAGCGGCTCAGCGCGTGTCAGGTCTCCAGATACAGCGGATACGAACAGAGCATCGCGAACGAAGCCCTCTGGCTCAATGCAACGATGTGATCAGAGCGTTTTCACCAGTTCCGGCGCATGCACTGGTGCACGCACAGGCCGTCAAGGTAGCGCGCATCGGGCTTCATGGTGACGGAGATCATCGTGTGAGCCCCGACAACGTGATCAAGATGTTGTGGAAATCCGCGCGGCCGACTTGGTGATCAGCAGCAGTCGCAGGGCGGCCAGCACCGACACGTTGAGCTGGTACTCATAGCCGGCTTGCGCCGCCGCCGCGCCCGAAGTTGGCGTCGACGACGGGGATACCCCCGGCGGCGGGCCGGCCGGCCGGCATCCTCAGTAGAGCTGTTGTGCTTGCGTGGCTCCAAATTCGATGGATGGCATCCGGTGGTGGTTCTTGCCGCGGGGGACGCCCCCCGGGCAATGGGTGCCTGGGTCGGGGGATGCCTGAAGGGTGGGCGAGCCTAGGCCTGCCCACTTGCGCTCCCCGTTGCGCCCATCGAGGGAGAGACCGATCGGCTGCGTTACCGCTCGATGAAGTCCGTCACGGTATCGGCGGCCGTGAACCTGGAGTCGGCGTATTTGGTGGCGAGCAGCAGGCCATACTGTGCGAAGTACACGTTCGTGAACTTCGATTCGCCGCCTGACTCGTGCGTCGCATTGCAAGCGAGCCACACCGCGTTGCCCCGGATTTTGGGGTGGATTTCCGAGGCCGCGCCCAGTCTCTCGGTCGTGCAAGTGACCTTCGACCAGCGGAAGTTGAACTCTTGCAGCGGGAAGGCGTTGCCGTAGTCGACGGAGAACCTGCTTCCCGGCGTGAGCTTGGAGGGATCCAGCTTGAAGGGTTTCACTTCCTTCACGACGGATTCAAAGGTCGTGAGCTTGGCGTTGGTGTACGCGTTCTCCTTCTTGAGGCTGAGAGCGCCCAGGAAGGTCAGCTCGTAGCTTCGATTGACGAGGAAGCCGTTGTTCTCGAGCGTCCTGACATGCTGGAAGAAGCCGTTGCCCAGCGGCTTGTATGTGGCCTGCGGTGCAGTGACTGAGTCTTCGGTCGCGCCGATGTTTCTATAGCGGTGGTCGAACTTGAAGGTGATCTCCTTGAAGTCGGTCGGCCCCGGTGCGCCCACCGCCTTCAAGGTCTCGACATAGCTGGGACGCAGCGCCTGCAAGGTGTAGTTCTTCGCCAGGAAAGCGTCGGGATTTGCATTCGCTTCCTTCACCTCGGTCGGCGGCGTGCCGCAGCCGGCCAAGCTGATGACGGCTGCCATCGACGCCAACGTCATCGGAATGCAAGTTGTCGTCATGCGCTTCGACTTCTTCGTCTCTTGGAATCCCACGATCACTTCCCTCCATTGGTTGTAAAGAGGTGTATCTTAGCCAGCACCGAAGTGCTGCAGGACCATCATCTCCCGACTGGAATCGCGTTGAACCCAGGCTCGGCATGCGTAAACGCAAGGCTTCCTGCGACCTGGGGCAAGCGCTCCTGTGGACGCGCTCGCCGCGCCGCGGCGATGAGACCGGGGACGGGACAGAACGAAAGCGCGGCAATCCCGCGCGCCATCAGAGATTGGCGTTCTTCTTGGATTTGAGCGACGCACTGCATGCGTCGAAATTGTCGAACTCATACTCGAGGTTGATCGAGTACCTGCCAGAACTCGTCGCGATCGCCTCCACGGCGATCCTCGAGACCTGATCGACGGGCGGCGTGGGCGTCCAGAACGCGACGAGCTTGCGCTCCTTCTTGGCGAGCGACATCGTCCAGTCCTTCGGTTCGTTCCAGATGCTTCCGGAGCGCAGGTAGTCGAACTTCTCGGGCGCGCCGTACTTCGCGGTCAGGGCCTCCTGCCAGGAGCGGAAATCGCGCCGGATCTCGTCACCGTAGGCGCTGGATTGGGCGGCCGGCGTCCACGCCGCGATCCGGCACAACCCGGTGGCGGGGCCGAAGATCAACCGGTAGCTGTCAAGGTCGGGATGACCGTTGGGAAGCCGGCTTACCGTGTAGACGCCTTGCTGCTCGGTGGGCTTGAGTTGAGCGACCTTGCCCACGGTCTCGACGGTGTCTCCTGCATTGAGCCCGAAGGGGCCGGCGGCTGCCGCCACGGCTGCAGTGGCCATGCAGATTCCGATCAGCCCTCGTGCTTTTTTCTTCATTGCCTCGCTCCTGTGAATAGAGATCGATCCTAACCAGGTGCGTGCTCGCGATGGCATCCGTTGTTCGTCTTTGCCATTGGAGCGAGTTCACAATCTGGTTGGGGCTGCGGGGCTCGGGAGCGGCTCGCTTCGGCTCGCAATTACCCGAAGAAGGAGAAAAGAAACAAGGCCGCAGTGACGGTGTGTGGCTTGTCGGCGCCTTGATCGTGGCACACCGTTCTCGCCGTCAACGTCTGCACGCGCCTCTCTCATCGCGGCGCGCTGGCGGCCTCAGGGCCGTCTCTCGAAACTGACGGCTGCGCTGCGGCGTGCCGGCAACGGTGCCGAGCCCCGTTGTCAAGCTGTTCGCGCCCGATGCGGGCGCCACCCGGCTGCTCGGCGCCGATCGACCCCTGGGGACCCCGACATCGCGTTCGGCCTGTGCGGTCTCGGGATGGGCCTTCCCGAACTGGGCTGCGTGCGCCTGCCGGGACTGGCGGCCCTGCGCGGCATCCTTTTGGGGCCCAGTGAGCAGAATCTGAATTTCCGCGCCGACCGGCGATGGAGCGCCTATGCGAGACAGGCCCGCATGGCCGCGCGCATCCAGGCCCGAAGGTGCCAGATGCAGACGGGCCATGGGGCATGCGGCATGCGCTGCGGGGTGGGCGGCGAGAGTCACAGCGCCGACGGGCCTGTCGCTCGGCGGCGCTGCCGACGCCTAGAAGTTCTTCAGCGTGTCCCACTGGACCTGCGTGAGGCCGCGTTGGTGGGCCATTTCCGTGTCGTGGCGTTGATTCAATGCGATCACCCGCGGCAGCGAGCGCGGGACGTGGTGCTCTCGACGGCGCGATCGTGGCGAAGGCTGCACCGCCACAGTCCCCATGGGGACAGATGTGTGGGCGGCAACCATTGCCAACGCCTCAGCTTTCACGCACCATTACTTACCGTGCGACAGGTAATTTATTCACACACGAGGCAACCATGGAACTGAAAACCATCCAGCTCACCGTGAGCGAGCGCATCGCGCTCGTCACGCTCAACCGCCCGCCGGTCAACGCCCAGAACGCCGAGTTGCGCAGCGAACTGACCCAGGTGTTCGACGAGCTTTCCGATCGTGAGGACGTCTCGGTGGTCGTTCTCACCGGCAGCGGCAAGACCTTCTCCGCCGGTGCTGACATCCGGGAGCGCCCCAACCTGGGAGCGACGCCGGGCGCCTACGGCCGCCACAACCGTCTGGTGCGTGAGTCGTACTACGCGGTGGTGGAATGCGCCAAGCCCGTCATCGCCGCCATCAACGGCCCGGCAATGGGTGCGGGCTTCGGTCTGGTGATGGCGTCCGACATCTGGGTGGCCTCCGAGGATTGCTTCGTCTCCATGCCCGAGATCAACGTCGGCCTGGCCGGTGGCGTGACCTTCCTGCAAGAAGTGTTCGGCCGCTCGCGTGCACGGCGCATGTTCTACACGGGCATGAAGGTCACCGGCCAGGAGCTGTACCGGCTCGGCTTGGTGGAGGCCTGCCTGCCCGCCGACCAGCTCATGCCGTACGCGATGGAGATCGCTGCCGAGATCGCCTCCAAGAGCCCGATCGCGCTGCGCCTGGCCAAGGAGGCCGCTCGCATGACGCAGGTAATGCCGTCACGCGATGCCTATCGTTACGAGCAGGGGAACACGGTGGCGCTGTCCAAGACGGACGATGCCAAGGAAGCGCAGCGCGCATTCCTCGAGAAGCGCGCACCTGTCTACACGGGGCGCTGACGGCAGTCGCTGCAGGCCTGGCGCCAACACGGTGCGTGCTATTATTTTTTGATCAGCCGTGGGTCGCGCGCAGGGGCCCAACTACGCGCCACCGCCGCCGGCTCCCAGCCAAGAACTTCAAGAGGACCTTCGCCCATGGCCACCCTGTCCAACGCCGCCGAAGCGGCAGATCCGGAACGGGGCTCCAGGCGCAAGTCCGATGTGCGCCAGGAGCAATTGACCGAGATCGCGTGCCGGCTCTTCGCCAAGAAGGGCTATGAGGGCACATCGTTGCGCGACATCGCCGACGAAGCCAAGATCACCAAGGCCGCGCTGTACTACCACTTCCCCAACAAGGAGGCGCTGTACGAGCGCATCGTGCTGGAGTCGATGCAGGCGCTGGTGGATTCGGTGCGCGAGGCGATGTCCCGCGGCAAGGGTCCACTGGACAAGGTGCGCCTGTTCATGGAGGCATCGGCCGACTTCCTGGATCGCAGCCGCGATTCCTGGATCGCGGGTTCCAACGCCTTCTGGTCGGGCAGCGAGGGTGATCCGCGTGCTGGCGCTGTCTACCTGCGCGACGAGTACGAGCACCTCCTGCGCGACTGCATCGCCGAAGCCATTGCGAAGGGGGAAGTCCGCAAGGTCGATCCCGCCATCGCCGGGCGCATGCTGCTGTCGATGCTCAATCACATCTGCCGCTGGCATTCGCCCAAGGGACGCCTGAGCACGCGCGAGGTGATCGAGCAATACCTCGACATGGCCTTCGGCGGCCTGCGCGCGAAACCGCGCGCCTGACCTTCCTTGAACCTGCGGCGCGAACATGCGCTGCACCTCTGGAAGGGTAAACCCGCGCATTAACTTACCGGCCGTTAGGTAAACTGAATTGGAGATTCAGCGATGCGAGTCCTTCGATCAATCCTTCTTTCGGTGTGCTGCGGCATCGTCGCCGCAGTGCCGACGCTGGCCCTGGCGTTTCCCGACAAGCCGGTGCAACTGATCGTCCCGTACGCGGCCGGTGGTCTGACCGACAACCTGGCGCGCCTCATCGCGCCGGCGCTGTCTGCCCGCTGGGGGCAGCCGGTGGTGGTCGACAACCGCAACGGGGGAGGGACCTCGATCGGCACCGCCGCGGCGGCCCGCGCACCCGGCGATGGCTACACGCTGCTGCTCACCGCGTTCGGCTACATCGGCAATCCGCTGCTGATGAAGAACTTGCCGTACGACCCCGCCGCGCTGGTGCCCGTCACCATCGTGGCCGATGCGCCCAGCGTGCTGTTCGTGTCAGCCAAGCTGCCCGTAGACACGGTGCCCCAGCTGATCGCCTACGCGAAAGCCCATCCGAAGGAGGTGGTGTTCGCTTCCTCGGGCAACGGCTCGAGCCCTCACATCGCTGCGGAGCTGCTGGCGTCGCTCACGGGCATCGAAATTGTGCACGCGCCCTACCGGGGCAACGGACCCGCGCTGAACGACCTGCTCGGTGGCCAGGTGCAGGCCATGTTCGATTCCTCCGCCTCGATGTCCTATGTGCGCGCCGGACGGCTCAAGGCGCTTGGCGTGGCCAGTGAAGCGCCCGTGGCACGCCTGCAGGGGATGGTGCCCATCGCGCGCTCGGGCGTGCCGCAGCTTTCGAACTTTGCCGCGGGCGGCTGGTTCGGCTTCTTCCTGCCAAGCAAGACGCCGGCCGAGCTGCAGCAGCGCATCTATGCCGATCTGCGTGCGGTACTGGAGACCCCTGAGGTGCGCGAGGCCATCGAGCGCGCGGGCGTGGAACCCAGGCTCATGACACAACCCGAGTTCGCGGCCTATCTGCGCGCGGAGCACGAGCGCTGGGCACCGGTGATCCGCGAGCGTCGCATCCAGCTTGATTGAGAACGAAGCGATGACCATCTTCCAAGCCGATCCTGGCCGACCGCTCGACCTGCGCGCGCCACGCCTGCAGGGACGGCGCATTCTTGTGACGGGCGCGGCCTCCGGCATCGGTGCCGCGGTGGCCGAACTCTTCGCGTCCGAGGGAGCATGCGTGGCGCTGGCCGACTGCCAGCCGCTTGCCTCCTTGCCGCCGGGCGACACTATTTCCTTGTCCATGGACATCCGCGACGAGGCGTCGGTGGCACGCGGCGTGGCCGAGAGCGTTGCCCGCTTCGGCGGGATTGACGGTGTCGTCAACGCCGCGGGTGTCGCCAACACCGACTTGCTGGCCGACCTGGCGCCTCGCGCATGGCGAGAGGTGATCGACATCAACCTCACTGGCACCTTCCTGGTTTGCCAGGCTTGCGAGCCGCACCTGCGGCGCTGTGCCGGCGCCACGATCGTGAACTTCTCTTCGGGCCAGGGGCTGCAGCCCTTCAAGCGCCGTGGGGCCTATGCCGCGTCGAAGGCTGGGGTCATCTCGCTGACCAAGACGCTGGCGCTCGAATGGGCTCCCATCCGCGTCAATACGATCTGCCCCGGTGCCGTCGACACGCCCATGGTGCGCGGCGGCTACAGCGCCGAGGTGCTGCGCGACGAGGTCGCCCCGCGCTACGCGCTGCAACGCATCGGCCAGCCGCTGGAGATCGCGCATGCGGCGCTCTACCTGAGTTCCCGCGAGTCGTCCTTCGTCACGGGCATCGCCCTGGCCGTCGACGGCGGCCGCAGTTTTCATTGAGACCTCCCCGACACATGACCAGCCCCACATCGACCGACCCCTACGCCGCGTTCCGCGAGGAGCTGCGCCAGTTCGCCACCGAGCAGTGCCCGGAAGAACTCAAACAGTTCGTGCGCAGCAATCGCAAGATCACGCGCAACGAGTACCGCATCTGGCAGGAAAAACTTTTCGCACGCGGCTGGGCCGCCCCTAATTGGCCGGTGGAGCACGGCGGCACCGGCTGGGACCTGCAGCAGCGCTACCTCTTCGAGGAGATCACGGCCCAGGCCGACTGTCCGCCGCAGTACCACCATGGCCTGGGCCACATCGGCCCGGTGATCCTGCATTTCGGCACCGAGGCGCAGAAGGCGCGCTTCCTGCCACGCATCCTCGACGGTAGCGAGTGGTGGTGCCAAGGCTATTCCGAGCCCGGCGCCGGCTCCGACCTGGCCTCGCTCAAGACCTCCGCGCGCTTGGACGGCGATCACTACGTGCTCAACGGCCAGAAGATCTGGACCTCGCATGCGCAAGAGGCGGACATGATGTACACGCTGGTGCGTACTTCGAACGAAGGCCGCAAGCAGGCGGGCATCTCGCTGCTGCTGGTGCCAATGAACACGCCCGGCATCGAGGTGCGCCCGATTCCCACCATCGACCACTGGCACCACGTCAACGAGGTGTTCCTCAACGAGGTGCGCGTGCCGCGTGAGAACCTGGTCGGCGCCGAGGGCGAAGGCTGGAAGTGCGCCAAGTTCCTGCTCGACCGCGAGCGCCTCTCGCCCGCGACCGTGCCGCGCCTGGCCCGACTCGCCGAGCAGGTCGGGGAGTTGCTCATGGCCAGGCGCCGCGCCAGTGCGGCTTCGCCCAGCTTCCACGTGCTGCTGGAGCGCCTCTACCTGGCCCAGGCTGGCGTGAAGGGCGCGCGCGAGATGCTGCTCAGCGCCATCCAGGAGGAAATGCAGGGCACGCTGGCCGCGTCGAAGTCCTCGGCGCTCAAGCTCTTCTGTTCCGAGTTGTCGCAGCAGATCATCGGCATTGCGCTCGACATCGCGGGCCCGGCCCACACGGCGCGGCTGGTAGCGTCCAGTGGCATCGACACGCAGCAGGGCGTCGACCTGCAGCGCGAGCTCGTGCACACCTATCTTTTCTACCGCTCGCGCACCATCGCGGGCGGCACCAGCGAAGTTCAGAAGAACGTCATCGCGCGCGACCTTTTCGGAGCCTGAATTCATGCCATTCCATGCAGAGCCGATGTTCCCCGGCGACCTCTACGACACCACGCTGCGCGTTGCCTCTGCGGCGCCCGCTGGCGCCGATGCGGACGCATCGGGCGCGACCTGGCGTCAATTCCTGAACCTGGGCTGGCAGGCCGTGCTGGTGGCAGAGTCCAGCGGTGGCGCGGGCGCCACGCTGGGCGACATCGCGGCGATGGCCGAGGCAGCGGGCCGCCACGCGCTCGTCGCACCGCTGGTCGAGCGATGCGCCGTGGTGCCCGCCCTGCTGTCGGGCATCGCAGGCAACCCCGCCGCCCAGGCGCTGCTCGGCGACATCGCCAGCGGCGAGGCTTCCGTCTGCCCGGTGCTCGCGCTCGGCGAACCCGCCCCGAAGGGGCGTCTGCAGGGCGCGCGCGTGGTGCTTGACGGCTGCCTGCACGGCGCCGACCTCACCGAGCCCGTGACGCACCTGCTGGCGCTGGTCGAACTCGACGGAAAGAAGGCCCTCGTGCTGCTGCCGCGCGCCGCGCTGACGGGCGCGGCGCGCAGCTACACGGGCATCGATGCAAGCCACATCACCGATGTGGATCTGACGGGGCTCGCGCTGCCCGAATCCGCCGTGCTGCTGCACGGCGACCCGGTCGCACCGCTGGTGGACCATGCCAACGCACTCGGGGCACTGCTGTCCTGCGCGCAGATGGTCGGCGCCATCGGCGCGATGATCGAGCAGACCATCGAGTACCTGAGCACGCGCGAGCAGTTCGGCGTTGCGCTCGCCACCTTCCAGGCCCTGCGTCACAAGGTGGTCGAGATGTATGTGGCCTACGAGAACGTGCGCGGCATGGTGCGCCAGCAGGTGTGCGTGCTCGACGATGTTGCCCCGGCGCTGCCGCAGCGCGAGTTGCGCCGCGAACTGTCGCTCGTGAAGCTGTACCTGGCCGTCACCGGCCGGCAGGTCGCGGAGACCGCGATCCAACTGCACGGGGGCATCGGCATGTCGCGCGAGTTGCCCGCCGCGCGCCTGGCCATGCATGCACTGGCCTGTACCCTGCGGTGGGGCGACCGCTTCAGCCAGCTCGACCGGCTCGCCGCCGATGCCGTGCTGCATTGAGGAGGTCGGCGTGCACTTGCTCGATTCACTTTTCAATCCTTCGTCCGTGGCGCTGATCGGCGCCTCCTCCGATCCAGAGCGTATCGGCGGGCGGCCGCTGCGCTTCATGCTCGAAGGCGGCTTTGAGGCGCCGCTCTATCCGGTCAACAAGAGCGGCGACACGATCCAGGGCCTGCCGGCCTTCCCCAGCGTGCTGGACATCCCGCACCCGGTCGACCAGGCCGTCATCGCCGTGCCGGTTCCCGGCGTCGAAGCCGCGGTGCGCGACAGCATCCGCAAGGGCGTGAAGGCGATCCAGGTCCTGACGGCTGGCTTCGCCGAGATCGATGCCGCCGGGCGCGCGCTGCAGGACCGTCTCGTGCAGATGTGCCGCGAGGCCGGCGTGCGCATGGTGGGGCCCAACTCGCTGGGCCTGCTCAATGTGCCGACGCGTTTCTTCTCGACTTTCTCCACGGCGCTCAACGGCCTGAAGCCCAAGGCCGGGCCGATCGCGCTGGCCACGCAAAGCGGGGCCTTCGGTTCGGCCGCCTACGGCATGGCCTCGCTGCGCGGGCTGGGCTTCAGCAAGATCATCGCGACCGGCAACGAAGGCGATGTCGATGTGGCGGAGTGCATCGACTACCTCGCCGACGATGCCGACACGCGCATCATCTGCGCCGCGCTCGAGTCGTGCCGCGACGGCGAGCGTCTGCGGCGCGCGCTGCTGAAGGCGGCGGGCGCCGGCAAGCCCGTGCTCATCATGAAGGTGGGCCGCACGGAAGTGGGCGCCGCTGCGGCCTCGACCCACACCGGGTCGCTGGCCGGCAACGACACGGTCTACGACGCGGTCTTCGCCGAATGCGGCGCGTGGCGGCCCGAATCGCTGGAAGAAATGCTCGACATCGCCTATGCGTTCTCGGTGGCGAACGCGCTGCCCCACAACGCCGAGATGGGCATTGTCACCGGCTCCGGCGGCATCGGCGTGCTGATGGCGGACGATGGTGGCGCCCGGGGCATGTCCCTGCCGCCCCTGCCTGCGGCTGCGCGCCGTGCCGCCCTCGAGCTGCTGCCCTTCGCGGTGGCGAGCAATCCGCTGGACATGACGGCGCAGGTGACTGCGGTCCCGAGCGGTGTCTCGCGCACCGTGGGCGTGATGCTGGATCACACGGCCTACGGCGCCGTGTTCGCCTACCTCGCCCACGTGGGACTCTCGCCGGAACGCTTCGCCTCGACGCAGGCGGAGTTGATCGCGCAACGCCAGCGGCATCCGGATCGGCTCATGGTGCTCGTGATGCTGTCCAGGCCCGAGGTCAACCAGGCGCTGGAACAGCATGGCATCCCGGTGTTCGAGGATCCTTCGCGCGCGGTGCGCGCGGTAGCCGCGCTGGCCCATCTGCGCGCGCGCCGCGAAATGCTCTATCGGCCGGTGCAGCGCCAGGCCGCAGCGGCGCTGCGCAGCGACGTGTCGACGGAGGACGGCGCCAAGCGCGTATTGGCACTGGCCGGCCTGCCCGTGCTGCCCGAGCGCCTGTGCCGCAGCAAGGACGAAGCGGTGGCGGCCGCACGTGCCCTGGGCTTCCCGGTGGTCGCGAAGATCGTTTCGCCCGATATCCCCCACAAGACCGAGGTCGGCGGCGTCATGCTGCGCCTGCAGGACGCGGCGGCCGTGGAGGCCGCGCACGAGGAACTGATGGCGCGCGCGGCCACCGCGCGGCCCGATGCCCGGCTCGAGGGCGTGCTGATCGCGCCGATGCTGCAGGGTGGGGTCGAGGTCATCCTGGGCATCCATCGGGACCCGACCTTCGGGCCGATGGTGATGTACGGCTGCGGCGGCACGGCTGTCGAGCTCTTCAAGGACGTGGCCTTTGCCTCCGCGCCACTCGTGCCGGCCCGCGCCGCTGCCCTCGTTGATCGCGTGCGTTCCACGCAACTGTTGCGCGGTTGGCGCGGCGGTCCGCGTTATGACGAGGCCGCGCTGATCGATGCGATGTGTCGCCTGTCCGATTTCGGCATCGCGCATGCGAACGAGCTGGAAAGCGTCGACATCAATCCGTTCGTCGTGCGCGTCGATGGCGCAGCCTGCCTCGACGCCGTGATCGTGTTGCGAGCTACGGATGCCAAGGAGCAAGCGCATGCAGACCACTGAAGAGCGTCTTCTCGTCCTGGAGGCCCGGGTTGAAGCGCTGAGCGCCCAGGAGGCGATCCGCGCCTGCCTCTATCGCTACTGCCGCGGCATCGACCGCTGCGACGAGGCGGCGCTGCGCTCGACGTACTGGCCCGATGCCACCGATCGGCACGGTCCCTACAGCGGGAGCGCGAACGGTTTCATCGACTGGGCTCTGGCCAAGATCAGGGAGAGTGGCCGGGTCATCCACACGCTGGGCAACATCTCGATCGAGTTGCGCGGTACCGAAGCGGCGGTGGAGAGCTACTTCCAGGCGTTCCAGACCGATATCGATGCGTTGGGCCAGGAGCGCGCGACCTTCCTCATCGGCCGCTATGTCGACCGCTTCGAGCGGCGCGGCTCGGGCGAATGGCGGGTGGCTGCGCGTACGGTGGTCTATGACTGGATCCGTGAATCGCCCGTACCGATCGGCAGCGAGGCCGAACGCTTTGGCGTACGCCAGCCCAACGGCGGCCGTTTCCCCGACGACCCCTGGTACGCGTTGACGGCATCGCTTTCCCGCTGAAGAGGCCGCGCCAGGCATCTTCCTGGCGAAGCCTTCAGACCTTCCTTCCTGTCTCCTCCCATCCGCCCCCGGCAGTGCCGCAGGGCGGCTTCGTGCATGCCAGCCGGCAGCCATGCGCGAACGGCGGCCAGGCCCGACGCTGTGCGGGCCTGCAATCAGAAATGCCATACGCATACGAGGAGACAAATCTTGAGCTTCCTGAAATCGTCGAGCGCGCGCGACCGCGCTCAGCATCCCGTGCCGTGGGCCGCAGCGTTGGTCGCGGCAGGGTTCTGCGGCGCTTGGCCGGTCCATGCCCAACAGGCACAGAAGGAGGAATTGAGGCAGATCGTGCAACCGGCCGGCGGCATGGCCTCGTCGCCGTCGAGCCTGACGCTGTACGGTCTGGTCGACACCAGCCTGGCCTTCGCCAGCAATGCTGGAGGGCGGGTGCGGCGCATGGACAGCGGACACATGAACGGTTCGCGCCTTGGCTTCAAGGGCAGCGAGGATCTCGGCGCAGGCCTGCGCGCCAATTTCCTGCTGGAGATGGGCTTCAACTCCGATGCCGGGACCCTGGGACAGAACCAGGGCGCGGGTGCCAAGTCTTTCGGCCGGGGCTCGGTCGTCGGTCTTTCGGGGCCGCTTGGGGAAATCCGCCTGGGGCGCACCGTGGTGGCGATCGGTTCGGAGGTGCAGGCGGTCGGCGACGCCTTCGGACTCGGTGGTGGTGGCAACCTGCAGGGCATCCAGCCCGCGCCGGGGCGCGTCAACAACACCATCTGGTACCAGACGCCGAGCTTCGGCGGCTTCCTCGCCAAGATGTCGTATTCGCCTGGAGAAACCACGGTCACCAGCAACGGCACGGGACGCTTCAAGGCCGGCGCGAGCACGGCCGTGTCGGTGTTCTACGCGAGCCGCGGCCTGAGCGCTGCCATCGGCTATTCCACCTACAAGCAGTTGGCGGACGCCAGCACCTTGCGCTGGTTCCACTCCGCGGCTGCCTACGACTTCGGCGTGGCCAAGCTCTTCGGTTCGTACGCAACCTTCCGCAATCCTGGCATGGCCACGACGCCGGCGACCCAGGCTGCAGCGGACAACAACCTCATGTTCGCGGGTTTTCCATTGGTGGGCTACTACAGTGGGCAGAACGACCGCAGCGGCTCCATCGGCATTGCCGTTCCCTTCGGGGCGAGCACGGTGCTCGCACAGGTGGTGCGGGTCGATGACAGGGGGCCGCTGAATCGCGACGCGACGCAGTTCGGCATCGCCTATATCTACGCGTTGTCCAAGCGCACCAGCCTCTACGCCGACTACGGGCGCGTGCGCAACCGCAACGGTGCGGCATACGCGGTGACCGGTGCCACCACCCAGGCGGGCCTCGGCAGCAGCGGCAACAGCCGCGCCACCCACGTCGGCGTGCGCGTGGCGTTCTAGCGCGCACCGGCGGCTTGCCAGCCCGACATCTGCAGCGAACCCATGAGCGTGTTGCCCAGGCCGCCGTCGATCACCAACTCGGCACCCGTGATGTACGCCGCATCGCGGCCGAGCAGGAAGGCTGCCGCGCCGGCCATGTCCTGCGCTTCGGCGAGTCGTCGCAGCGGCACGCGTTGCTCGCGCTGCCGCCGCGCGGCGGGGCTGGCATACGCGGCGGCAGTGCCGGGTGTGAGCGTGAGGCCGGGCGAGATCGCGTTGACACGGATGCCATCCGTTCCCCACTCGTTGGCCAACTGCTTGACCAGCATCAGCGCCGCGGCCTTGCTCGGGCTGTACGCCCCCAGCGGCGAAGTGGCGTGCGTGCCGGAGATGGACGCAGTCAGAAGGAACGCGCCCCGCGAGTCCTTCAATGCCGCGTGCGCGGCTTTCGCCAGCAGCCAGGGTGCGCGCACGTTGACTGCGAAGACGCGGTCCCACGACGCCAGCTCGTACGTTGCGAGTTCGCCGGGAATGGCGCAGCCTGCGTTGCTGACCACGGCATCCAGTCCCCCGAACGCTTCGAGCGCAGCCGCCACGAGGCGCGGCGTCAGCGCCGGATCGCAGAGGTCACCGGTCAAGACCAGCGCCCGGCTGCCGAGCGTGTGCAGTTCGTCGGCCAGCATGTCGAGTTCGCCGTGGTGCTGGTCGATCAGCGCGAGCTGCGCGCCACCATGCGCCACAGCGTCGTGCGCGAGCCGCTGTGCGATGGCCCGCCCGATGCCGCGTGCGGCGCCTGTCACGAGGCAGCGCATCCGCGTACCTCCATGCAGGGGGGCTCGGTCGCGCAGGGGCGCGACGGCTTGTGCAAGACGCCGGACGCTTTCTTCATGGGTGAACCTTCGAAAGTAGGTTGGTGGGGCTCGTCCCATGATGCTCGCCTCATGGTTCACCCGCTAGAGAAAGGGCCGATGCGGTCACTACTATCACATGTGTGATTCCGGAAGGAGATCGATGCCCGCAGGCACAGTCAAATCGGCCACACGCGTGTTGCAGGTGTTGGAATATTTCGCGCAGGTGCGCAAGCCATTGGCCCTCAAGCAGATCAGCGAGGCCTTGGGGTATCCGCAGTCCAGCACCACAGTGCTGCTGAAGAACCTCATCACACTGGGCTACCTCAACTACAACCGCGCCGACCGCGTCTATTTCCCCACGCCGCGCGTAGCGTCGCTGGGCGACTGGGTCACGCAGGCGCTGTTCGGGCAGGGCCGCATCGTCGAGGTGATGCGCGACCTTCACAGCGTCACGGGCGAGACCGTGTCGATCTGCATGCTCAACGACATCTACCTGCAGTACATCCGGGTGATCCAGTCGACGCATCAGCTGCGCTTTCACACGGACGAGGGAAGCATGCGGCCCCTGACTCTCTCGGCAGCGGGATGGCTCCTGCTGACCGATCGCTCCGATGCGGAGATCGAGAACCTCGTGCGCCGCGCCAACATCGCGGCATCGCGTAAGGAGGACCGCGTGGCGCTGGATGTCATCGCGCCGCAGGTGGCCGATGCGCGCGAGCGCAAGTCGCTCTACATGGAGAACATGCCGCTGCTTGGCGGTGCCACCATCGGGGTGGTGTTGCCGTGCCGGGTACAGGGGCGCATCGCGGTGCTGGGCATGGGCGGCACCATCGAGCGCATGCGGCCGAACCGTGCGCGCTACACGGCCCTGATGCGAAGGCTGGTACAGCAGCTGGACGAAGGCGCGCAGGCATAGAGAGGGGCTTCTTGACCTTCCTCAGAAAATCATGGATGTGATGTTTTCGAGCGCCGATGTGATTTTCTTGATGGCCTGAAAAGCGCTGGGCATCATTTCTCCTGAGTGCATCGCCGTCCGTCGAGGGCGGAACAAACAGGAGACAGACATGACAGCCGAGGCCCGCACCCTGCATCCATCCACCCCCGCATCGCGCCCGCAGCCGGGCACCAGGAGGCTTGACGTGGTCGTCGTCGGCGCCGGTTTCGGGGGTATGTACGCGATCTACCGTTTTCGTGAAATGGGCCTCAGGGTCCAGGGCTTCGAAGCGGGCGCCGATGTCGGTGGCGTCTGGTACTGGAACCGCTATCCGGGCGCGCGCGTCGATCTGCCGAGCATCGACTACAGCTTTTCCTTCTCGCCGGAGATCGAGCAGGAGTGGACCTGGTCGGAGCAGTTCGCGGCCCAGCCCGAGCTGCTGCGGTACATCAACTTCGTGGCCGACCGGCTCGACCTGCGCCGGCAGATCCAGTTCAACACGCGCGTGACCCGCGCGGTATGGGACGAGGTGCGCAAGCTTTGGAGCGTGACGACCGACAAGGGTGAAAGGTACGAGGCCACCTACTGCATCATGGCGACCGGTCCGCTGTCGATCCCGAAGGATCCTGAAATTCCGGGTGTCGAGCGCTTCCAGGGGCAGTTGCTGCGCGCGGCCAAATGGCCACACAAGCCTGTCGACTTCACAGGCCGGCGCGTGGGGGTCATCGGTACGGGATCGACCGGCATCCAGATCGTCCAGGAGGTGGGCAAGGAGGCCGGCGAGCTCTTCGTGTTCCAGCGCACGCCGAGCTTCACCATGCCGATGCGCAACGAGGCGCTCGAGCCGGACTACGTGGCCGAGGTCAAGCGCAACTACGCCGGCATCCGCGAGTCCGCGCGCAACAGCGCGGTGGGTGGCGTGCGCCCGCAATCCACGCGCGCGTTCTTCAGCGTGACGCCGAAACAGCGCCGGCAGCTGCTGGAGGATGCGTGGAAGAACGGTGGCCTGGCCATGCTCGGCACCTTCGCCGACTTGTTGACAAACCCGGAGGCCAACGAGCACGTGGCCGAGTTCGTGCGCGGCAAGATCGACGAGATCGTGAAAGATCCCGAGACGGCCGAAAAACTGAAGCCGCGCGGCTACCCCATCTTCGCGAGGCGCCCTTGCCTGGACAGCAGCTACTACGAGACCTTCAACCGGCCGAACGTGCACCTGAAGGATTGCCTCTCGGATCCCATCGAGGAAATCACTGAGCGCGGCGTGAGAACACGCTCGGGCGAGGTCGAGCTGGACGCACTCATCTTCGCCACCGGCTACGACGGCCTCACGGGCGCACTGCTGGCCTTCGACATCATTGGGCGCGACGGACGCACGATGAGCGACAAGTGGAAGGACGGTGCGCGCTCGCACCTGGGCCTGATGATGGAAGGCTTTCCCAATCTCTTCATGACCACCGGGCCGAACGGACCGGCCGCGCTCGCCAACATCATCCGCATCAGCGAGCACGACGTCGACTGGATCGCGGCGGCGATGACGCACATGGACCGGAACGGGCTGTCGACCATCGAGCCGACGCCGCAGGCCGAGCAGGCCTGGATGGACATCGTCTTCGCGCTTTCGCAGCGCTCGCTGCTGCTCAAGGCCAAGACTTGGTATGTCGGCGCCAACGTGAAGGACAAGCCGCAGGGGCTCACGCTCTTCACGGGCGGGTTCCACAAGTACAGGGAGTACTGCGCCGCGGCGACGCAGGGCGGCTACCGCGACTTCGTCTTCGATCACGCGCAGGAGGCGCTCGCGGCTTGAGCCCGGCGTGTTGCTATGGAGGGCGGTGGCGGCATCGCCTTCCAGGGCCTCGTTCAGCCCTGCCCGCGAGACGCGGGTCGGAAAACCTACACCGCCAGCGTGCCGCCGTCCACAGGCAGGGTCGTGCCGTTGACGAAGCTCGCAAGCCCGGAGGCAAGGAACACCGCGGGGCCCGCGAGTTCGTGGGGCTGGCCCAGGCGGCCGGCTGGAATGCGTTGCATGAAGCGGCCCAGGCGCGCGGGGTCGGCGCGCGTCGCCTCGGTCATGGGGGTCTCGATCACGCCCGGTGCCAGCGCGTTGACGCGGATGCCGTCCGGCGCGAGGTCGAGCGCCAGTGTCTGCGTGAGCATCTTCACCGCGGCCTTGGAGGCCGAGTAGCCCAGCGCGCCGCCTTGCGCGATGAACGCGGCACCCGACGCCACGTTGATGATGCAGCCGCGCGTGCGCCTCAATGCCGGCAGCCATGCGTGCACGGTGTTGAAGACGCCGAACAGGTTCACGTCCATGGTGCGGTGCAGGTTCTCCTGCGCGCGCGGGCTGTCGATGCCTTCGCGGATGATCACGCCCGCGTTGTTGACCAGCGTGTCGATGTCGCCAGCGGTGTCCTTCACCGCTTCCGCCAGCGCGAGGCAGGCCTGGGCATCGGACACGTCCAGCGCATAGGCCCAGCCCTCCGTGCCCGCGGCCCGCACCGCCTCGAGTGTCTCGGCGCAGCGCTCGCTGCGCAGGTCCGTGACCACGACGCGCGCGCCCGCCTGGGCGAAGGCCATCGCGATGGCGCGGCCGATGCCGCTGGCGGCGCCGGTGACCAAGGCCAGGCGGCCGGAGAGCAGCCCGGGCGTGGCGGGCCAAGTCGGGGGAAGGTCATGTGCCATTGGCGGTGCCTCGGTCAGGGTGCCGTGGCCGCGCGACGCTGGCGGCGGGTGGCGAGATGCGAATGGATCTGGCCGACGATGCCCTTGCGGAACATCATGACGACCAGCACGAAGACGACGCCTTGGATGATCAGCACCCATTCGGCGAACGATGCGAGGTAGTTCTCCATCGACACGATGACGATGGCGCCGACGACCGGGCCCAGCAACGTATGCATGCCGCCGACGATGCAGATCAGCAGCGCCTCGCCGGAAGTGGCCCAGTGCACGTCGGTGAGCGATGCCAGCTGGAACACCAGCACCTTGAGCGAGCCGGCCATGCCCGCCAGCGCGGCCGACAGCACGAAGGCCAGCAGCTTGTAGCGGTTGACGCGGTAGCCCAGTGACTGGGCGCGCGGTTCGTTGTCACGGATCGCGCGAAGCACCTGACCGAACGGCGAATGCACCACGCGGTGGATCAGCCAGAAGCCGAAGACGATCAGCGCGGCGACGAAGTAGTACAGCGTCATGGTTTCGTGCAGCGAGAACAGCCCCAGCACCATGGGCCGAGGAATCTCCTGGATGCCGTCTTCCCCGCCCGTGAAGGGCATGCGAAGCGCGATGAAGTACACCAGCTGCGCGAAGGCCAGCGTGATCATGGAAAAGTAGATGCCCTGGCGGCGGATCGCCAGCAGGCCGGTGAAAAGGCCCAGCAGCGAGGCTGTCGCGATGCCCGCGAGGATGCCGGCCGCGCCGTCCCAGCCCCAGACCTTGACCGCATGTGCCGTGATGTAGCCCGCCGCGCCGTAGAACATCGCGTGCCCGAAGGACAGCAGCCCCACGTAGCCGACCAGCAGGTTCACCGAGGCGGCCAGCAGCGCGAAGCACATCAGCTTCATGAGGAACATCGGATAGACCGCCAGGGGAGCGAGCGCGAGCAGCGCCACGGCGGCGGCCAGCAGTGCGATGTTCGTGCGGCGCGAAAGTGCGTCCATGTCGGGTTCCTCAGTGGGCGCGGCCGAACAGGCCGTGGGGACGGACGGCGAGGACCAGGATCATCACCACGAAGATGACGACGCCGGCACCGTCCGGATAGAAGATCTTCGTCAGGCCCTCGATGGCGCCGAGGCCGAAGCCGGTGACGATCGAACCGAGGATCGAGCCCATGCCGCCGATCACCACCACTGCGAACACCACGATGATGAGGTTCGACCCCATCAGCGGGCTCACCTGGTAGATGGGCGCGGCCATCACGCCGCTGAGCCCGGCCAGGCCCACGCCCAGGCCGTAGGTCAGCATCAGCATGCGCGGCACGTTGATGCCGAAGGTGCGCACCAGCGGCGCGTTCTCGTTGGCGGCGCGCAGGTAGGCGCCGAGCTGCGTCTTCTCGACGAAGTACCAGGTGCCCAGGCACACCGCCAGCGCGGCCACGATGACCCACACGCGGTACAGCGGCAGGAAGGTGACGCCCACGTCCAAGCCGCCCGACAGCGGGTTGGGGTAGGGCTGGCCGCTCACGCCGAACTGCAGGCGGAACGCGCCCTCCATGAGCAGGGCGACGCCGAAGGTCAGGAGCAGCGCGTAGACATGGTCGAGCGCGTACAGCCGCCTGAGCATCCAGCGCTCGAACAGCAGGCCGAAGGCGGCCACCACCAGCGGCGCGATGACGATCGCGCCCCAGTAGCCGATGCCGAGGTATTCCAGCAGGCCCCAGGTGACGAAGGCGCCGAGCATGTACTGCGCGCCATGCGCGAAGTTCACCACCCGCAGCAGCCCGAAGATGATCGACAGCCCGAGGCTCATGAGCGCGTAGAAGGCGCCGTTGATGAGGCCCACCATCAGTTGCCCGATCAGTGCCGCCGGGGGGATTCCGAATAGCCCGTCCATCGTGATGTGTGTCCGTGTTCGTCTGAGGGATGGCGGCCGTGCTCAGAGTCCCAGCAGGGACTCGACGTGGCCGCGCTGCGCGCCGAGTTCGTCGCGATGGAAATGCGCCACGACCTGGCCTTCCTCGATCACGTAGAAGCGGTCGGCCAGCGTGGAGGCAAAGCGGAAGTTCTGCTCCACCATCAGCACGGTGAAGCCGCGCTCGCGCAGCATGCCGATGGTCTGCCCGATTCGCTCGACGATGACCGGCGCGAGGCCTTCCGTGGGTTCGTCCAACAGCAGCAGCCGGGCCCCGGTGCGCAGGATGCGCGCGATGGCCAGCATCTGCTGCTCGCCACCCGACAGCCGCGTGCCGGGGCTGTGTCGGCGCTGCTGCAGGTTGGGAAAGAGCGCGTAGATCTCGTCGATGCCCAGCCCGCCCGGGCGCAGCACTGGCGGCAGCATCAGGTTTTCCTGCGTCGTGAGGCTCGCGAAGATGCCGCGCTCCTCCGGGCAGTAGGCCAGTCCGAGCCGTGCAATCGCTTCGGGCTGCAGGCCGATGGAGGATGTCGTGCCGACGTGGATGCGTCCTTCGCGGCGCCCCAGCAGGCCCATGATCGCGCGCAGCGTGGTGGTCTTGCCCGCGCCGTTGCGTCCGAGCAGGCAGACCACCTCGCCCTCGTGCACCTCGAGGTCAATGCCCTGCAGCGCCAGCGTCTCTCCATACCAGCCGCGCAGGCCTTCCACTCGCAGCATGGGCGTGGTTTCGGTGACCTCAGGCATGCGCGCCCCCCACGTAGGCCTCGATGACGCGTGGGTCGCGCGACACCTCGTCGTAGCTGCCTTCGGCCAGGACCTCGCCGGCCTGCAGCACGGTCACGCGATCGCACAGGGCTTCGATGACCTTCATGTTGTGCTCGACCATCAGCACGGTGCGGCCCTTGGCCGCGTCGCGGATCAGTTCGACCACCGGGGCGATGTCCTCGTGGCCCAGACCGGCCATCGGTTCGTCCAGCAGGATCATCTCGGGGTCCATCGCGATCGTGGTCGCCAGCTCCAGCGCGCGCTTGCGGCCGTAGGGCAACTCGCCGGCCTGCGTGTCGCGCCAAGGCGCGAGCCCCACGCGTTCGAGCAGTTCCATGGCGCGCGCGTCTAGGCTGCGCAACACCCGCGCGTTGCGCCAGAACGCGAAGCTGCCGCCCGCCTTCTTCTGCAAGGCGACGCGCACGTTCTCCAGCACCGTCATCTGGCCGAACACGGCGGAGATCTGGAAGGAGCGCACCAGGCCGGCCATGGCGACCGAGGCGGGGTTGCTGCGCGAGATGTCGCGGCCATTGAAGACCACCTGCCCGGCGGAGGGCCGCAGGAAGGTGGTCAGCAGGTTGAAGCAGGTGGTCTTGCCCGCGCCGTTGGGGCCGATCAGCGCATGCACGGAATGCCGACGCACGCGCAGGTCGACGTTCTTCACGGCGAAGAAGCCGCTGAACTGCCGGCTGAGTTGCCGCGCCTCGAGGATGGTGTCCATGACGGGGACGGTGCCTGCGTTCAGAGGAAGGCGTGCGTCACGCCGCCGTCTACCAGCAGCGACTCGCCGGTGATGAAGCTGCTGTCGGACGAGGCGAGGAAGCAGGCCGCCCTGGCGACGTCGTCCACGGCCCCGAGGCGCTTCATCGGCGTCTTGGCGAGACGGACCTTGACGTGCTCGGGCGTCAGGTTGATCTTCACGCCCTCGGTTGCGATGGAGCCCGGACAGATCGCGTTCACGCGGATGCCGCGCGGCCCCAGGTCGGTTGCCGCCGAACGCGTGAGCCCCAGTACGCCGGCCTTCACGCCGCAGTACAGCATGCCTTCGGGCAGGCCCAGGTAGGCCGCCGACGAGGCGATGTTGACGATGCTGCCGCCTTCGCCCATGGCTTCGGCCGCCACCTGGATGCCCCAGGCGACCGAGTTGAAGCCAGTGCCGACCATGCGCTCGAGCATCTCGGGCGTGATGGCTTCGATGGGTCCGTAGCGCACCCAGATCGCGTTGTTGACCAGGATGTCGAAGCTGCCGAACTGCTGCTTCAGCGCCGGGATGGACTGAGCGAAGGTGTCGCGGCGTGCCACGTCGCCGCCGAAAGCCACGGCACGGCCGCCTTGCGCCTGGATGGCCTCGGCGGCTTCGCGGGCCAGGTCTTCCTGTCGGTCGAGCACGCCGACGATGGCGCCTTCGGCCGCCAGGGCCTCCGAGATGGCGCGGCCGATGCCACGGGCGCCTCCGGTGACGAGCGCCACCTTGCCTTCGAAACGTTGGGTCATGTCGTCTGCCTTCATTCAGTTGGATGGGGGGACGTCGGCGAAGCGGGCCTCTTCGAGCCCGCGCACGCCGGCGCCGTGGATGGCGAACACCGCGCCGGCGTCCGGATGGTCGCTGCGCAGCAGGTTGCCGCTGTTGCTGATCGAGGTGACGTAGATCACGTCGAGATCGGGGCCGCCGAAGCAGGGGCAGGTGACGTAGGTCACCGGCAGCTGGATGGTGCGATCGAGCCGTCCCTCAGGCGTGAATCGTGCGAGCTGGCCTGTCTGCACGAGCGCCACCCAGAGGTGGCCTTCGGCATCGACGGTGGCGCCGTCGGGCGCCGAGTCGAGCGCGCGTGTGTCCACCAGCACTTCGCTCGGCCCCGCGGTGCCGGTGGTCCGGTCGTAGGGGTAGCGGCGGATCTGGTGCGTGTGGCTGTCCGCGAAGTAGAGCCAGCGCCCGTCGGGGCTGAAGCAGGTGGCGTTGGCCAGCATGATGCCGGTGTCCAGCGTGGTCACTGCAAGGTCCGGGGCCAACTGGTACAGCGCGCCCGCGGGTTCGGCGCGGCCCAGGGTCATCGAGCCCACGACGAAGCGGCCTGCGCGGTCGGTGCGGCCATCGTTCAGGCGCATGCGCCCGGCGGCATGCGTGATGCCCGCTCCTGCGGGCACGAGCGAGCCGCTGCCGGGGTCGAGCAACCAGAAGTCGTCTTCCAGCGCCAGCAGCAGGCGGCCGCTTTCGCACAGCGCGATGGAGCCGATGTGCTGCGGCGCCTGCCATTGCGCGCTCGCGCCGGTGGCGGGGGTGTGGCGCCGCACGTGCTGCGCGCGACCGTCGATCCAGTACAGCGACTGGCTGCGCACGTCCCACAGCGGGCATTCGCCGAGCAGGTCGCGCCCGGGCACGAGGATGTCGATGCGCAATCCCATGGTGCTTGGTGCTTTCTGGTCTTCATGTGTGCGGTGGCGGGCAAGGGAGGCTCACTTGGCCTTGATGAAGTCGCAGCTGCTCTCGGCCAGCGGGCGCCAGGTCTGCTCCTGCGGGATCTCGGCGCGCACGGAGTAGTAGTCGTTCGCGCCCTTGGATTCGGCCGGTTTCTTCACCTGCACGGCATAGACGGGGCGAAGTGCCTGGCCGTCCTCCCGGATCTTGACGTCCTTCGAGAAGAAATCGTTGATCGGCATGGCCTTCATCTTCGCCGCGACCGTGGCGCCGTCGTCGGTGCCTGCGGCCTTGACGGCATTCAGGTAATGCAGGGTCGCACTGTAGGCACCGGCATGGATGTAGGTCGGCACCACGCCCTTGTTGCGGGCCATGAAGCGCTTGGACCATTCGCGCGAGGCATCGTCGCGGTCCCAGTAGAAGGGCACCGTGAGCTGCAGGCCCTGGGCCACGTCCAGGCCCATCGCAGCGACGCTGTTGATGGTCATGCCGAACACCGACACCACCTGGCCGTTGCGCGTGAGCTTGTATTCGGCCGCCTGCTTCAGCGCGTTCGACAGGTCCAGGCCCGCGTTGAGGATGACGATGGCCTGCGCGCCGCTGGCCTGCGCCTGCAGCAGGTAGGACGAGAAATCGGTGGCGCCCAGCGGGTGCTTGACCGAGCCCACCACCTTGCCGCCCGCGGCCTGGATGAACCGGGTGGCGTCGTCCTGGAAGGCCTGGCCGAAGGCGTAGTCCACGGTGATGAAGTAGAAGCTCTTCACGCCCTGCTTCATCAGGCTCTGCACGCCCGCCTTGGGCAGCGCATAGGTGTCTGTGAGGAACTGGAAGTTCATCGGCGAGCACGACTTGTTGGTGAGCTCCGCGCTCACCGTGCCGGCAATCAGGTACGGCTTCTTGCGCTCCTTGAGCAGCGAGGACACGCCCAGCGCGATGGAGGAGGCCGAGCCGCCGACGATGGTGTCCACCTTCTCGGTGTCCAGCCATTTGCGCGCGATGTTCAAGCCCACGTCGGGCTTGTTCTGGTCGTCGGCCACCAGCACCTCGATCGGCTTGCCGAGCACCTTGCCGCCGAAGTCCTCGACGGCCATCTTCACGGCCAGCGAGGAGCCGGGGCCGCCATTGCCCGAGTAGGGGCCTGTCTGGTCGGCCATGACGCCGATGCGCACCACGTCGTCGCTGACGGCGCTGCCTTGTGCCGAAGCGCCCGCGCAGGCGAGCAGGGCGACCATGCAGGCCGCGAGGCGGAATCGATGTTGCATGCTTGTCTCCGTTGTGTGTGTAGGTGCTGTCGCTTGAAACCTGGTTGCTGCGCGGGCGTCCGGGCTCGCGGGGGGGAGGGCGAACGCCTCAGGCGCCGGGCACGTCGGTGGGCAGCCGGTGGTCGCGAAACTGTTCACGCAGCCGGGTCTTCTGCAGCTTGCCGGTGGCGGTGTGGGGCAGCTCATCGACGAAGACCACGTCATCGGGCATCCACCAGCGGGCCACGCGGTCCTGCATGAAGCCGAGGATTTCCTCGGCCGTGACCTGCGCGCCGTCATCAGGCACCACGATCAGCAGCGGGCGTTCCTGCCACTTGCTGTGGTACGCGCCGATGACGGCGGCTTCCTTGACCTTGGGGTGGCCGACAGCGAGGTTCTCCAGGTCGATGGACGAGATCCATTCGCCGCCGGACTTGATGACGTCCTTCGAGCGGTCGGTGATCTGCACGTAGCCGTCCCGGTCGATCAGCGCGACGTCGCCGGTGGCGAACCAGCCATCGGCATCGAGCACCGCACCGGGCTCCTGGCCGTAGTAGGCAGAGACAACCCAGGGGCCGCGGACCTTCAGTTCTCCCGGTGTGTGCGCATCGTCGGGCAGCCGGTGTCCTTCGCTGTCGAAGACCGCGATCTCGACGCCGAAGATGGCCCGCCCTTGGCGCGCCTGCACGTCGAAGCGTTTTTCCAGGGCAATGCCCTCGTGGCGCGGCAGCAGATTGCAGATCGTCGAAAGCGGGCTGGTCTCGGTCATGCCCCAGGCCTGGATCACATAGGCGCCGAACAGATGCTCGAATTTCTCGATGATGGCGCGCGGCGCGGCGGAGCCGCCAACTACAACGCGTTCGAGGCACAGGGCGGCGCGCGCGGTCGCGTCGAGCTTCTCGGCGTGCTGGAAGAAGCCGAGCCACACGGTCGGCACACCGAGCGAGAAGGTGCAGCGCTCGTCGCGCATCAGCTCGAAGAGGCGCTCGCCGCCAAGGTCCGGCCCTGGCAGCACCAGCTTGGCACCGCACATCGCGGCTGCGTACGGAATGCCCCAGGCGTTCACATGGAACATCGGCACCGCGAGCAGCACGCTGTCGCGCGTGCCCAGTTGCAGACCGTCGGCCGCGCACGCCGCCCACGAGTGCAGCACGGTCGAGCGGTGGCTGTAGAGCACGCCCTTGGGGTTGCCGGTGGTGCCGGAGGTATAGCAAAGCGAGGAGGCCGTGTGTTCGTCGAGGGCGGGCCAGCGGGCCAGCGGCTCGGCGTCATTCACGAGGTCTTCGTAGCAAAGCAGCGGGCTGGGCAGGTCCAGCGCCGGCAGCTCCTCGCGGGAGCACAGGGCAACGAACGCCTTGACGGACCCCAGTTGGGGCGCGACCTGTGCGAGCAATGGCGCGAAGCCGAGATCGAAGAAGAGCAGTTCGTCGGCCGCGTGGTTGACGATGTAGCTGATCTGTTCGGGAAAGAGCCGCGGGTTGACCGTGTGCAGCACCGCCCCGATCCCCGAGACGGCGTAGTAGAGCTCCAGATGCCGATGCGTATTCCAGGCCAGCGTCGCGACACGCGCGCCGGGCTGGATGCCATGTGCCTGCAGGGCCGAGGCCAGCCTGGCCGCACGCTGCGCCACCTGTCGCCAGTTTGTTCGCTCGCACTGTTGCAGGTTGACGTGCGAGACGATTTCCACGTCTGGATGGTGTCGCGCCGCATGCTCCAGCAGCTTGGAAATCAGGAGCGCATTGCTCTGCATCAAGGCGTTCATCTCGTTGTCTCGTGTCTTTCTTCTGTCACGTCGAGCGATGGGCTTGGCATTGTTTTTACATGCCGGCCGGTAAGTTAAGTCATGCTAGCAGCTTTGATTGCCTGCCACAACGCGGGCCGGCCCCGGGGGAAACCCGGGGTGCCCGCGGCGAAGTAGAAGTGAGCCACCGTGCACGCCCACGCATCAGCACATTCGGCAATTGCACTGCAGCACGCAGATCACCCCAGCTTCGCCGATCTGCTGCCACGGCGGTCCGAGCACCAGCGCATCGAACTGGGGAGGGGCGGGCTGAGGGTGATGCCGCTGTCCTTGGGCCAGACGAACTTGTCCTGGTGCAGGCGTCGTGCCGACAGCCAGATTCCGATGCCGTCGTGCACCAGGACCTTCATGCGATTGGCGAACAGGTAGGGCTCGGAGGTTCGGGGGCGAGCATCGCGCACATGCTGTGCAAATCCTCGCACGCATTACGGATGTATCGGTACTAGCCGGCTCGCTGAGGTCGAGATGCGATCCATGCATCAAGCTCGTCTTCTCTATATCCCGAATCAGTTTCTTGGCATTCCAGGGAGGCGCAGGCTGTTAGTTTGGGGGCGTCTGAAAGTCGGCCAGCCACATTTGTTCCCAGAAACACCCGGTGAGCGTCCGGCCTCCCATTGGCCTAGCGAGAAAGAATGCATATGCGGGCGACGTGTGCGTGAGCGAACTGGTCTGACGCACGTGATCGAAACACTGGCTGCCGTGAAGAGCGACGGTGTGGAGCGGGCTTTGAGGC
Organism: Variovorax sp. 278MFTsu5.1; assembly: GCF_048305045.1. Taxonomy (NCBI): domain Bacteria; kingdom Pseudomonadati; phylum Pseudomonadota; class Betaproteobacteria; order Burkholderiales; family Comamonadaceae; genus Variovorax; species Variovorax sp. 278MFTsu5.1. The sequence continues at coordinate 232,637 of NZ_CP157623.1, forward strand.
CTATCACAGGACTACATCTGCAGCATCTTCCCTGGGTTCATGATGCCTCGGGGGTCCAATGCGCGCTTGATGTCGCGCATGAGTTCGATGGCCTCGCCGTGTTCGATTTCGATCTGCCCGATGCGGTGCAGGCCGACGCCGTGCTCGCCGGTGCAGGTGCCGCCGAGGCGGATCGCACGCAGTGCCACGTCCTCGGCCAGGGCCTCCGCCTTGCGTCGTGCCGTAGGATCGGTGTCGTCGTAGATGATGCCCAGATGGAAGTTGCCATCGCCCACGTGGCCGACGATGGGTGCGTACAGGCCGCTCTCCCGGATCGCGGCCTCGGTCTCGGTGATGCATTCCACCAGCGCGGAGATAGGCACGCATGCATCCGTACCCATGGAGCTCCAGCCGGGGTGCATCGCGAGGTTGGCGTGGTAGCAGGAGTGCCGCGCCTTCCACAGCCTGGAGCGGTCTTCGGGCTGGTGGGCGTAGCGAAATCCGCTGCCGCCGTTGTCGAGCGCGAGCGCTTCCACCGTCGCGACCTGTTCCGCCACAGCGCTCTCGCTGCCGTGAAACTCGATGAACAGGGTGGGGCGAGCCTCGAATTCGTCGAGCTTCGAATAGCGGATGCAGGCGTCCATCTGCACGTCGTTGAGAAGCTCGATGCGCGCGACCGGCACGCCCAGCTGCAGCGTGGCGATCACAGTGTCCATGGCGGCGCGCAGGCTGTCGAACTGGCACACGGCCGCCACCACGTGCTCCGGCAGGCCGAAAAGGCGCAGCTGCACTTCGGTGATGATCCCCAGCAAGCCTTCGCTTCCGACGTACAGCCGTGTCAGGTCGAGCCCCGAGGCCGACTTGCGCGCGCGCGTGCCGGTACGCACGATGCGTCCGTCGGGCGTGACCACCGTCAGGCCCATGACGGTTTCACGCATGGTGCCGTAGCGCACCGCGGCGGTGCCGGAGGCCCGCGTCGAGGCCATGCCGCCCAGCGACGCGTTGGCGCCGGGGTCCACCGCGAAGAAAAGTCCGCTGGCGCGCAGGTGCTCGTTGAGCTGCTCGCGCGTCACGCCCGCCTGCACGCGGCAGTCCATCGATTCGGTGGAGACCTCGAGCACGCGGTCCATGCGCGATACGTCGATGCAGACGCCGCCGTGGATCGCCGCGACGTGGCCCTCCATCGAAGTGCCGCTGCCGAAGGCGATGACCGGCACCGCCTCGCGATGGCACAGCTTCAGGGCGGCCGCCACTTCCTCGTTGCTCAGCGGGAACAGGACCACGTCGGGCTGGCCGGGGTCCGGCAGGCCCTCTCCATGGCTGTGGTGCGCGCGCACCGCCGCGGACGTGACGGCACGATCTCCGAAGATCGCGCGGAACTCGGGCATGAGGGATTCGACTGCGGCGGCAGTCTGGGCGAGTGTCTGGTGAAAGGCCATGGTCTCTGATGGGTGGTCGTGTCAGGCCCCGAGGTAGGCGTCCCGCACATGGTCGTCGTGCAGCAGCTGCGCGGCGGAGCCTTCGAGGGCGATCCGCCCGCCTTCGAGCACGTAGCCCTGGTCGGCCACGCTCAGTGCCGCGAATGCGTTCTGCTCGACGATCACGACAGTGCGGCCGGCGCGCGCGATGCGGCGGATGTCGAGGAACATCTCGGTCGTGAGCTTGGGCGACAGGCCCATCGACGGTTCGTCCAGCAGCAGGATGCGGGGACCGGCCATCAGTCCGCGTGCGATCGCCAGCATCTGCTGTTCTCCGCCGGACAGCACGCCGCCCATCTCGCCAGCCTTGCGCTTGAGCACCGGGAACAGCTCGTAGATCTCGTCCAGCGTGGCGCTGATCGCGCCCTTGTCGCGCCGGCGCACGTAGGCGCCGACCTCCAGGTTCTCCTTGACGCTCAGGGTCGAGAAGATGCGTCGGCGCTGGGGCACGCAGGCGATGCCCGAAGCCACGATCTGCTCCACCGAAAGCCCGCCGATGTCCTGGCCTGCGAATTCCACGCGCCCCGCGCCGGCCTTGAGCCGGCCGACGATCAGGTTCAGCGTGGTCGACTTGCCCGCGCCGTTCGCGCCGATGACCGCGACGATCTGGCCCGCATAGGCGCGGATCGACAGGTCGAACAGGATCTGCACCTTGCCGTAGAACACGTCGACATGCGAGAGCTCGAGTTCGGGCCGTTCGGTGACCATGGCACGCGGCAGGTCTGCTTGCATCATGGGGTTCCTCGCTGCGTGGGGCTCAGAACTTGACCGCCGAGCGAACGACCGGCTGACCGCCCTTGATCTCCACGATGTTGACCTGCCGGTTGCAGTCGCCGGCCTTGTCGCACTTGTAGTCTGCGAGCAGGCCGCTGTAGCCCACCCTGGAGAACGCCTCGCGGATCTTCTCGACGTCGGAAGACCGCGCCTCGTTGATGGCCTTCGCGGCAAGAATGGTCGCGTCGTAGTAGGTGGCGGACCAGACGTCAGGCGCCATCCTGTACTTCGCCTCGTACTTCTTCACGAAGGCCTGCACGGCGGGGTTGGGATCCGTCGGCACGAAGTAGGAGGCGCTCATCGAGCCTTCCGCGGCGCTGCCGGCCAGCTTGAGGAACGCTTCCTCGGACAGCACGGCGCCCGCGAACTTGAAGGGCAGGCCGAACTGCTTGGCCTGGCGCAGGATCAGCGCCGCATCCGTGTCGTGCGCCCACAGGATGACCAGCTCCGCACCGGCCTTTTGCAGCTTGGCGAGCTGTGCCGAGTAATCCTTGTCGCTGGGGTTGTGGCTTTCCACGGCGACGGGCTTGAGCCCCAGCGAAGCCATCTGGGCGACCACGCGCGCCTGCCCCGACTTTCCGAAGTCGTCGTTGGCATAGAAGATGGCCGTCTTCTCCCCGGCCTTGAGTTCCCTCTGGGCATAGGCGATCAGCGCCTTGGCCTGCACGTCGTCGTCGGAGCGGGTGCGGATCACGTAGTTGCAGCCGCTGTGCGTGATGGCCACCGACGTGCCGCCGGTGAGCGACACCACCTTGCCGTTGCAGTAGGTCTTCTGCGTGGCCATCTGCGTGACCGAGTAGTGCGGGCCGATCATCACCGGCACCTTGCTCACCTGCATCAGCTTGTTCACCGCGTTGATCGCGCCGTTCGGGTTGTCGCCCTGGTCGTCCTCGAACACGACTTCGAGCGGCTTGCCCAGAACGCCGCCCGCGGCGTTGATCTCCGTGACCGCCAGCTCCACGCCCTGCTTGAAGTTGCGCCCGACGAGCGCCTTGGGGCCCGTCTGCGGCAGCGAGACGCCGATGAGCGCATCGGCCATCGCGGGCAGCGACAGCGCGAGCGACGCTGCGGCGATCCATGCGCGGCGTGACGAGGGAAGGGTGGTTTTCTTCATGCTTTTGTCTCCAGTGGATGGCGCGGTGCGCATTGATCTGAGAGGGAACGAAAACTGGGAGGGCGCACGGCCGGCGGCTCAGCCCGCCACCGGCTGGACGGCGAGCGGGCGTGCGGTCTCTTGGGGCACGCGTTCGCCCAGGTAGGCCTCGATCACTGCCGGCGTGTTCATGACCTCGGCCGGCGCGCCGTCCGCGATCTTGTGGCCCAGGTTGAGCACCACGACGCGGTCGCACATGTTCATGACCAACTTGATGCGGTGCTCCACCACGAGAATCGACATGCCCTGCGCGCGCAGGTGCTGCAGGATCTGCGCGAGTTCCATGATCAGACCGCCGCGCAGCCCCGCCGCCGGCTCGTCGAGCAGCAGCAGGCGGGGCTTGTTGACGATCGCGCGCGCCATCTCCACCAGCCGGCTCTGTCCGAAGGACAGGTCGCCGCCGCGCCGGTAGGCGAGGTGCGCGACGCCCATGCTGTCCAGGGCTTCAAGCGCCGCCGTGCGGCAAAGCGTTTCGCGCGAACCGGGCACGCCCCTCGGTGGTTGCCACGCGACCATGACGTTCTCCAGCACCGTCATGGATTCCCAGAGCCGCACGTTCTGGAAGATTCGGGCCACGCCCTTCGCGTGGATCGCCCATGGCGCGTGGTTGTCGATGCGCTCGCCTGCCAGTTCGATGCCGCCTTCCACGCCCACGGTGCCCGAGCAGGCGTTGATCATGGTCGACTTGCCCGATCCATTCGGGCCGATCAGTCCGAGGATCTCGCCGCGGCGCACGTCGAAGGCGACGTCGTCGAGGGCCTTGACGCCGCCGAAGCTGCGCGACACGCGGCGCACCTGGAGCAGGGGCTCGCCGCTCACGGGCACCGGCGTGCGGCCGGCCAAGGCCGCGCTCGCGGCGGATGCGGCCGCACCCAGGTTCAGCGGCGCGGCGGGCGCTTCGCCCACCGGCTCGCGCCGGCCCGTCAGGAACGCGCCGAGCAGCCAGTCGCCGACCACGCCGAGGCCGCGCGGCGCAAGCAGCAGGATCGCCACCACGCCGATGCCGAACGCGGCCAGGTAGTAGGTCTGCAGGCCGCGCAGTGCCTCGGGCAGCACGGTGATCACCACCGCGCCAAGGAAGGTGCCGGCGATCGAACCCAGGCCGCCGAGCACCACCATCAGCATCACCTTGATGCTCTCGAAGACCGTGAAGTTGTTCGGTGCTGCGAACCCGACCAGCAGGACGTAGAGGCCGCCTGCGAGCGAGGCCCAGACGCTGCACACCGCGAAGGCGATGGTCTTCACGCGGCGCGAATCGACGCCCATGGCCTCGGCGGCGATCTCGTCGTCGCGCACCGCACGCATGTCGCGGCCGAGGCGCGAGCGCTGGAGCCAGACCATCGCGGCGTAGGCCGCCAGGCTCAGCACGAGTAGCGGAAAGTAGAGCTGCTTGTCGATGTGATCGCCCAGCGCAGGGATGTTCAGCGTCGGGATGTCGCGCATGCCCATCGGCCCGCCGGTGAGGGCTTCCTCGTTGAGCGCGACCATGCGGAAGATCTCGTTGAGCGCGAGCGTCACGATGGCGAGGTAGTGGCCCTTGATGCGCGTGCTCACCGCGCCCAGCAGCACGCCCACGGCGGCGCTCAGCAGCATGGTGGCCGGAAGCGCCACAAACCAGGGCAGCGGCAGGCGCATCATGAGCAGCGCCGTCGCATACGCGCCGAAGCCCACGAGCGCGGCCTGGCCGAGCACGATCTGCCCGGTGATGCCGGTTGCCACCTGCAGGCCCAGCGCGGCGATCGCGAAGATCCACGCCAGGTTGAGCACGTGCAGGTAGTAGATGTTGAGATCGAGTGCGATCGGCAGCGCCAGCGCGGCGAGCACGGCGACCCACGCCAGGGGGCGCATCCAGGTGTTGTGCATGATGGACTCCTCAGGCGCGGTCGGCGTTGCGTTCCGGAAGGATCCCCTGCGGGCGCAGCAGCAGGAAGATCAGCAGCACGCCGAACGCGATCGCGTCCTTGTAGGTGGAGGAGATGGTGAAGGCGCCGACGTTCTCGATCACCCCGAGCAGGACGCCGCCGAGGATGGCCCCCGGCACGCTGCCGAAGCCGCCGATGATCATCGCCACGAATCCCTTCAGCCCCACGAGCGTGCCCATCTCAGTCGTCACGTAGAACAGCGGCGCGAGCAGGATGCCCGCGAGCGCGGCCAGCACCGAGGAGAACGCGAACGTGCCGGCGAGCACGCGGTTGACCGGAATGCCCATGAGCTGGGCGGTCTCGCGATCCAGCGCGGTGGCGCGCATGACCTTGCCGATGGTGGTGTAGCGCAGGGCCAGGTATTGCAGCACCATCACCAGCACCACGATGACCATGATCACGAGCTGCTGCACCGGAATGCGCAGGCCGCCTACGTCGATCACGCCGTCGCCGAAGGGGCTGGCGTACAGCAGCGGTTCGGGCCCGTAGATGATGCGGGCCATCTCCTTGAGGAAGATGCCGAAGCCCACGGTCGCGATGATGGCCACCAGTGCCCGTTGCCGCTGGAGCCGGGCGAACACGAGCCGCGAGAACAGCGCCCCCAGCAACGCCATCACCGCGGCGGTCAGCAGCGCGGCGAGCCAGAAGGGCAGGTGCATGCTCGTCGTGAAGGTGGCGACGAAGACGAACGCGGAAAAGGTCAGGAACTCGCCGGCCGCGAAGTTCACGATCGCCATCGTGTTCCAGACGTAGGCGTAGCCGAGCGCGATCAGCGCGTAGATGCAGCCCATGGCGAGGCCGCTGACGATCACTTGTCCGAGCATGTCGATCTGTCTCCGTGTTCGTTTTTCTTTGGCGAGGGGCGCGCGCGGGTGCTGTCAGAGCGCTTCGACCATGCGCAGCAGCGCGACCATGCCGGGGTCGTCCAGGCCGATGGTCTTGTCCGCGAACATGCGGGCACGGCCCATGCGGTTGGGCTTGTCGCGGAAGGCGTCGAGCGATCCGCGCAACGCCGCGCCGGCGAGCGCGAGGGCGGGAGCATCGGCCGCGGCACCGGACAGGGCGCGCTGGATCGCATCCAGGCCGTCGAGCACGGTCTTGTCGCCGAGGGCGGCGCCGCCGCGCGCGGACAGCGTAGTGATCACTTCGGACAGCAGCGCCGCGACGTCCTGCGCCGAGAGCAACTCCCTGCCGGCACAGTGCTTACCGGCCGTCATGAGCGCGACGGTCAGCAGCGTGCCGAAGCTCGAGCCGGAGGCTTTCGCCGAGGCCTGCGCGCAGCGCTTGAAGATGCCTTCCAGCGAGTCGGGTGAAGCGGGTGAAACGGGCAGCGCCTGCTCCATCAGCGTGGCGCACTTGTCGAGCGTGGCGCCGAGATCGGCGTCGCCCAGGCGGCCGTCGAGGGCGTTCAGTTCAGGCGCGGCGGCATGCATGGCGGCGCACCAGCGCGGCACCGCGCGGGCCAGGACGTTGGCATCGAGCATCACCGCACGCTCCAGAACGGGCAGGTTGCGGGCGCTGTCAGCAGTGCCTCGAGGTCGGCGTCCAGCTTCATCACGCTGAGGGAGGCGCCGGCCATTTCCATCGAGGTGGCGTAGCGGCCCACGAGCGAGAAGGCGATGTCGACGCCGCGCCCGGCGAGCACGGTCGCAATGCGGCGATAGAGGATGTAGAGCTCTTCGGACGGCGTGGCGCCCAGGCTGTTGACCAGCACTGCCAGGCGGTCGCCGCGCGAGACCGCCAGTTCGGGCAGCACCCGCTCGAGCATCTCGTCGGCCAGGGCGTCGGCGGTCTTGAGCGGGCCGCGCCAGATGCCCGGCTCGCCGTGGATGCCCATGCCGAACTCCACTTCGTCGTCAGCGATCTCGAACGAGGGCTTGCCGGACTCCGGCACCACGCAAGGCGTGAGCGCGACGCCGATCGTGCGGCAGGCGTCGTTGGCCTTGCGCGCCGTGGCGGCCACCTCCTCGAGCGTCGCGCCCGCGGCCGCCCTGGCACCGGCGGCCTTGTAAACCAGCACGAGGCCTGCCACCCCGCGGCGCTTCTCGCGCTGCTCGGGCGGCGCGCTCGCCACGTCGTCCGACACGCGCACCGAGGCCGTCTTCATGCCCTCGAGTTCCAGCATTTCGGCGGCCATCTCGAAGTTCATGCGGTCGCCGCCATAGTTCCCGTACAGCTGCAGCACGCCGGCACCGCCATCGGCCGCGCGCATCGCCTCGATGCAGTCGTCCATGCGCGGTCCGGCGAACACGTTGCCGACGGCGCAGCTGTCCAGCAGGCCTTCGCCGACGTAGCCGAGGAAGACGGGCAGGTGGCCCGAACCGCCGCCGGTGACGATGCCGACCTTACCCGCGACGGCGCCGCCGCGCCTGACCACCACGCGGCCGCCTTCGCCGCGCCGCGCCAGCTCTGGATGCGCCAGACAAAGTCCGTCGAGCATTTCGTCGACGTAGGCCTGAGGGTCGTTGAGGATCTTCTTCACGTTGCTGTCTGCCTTGCTATGGGTCTACGGAGTGCCCCTGCATGCGGGCGCGTCCGCGCGCCGGTGGCGGCCGGGCCGCACCGTGCGAATGGATGAATGTGCGAGGGCTTCTTGCGCATTCGCAGGCACGCGGCCCGCGCTGCGCAGAAGCACGGTCTTCAGTCGACCTTGAGGCGGCCGTCCCGCGTGGCCTGCGTGGCCAGCGCGTATTCGGCGTCGAGGATCCGCGCGAACTCCTGCGGCGTGCTCGACAGCGCGACGCTGCCGAGTTCGCGTGCGCTCGCCACGGTCTGCGGGTCCTTCACGGCCTGCGCGAGCGCCGCGGCCAGTTTGTCCTGGATGTCCTTCGGGGTTCCTGCCGGTGCGAGCACGCCCACGTAGGTCGTGCCGTCGATGTCGCCGAACCCGAGCTCCGCGACCGTCTGGACGCCTGGCAGCGAGGGGTCCTGCGTCGGACCCAGAACCGCCAAGGCCTGCAGCGCGCCGCCCTTGATGTGTTGCAGCGAGCTGGTGACCTGGTCGAAATGCACGTCGACCTGGCCGCCGATGACGTCCACCAGCGCGGGGCCGGAGCCCTTGTAGCTGACCGTCGTGAACTTCGCCTTCAACAGGCTCTCGAGCTGGAGCAGCGCGAGGTGGTTGGGCGTGCCGGGCCCCGAGTGCGCCGCCGTGACCTTGCCATCGCCGGAGCGCGCATAGGCGGCGAACTCCTTGAAGTTCTTGAAGCGGGTTTCGTTCTTGCGCGCGAGCAGCACCATGGAGCTCTTGTTGACCAGCCCCAGCGGCGCGAAGCTCGCACGGCTGTAACTGGTCTTGACCATCTCCGGCACGGTGACGATGACGCCGGCCCCGCACAGCAGCAGCGTGTAGCCGTCGGCCGGCGAGCGCGAGACCTGCATCGCGCCGATCGAGCCGCCAGCGCCTGCGCGGTTGTCCACGATCACCGATTGGCCCAGCACCTTGCCGAGGGCGACGGCGACGGTGCGCGCCACGATGTCCGTGTTGCCGCCCGGCGCGAAGGGCACGACGAGCGTGATCGGCTTGGCCGGAAAGCCCTGTGCCCACGCGGTGGGCAGCAGCGTGGTTCCCAAGGCTGCAGCGGCGCCCATGCCGAGGATCTGCCGACGCTGGATTCTCATGTTCATGTCTCCTGTCTTTCTTGTTTGCGGGGCCTGCTTCAGGCGTCGAAGCGCAGGACGTCTTCCATCGCGGCCTCGATCTTCCTGCGCTGCTCCTCGCCGGTGGCCGGCATCGGCGCGCGCGGCAGGCCGGCCTGGCAGCCCTGCAGCGTGATAGAGGTCTTGATGTTGGCAGGCAGGTTGTCGCCGACCAGCGCGTTCCAGAATGCCAGCATCGACTTGTGCATTTCCAGCGCCTTGACGTGGTCGCCGGCCTGGACCGTGTTCCACAGGTTCACGCAGACGCCGGGCAGGGCCGCGGGCGTGGCGGCGATGGTGCCGTGGGCGCCGAGCGCGAACGACGAGTACAGCAGGGCATCGACGGCGGAGAACACCTTGCAGCCTTCGGGAACGCCCAGCAGCAGGTCGGCCATGAGCTTGAGGTCGCCCTGGCTCTGCTTGATGCCCTGCACGCCGGGCAGCTCCTTCATCAGGCGGATCATCTGGGCCGGGTTCAGGTAGTTCCAGGGCACCACGTTGTAGATCACCACCGGCGTGTCGACCGCCTCGGTCAGGGCCTTGAAGTGGTTGTGGGTGGCCTGCTCGTCGGGCTTGAAGAGATAGTGCACCGGCGTGACCTGCAGCGCCGCGACCGGCAGATGCGCGATCGCCTTGGCGCGGTTGATCGCGTCGCGGGTGCTGTTGGAGATGATGCCGGCGACGATCGGCACCTGGCCTGCCACCTCGGCGGCGGTGATCTCCATGACGCGCTTGAACTCGTCGACCGTGAAGGTGTGACCTTCGCCGGTGCTACCGCCGGGGCACACGCCGTGGACCTTCTTGTCCAGATTGAAGCGGATGACCTTGCGGTAGGCCGCTTCGTCGATGCTGCCGTCGGCGGTGAAAGGGGTGACGAGGGGAGGGATGACGCCGGTGAGACCGAGACCCATGGAACTGCTCCGTTCTGAATGCCTGTGGATTGAAGACACGGCTGGCGCCGCGCTGGTATCGGACTATACGCCGACTAACATGTTAGATGAATGTCAGTATTAACCCTAGATCGAGGACAATGCGCTCCAAGGCCCTCAGCCCCTTACGATGACCCCATGAACATTCCCGCCGCAGCCTTGTCCGAGCCCACCACGAAGCCCTCGTCCCCAGGGGGCGAGGGCGAGCCGGTGAACCAGCGCAGCCGCGCCTACCAGGGGTTCCGCCAGCAGATCATCGATGCGCGGATCCGGCCCGGGCAGTTCGTCTCCCAGCGCGAGCTGATGGAGCTGCTGGAGATGCCGCTGGCGGCCGTTCGCGAGCTCGTGCCGCGGCTGGAGGCAGCCGGTCTGATCAAGACGGTGCCCAAGCGCGGACTGCAGATCGCCTCGGTCGACATGAAGCTGATTCGCAACGCATGGCAGGTGCGGGCCATGGTCGAGCGCGAGGCGGTGATCAACTTCGCCCGCGTGGCAAGCCCCGAAACGCTGGCCCGGCTGATCGAGCGCCATGAAGCCATCCTAGAGCGCGCCCTGCAGCCCCAGCCCGACGCGACGCTGGAGCGAGACGCGCAGGCCGTCGACTGGGGCCTGCACGATCTCATGGTCGACACGATCGGCAACGAGATCCTCTCGGAGATCTACCGCGTCAACAGCCTCCACGTCCGGCTGATCCGCTACGACGCGGATTCGATGCGGCCCGTTCAGGTCGTGCCCGCGATGCGCGAGCACCTGGAGTTCCTGCATGCGCTCGCGTCGCGGGACTTCGACGCAGCGCTTGCGCACATGATGTCGCACATCGAACAGTCCAAGCACAGGGTGCTGGCGGGCATGCTGCGCGTCGGCCAGTAGACGCGCAGCGAGGCCAAGTGCATCGTGGTCATCAAGGAAGGAAAACTCTGCGCGCCCTGGCTCAATCAGGCGCTCGCCGGCCGGGCGGCGACGGAGTAGCGCAATTGGCGCAGGGTGGGTTGCATGGAGGCCGTCTCCGGAGGGGCCTTCTGGGTCACGCCGCGGCTGTCGACCAGGTCGACCACAACGGCGCAGCACGTCGTAGGCTGTTCTGGCTTTTGGTGCCGGCTTGCTCAAACGCACAGCGCTCGCGGTTGTTGCGTGGACAGGCGTGGTTTCACCCCGAAGCCGGCGCCCGTATTCCTCCAACAATGAAGTCAATCAGTGCGGTTCGGATAGTCTGGCGGTCGGCTGCCGTGGCCTTGCTGCCCGAAAGGCGCTGAAGGCGGCTTGTCCGTCCCCTGTCGCTCAACGAGAGCACGACGGTGCTGACCATCAGCATGTAGCGCAGGTACATCAACTCCAGCGGAATCTCCGGCACTGCGTCGTGCAGGGCCGCGACGAATTGCTTGGCCATCGGATCGAAGTGCTTCTTGATCACGCGCTCGGTCATGGCTGAAGGCACCAGGCGATGTTTCAGGATCAGCTGCGCGAGCAATTGGCCCTCGGTGGCGGCATCGGGTCCGACGTATGGGGCAACGAATGCGTCCACGATATCTTCGACATCGGGCTTGTGTCCGGTCGCCTCGGCGGCCGAGGTGAGTTCTTGCAGCGCGCGTGTGCGACGTTTGTTCACACGTGCGGAGAGTTCGCCGAAGACGGCTTCCGCCAGCGCCTCCGTGCTTCCGAAATGGTAGTGGATCGCCGCGACGTTGACCCCCGCGTGGCTGGTCAAGGCGCGGACAGGGACGCCGTCGATGCCCTTCTCGGCATAGAGCGCCAGCGCGGAATCAATGATCTTCTGCTGTGTCAGGCGATCGGATGAGGGAGACGGTCGTCCAGGCATATCCACAAGAAGGAGGAAAAGGAGCCGGTTCCGGAGCTGTCGTAGAGAGGCCGGGTGGGGCGTGCCGATTCTGCATCAGTTTCGGACCGGGCATTCATCGATCAATCGACTGTTTGAATCATTCGATTGGAACGGCCATGCAAGAAAACAATTGATTGAAACATGTGTTTTATTTGCCTAGAATTCGCGCACTGACGGTTCCCAGTGCAAAACATGCGCCCCGCGGCGCTTCAGGAGACAAGCCCATGTTGAATCGAAGAGCGGTACTCGCCGGTGCGGCGGCTACCTTGGCAGTCCCGATGGCAAAGGCCGCGACGCTCCTGCCTGAAATGCTCAGGATCGTGATGCCGTTCCCTGCGGGAGGAGCCTTGGACGGAATGACACGCATCTTTGCCGACACCTATCAGAAGGTGACGGGCCGCACGTGCATCGTCGACAACAAGCCCGGGGCCGCGACGACCATCGGGGCGGCCGAGGTGTCGCGCGCGAAGCCCGACGGCTCGGTCGTGCTGTGGACGACCGGCGGACATCTGACCAACGGCGTGTTGATGAAGAAGCTGCCCTACCACCCGATCGAGGGTTTCACACCCTTGTCGATGGTCTACACGACCTACGGCTTCGCTCTGCTGCACAGGGCGAACGGGCCATTCCACTCCCTGGCTGACTTCATCGCGGCCGCGAAGAAGCAGCCGGGCAGGTTCAGCTACGCCTCGGCCGGCAACGGCAACACCACGCACGTGGTGGGTGCCCTGTTCGCGAAGCAGGCCGGCATCGAGCTCATCCACGTGCCCTACAAGGGCACGCCGCTGACGGACCTGATCAGCGGCGTGGTGGATGCGTCCTTCATCGCGCCGTCTTCGGTGATGCAGTACATCGAGGCCGGCAAGATCAGGGCGCTCGCGATCACCGGCCCGCAGCGCGCCGATACGCTGCCGAGCGTGCCCACGTTCGCGGAACTGGGAATGCCGGACATCGACATTCCCGCATGGATCGGCATGCTGGCGCCCCCGAACATGTCGCCCGACGTGCTGGCCGCCTTGTACGGCGGCGTCTCGAAGACGCTGGCTGACCCGGGTTTCAAGGCCAAGATGACGACGTTCGGCAACCAGGTCTCGGGCATGCCGCCGCAGCAATTCAAGCCCTACCTCGAAAAGGAGTTCGCGCGCTATCAGCGCATCCTTCCTCCTCTCGGCATCGAAATGGACTCGTGATGTTCAAGAAGATCGTGGACCTTTCCATCTTCCTGGAGAACGACGTGATCTCCGATCCGCCGGCCTTCGCTCCCAGGATCCACTACATGGACCATTCGCAGAGCTTCGGCCGCCTGGCCCAGTTCTTCCCGGGGCTGAAACCGGAGGATCTTCCCGACGGCGAGGCGTGGGCGGTCGAGAAGGTCGAACTCAGCACGCACAACGGCACGCACCTCGATGCGCCCTGGCATTTCGCTTCGACGATGAATCGCGGCGAGCCTGCGATCACCATCGACCAGGTGCCGCTCGAATGGTGCCTGCAGCCTGGCGTGAAGCTGGATTTCAGGCACTTCGAGGATGGCTACGTGGTGCAGGCCGCGGACGTCGAGGCAGAATTGCGGCGCATCGGCCACACGCTGCAGCCGCTGGAGATCGTGATGATCAACACGCGCGCCGGCAGTCGATACGGCCAACCCGATTTCGTGCAGTCGGGCTGCGGCATGGGCTACGAAGCGACCATGTATCTCCTCGAGCGCGGCGTGCGTGTGACGGGCACGGACGCCTGGAGCTGGGATGCTCCTTTCCAATACACCGCAGAGCGATACGGGCGCGACAAGAACCCCGCCGTGATCTGGGAAGGCCACAAGGCAGGCCGCGACATCGGGTATTGCCATCTCGAGAAGCTGCACAACCTGGAAGCGCTGCCTGCCGACGGATTCTTCGTGTCCTGCTTTCCGGCCAAGGTCCGGGGCGGTTCGGCGGGGTGGACGCGCGCCGTGGCGCTGTTCCAATGAACAAGGAAGAGACAGGAAAATGATCTTCGAAAAGAACGTGCCCATCCGCCTGAGCGATGGGACGGTGCTCAGGGCCAATGTATTCAGGCCCGACGATGGCGTGCCCGCACCCGTTCTCATGACGCACGGGCCCTATGGCAAGGATGCGCATTTCGAGGACGCCTTCAAGCCGCAATGGGACGAGCTCAAGCGGCTGTACCCGGGCATCGACACCGATGGCAGTTCGGGCCGGTACCTGCGCTGGGAGGTGGCCGACCCGGAGCGCTGGATTCCCTGGGGCTACGCGATCGTGGTCGTGGACAGCCGCGGTGCAGGGGAGTCGCCCGGCAAGCTCTGGGCCTGGTCGCCGCAGGAGACGGACGACTATGCCGAATGCATCGAGTGGGCCGGTACGCAGGAATGGTCGAACGGCAAGGTCGGCCTGCTGGGCATCTCCTACTACGCGATGAACCAGTGGCAGGTTGCCGCGCGCCGTCCGGCCCATCTGGCCGCCATCTGTCCATGGGAAGGCGCCAGCGACCTGTATCGAGACGCCAGCCATCATGGCGGAATCTTCGGCAACGTCTTCTTCGAGTACTGGTTTCCCAAGCAGATCCTGTCGGTGCAGAACGGCAATGCCGGCAGCCCCTACTTCGATCGGGAAACGGGCGGGACGAGCACGGGCACTGCCCTGGATCAAGAAACGCTTCGCAGCAACCGCGTGGACGTGATCGAGGAATTCAGGTCGCATCCGCTGATCGATGACTGGTACGACGCCCGAACGGCGAAGCTCGCGGACATCGAGGTGCCGGTGCTATCCGCCGGGAACTGGGGTGGGATGGGATTGCACCTGCGCGGCAACGTGCAGGGCTTCATGGGCGCCGGCTCGCGGCAGAAGTGGCTGCAAATGCATGGGGGGACGCACTGGGAGTCCTTCTACCTGCCCGAGTACGTACAGCTGCAGAAACGCTTTTTCGACAGGTTCCTCAAAGGCGAGCCCAACGGCTGGGACGCACAGCCGCCCGTGATGCTGGAGGTCCGCCATCCCGACCAATTCGAGCAGCGCTCCGAACACGAATGGCCGATTGCCCGCACGCAGTGGACGCGCCTGTACCTTGACGCGGGCCACCGCGAATTGGCGTTCGAGCCATTCAGCGCCGTCGCCGTCGCGACTTATCGGGCACCGGGTCGTGGCATCGAGTTCTTGAGCGCGCCCATGGAGGCGCAGACGGAATTCACAGGGCCTGTGGCACTGGTGCTGTGGACCCGGTCGAGCACGACGGACATGGACCTCTTCGTGACGCTGCGAGCCTACGATCCCGAGGGGAAGGAAGTGCCCTTCCGTGGAGCGACGGATCCGCAGGTGCCGATCGCGCAAGGTTGGCTGAGAGCTTCGCACCGCAAGACGGATCCTCTGCGTTCAGGGCCGGCCCAACCTTTTCACATGCACACCGAGGTCGAACCTCTCACACCTGGCGAAGACTACCGTGTGGAGGTCGAGATCTGGCCGACTTCCATCGTGCTGCCGCGCGGATATCGGCTGGCGGTGAGGATCGATGCTCAGGACTTCGAGCGTGAAGGTGCGGCTGGACCGCGCAAGGGATCTGGCCCGTTCCTGCACACCGATCCCCGAAACCGCAGGCCGGACGTCTTCGATGGTCAGAACGCCATCCTCACTGGCGGGCGCTACGACTCTCACTTGGTGCTGCCGTTGATTCCTCCCGCCGACCACTGAGCGACATGGAAAAAACGGACGTTCTTGTGACGACGATCGAGATCGCGCGGGCCGGCCTGGGCTTCACTCCCGCAGCAGGGCTTGACTGCATCTGCGAGTTGATCGGTCGGGAGAATCCCCGGGACTTGGATCACGACCAGAACGTGGAAAGGCTACTTCGACTCGCTGCGTGCATTTGGAGCCTGAGGCATTCCCTTCTTGCGCCCACTTCCGCCTCAGTTGCGCATCCGCCGTAGTTGAAGTCGCGGGGCAATGTCACGGCCTCGCTCGATCTCGAGTCCAACACGCGAAACGCCCACTCGCTCGGACGGAACCAGATGGACCAGACGACGCAGCAGAACACAGCACTGGTCGAGGAGCCCGCCGCAGCGGGAACGGGTGCCTTATTGTATTTTTGGGCCAAACGTTTTCACACAGCCTCGGCCCAAAGCAGCCGTTCTCAGATCGACGCCGGCCTTTGGGCTTGGCGCGCGCTTGCGGCGTCGACACGTCGCAACCAACGCAGCAAAGCCGCAACGACCGCTGCCGGCTGCTCCAGGATCGACATATGACCCGCCTCGGCCACCGCCACAAGCTCGGTGTCCGGCAGCAGTGAGGCCATCTCCTGGCTCAGGCCGAAGGGTGTGATCTGGTCCTCACGCCCACACACCACCACGGCGGGCACCCGGATGCGAGGCAGCAGGTCGCGGGTGTCCACCCGGTTCATTGCGGCCCGCTGCTGGCGGACGAAGCCCTTGCTCCCCCCGGTCGACGCCATGTCGAACAGCAGTTGCAACAGTTCCCGGTCCTGCATCCTCGATGCGTGAACGAGCCGCGCGGCAAACCCCTGGGCGACTTGGCCGAAGGCGGAAGTGCCCGCGCCTTCGGCACCGTCCACGGCTTGGATCATCCGTTCTCGGGCCTCTTTCACTTCCTCGGCGTCAGCGCGGGCGCCCGTGTCCAGGAGCCCCAGTCCCGCAACGCGGCCGCCCGCCTGGCGGCACACCTCCTGCGCGACGTAGCCACCCAGCGAGAACCCTGCGACCGCGAATGCGCCGGCCGGCATGGCCGCTATCGCATTCCGTGCCGACTCGGCGATGCTGTCGTGCAGGTGCGTGGGAGCGACATGGCACGTGCGCTCTCCGGCGATGGCGGTCGTCAGCGGACGCCAGATTCGGGCATCATTCATCAGCCCGGGAAGGAGAAGAAGGGGTGTCGCTTGGTTCATAGCCAGAGTTATAACTATGCAGTTGGATGCATAGTCAAGACGGAGTACACGACAGGTGTGGATCGCTGAATTCGCGCGCCGCGCGGGAGTGAGGGAGACGACCGTCAGGCACTACCTGCGGGAAGGCCTGTTGTCGCCGCGAACAGGGGCCGCCGGCGGGTCGCGGCCTTACCTGGAGTTCACCGAATCCGACCTTCGCCTGCTGTCGGCCATCCGGGCCGGCCAGGCTCTTGGCCTCGCACTGCCGGAGATCAAGCTGCTCATCGGGGAGCGGCGTTCCGGGAGCGGGCACGCGCGGATGCTCAAGGCCTTGACCGCGCAGCGAGACAAATTGCGCGGCAGGGCTCTGGACTTGCAGACGATGCTCACCTTCCTCGACCGCAAGATCGCCTGGCTCGAAGCGGGTGCGAAGGGGCCGCCGCCTTCACATGCAGCCGCCCGTGCCGCGAAGAGATGAGGGGGATGCGATGTCTGCTCCTGGCCGAAGCAGACTAGGAAGGCGCTGCTCAAGGTCATCGAACCCCACTATCCAGTGGCAGGCCGAGGCCGTCGGCCCTACCCGTTGCAAGCCATGCTGCGCGTGCACCTGATGCAGAACTGGTTCGCGCTGAGCGACCCGGCGATGGAGGAGGCTTTGTATGAGATCGCCTCGCTGCGCACTTTCGCCGGACTCGGTCTGGAGGCAATCCCCGACGAGACAACCATCCTGAACTTCCGTCACCTGCTTGAGGCCAGCGACTTGGCCGAGGGCATCTTCAAGCAGGTCAACGCCCACCTGGCCAGGAAGGGACTGCTGCTGAAGCGCGGCTCCATCGTGGACGCAACCATCATTGCGGCACCCAGTTCGACCAAAAACAGCAACGGGCGAGCGAGACCCCGAGATGCATCAGACGAAGAAGGGCAACCAGTGGTACTTCGGGATGAAGGAGCACATCGGCGTGGATGCAGACTCGGGGCTGGTGCACACAGTGACGACCACCGCAGCCAACGAGGCAGATGTGGAACAGGTGAGCGATCTGCTGCACGGCAAAGAGGACGCGGTGTGGGCAGACTCAGGCTATCGCGGAGCACAGGGCCGAGTCGAGCGCTGCGTGCAATGGCACATCGCCGGCCGGCCCAGCGACCTGGCGAAGATGCCGGAGGGCCGCGCCAGGCCAGGGCGCGCAAGCAGGAGTACCGGAAGGCCAGCATCCGGGCGAAGGTGGAGCACCAGAACTTGACCTCGGCCGCGGAGACATGAATGCGCACGTCCGGGCGCAGGCGCTCCTAAACGCCCGGGACCAGCAGCCCGCCTACGTGGTCCATGTGCATGTGAGTCAGGATCACATCGGTGACGGACCCGAGCGCGATGCCGGCGGCTTGGAGTCGCTGGGGCAAGATCGGCAGGGTCTGCATTGGTGTCCATCGTCGAAGTTGGCAGCGGCAGCACGCCGTCGCTGACCACCAGCGCATCGATCTCGCCGACTTTCAAGGTGTCCGGTCGTTGATCGCACGCCGGATATTCCGCCACGCGTCTGCGTCCCCTCCTTGCGCACACGGCGCAACAGCCGCCGAGGTTCACTGCGGCCCCCGAGACCGGCTCGGCTTTCGGCCGGCGTCCATTACTTGTTCAAAGCGGGGAGTGGCTTCATCCGTCTGAAATAGGAAGGGATTTCCATTATGGAAATATTTTCCATAAAATTCTTATGATCGCTTCCGGTCAGCCCCGCCGCAGCGGACACGGCCGGCCGGCATCGGCAGAGCGTTCGCACTCTGCGCCATCGATCAGAACGAGGAGACTCCCTTGGAACTTGCCAAATCATTGACTCTCCGGCTCGCCTTGGCGGCGGCCTTGGCGGCGGCCGTGACGCTGGCCGTGACTGCATGCGGAGGAGGAAGCGGAGGCGGGGGAGGGGTGCCGCTCACGGCACTTCCCGTGTCGCCGACAGCACCGAGCAACCCGACCGAGCCCGCGGGAGAAACACCGGTCCAGCCCACGGACCCGGTGGCCGAAGCCCCCGACGACAGCTTCGACACCTACTACAACGTCTGCAGGGGAACGAATCCCAAGTGCTACAACGACTGGGGCGCCTTTGCTTCGACGCCGGACCGGGTGCTGGTCTATTCGCGCACGGCGGGGCCGCGTCATGCCGTGCTGGGCACGCCGATGGGCGCTGGCCTGAACCCGGTGATGAACCCGGACAACGTGATGCAGGCCGGCTTGGTGCGCATGCTGTCGGCCGAAGGCATCACGGTCGACTGGACCGAAGACGTGGCGGTCCTCAGCAGCCGCATCAACAACTACAAGGCGATCATCTTCGCGAGTTCGAACCGTGACACGCTGTGGAACGGCGCGGTTAACACGAGCCAGGACGCCGCGCGCACCGCACTGCGCAACTACATGCGCCGCGGCGGCGGCTTCGTCGGCCTGCACAACGCGTTCGGTGCGGAATACAACTGGCCCTACTACGAAGGCCTGCTCGGCAACGCGAACTTCTACAACCATGGGCCGAACCGTGCCGGTGATGTCGAGATCGTCTCGGACGACCCGTCGACGAAGGATGTGCCCAAGCGTTTTTCCTTCCAGGACGAGTGGTACAACCTCATGCCCTTCCCCACGAAGGTGAAGTTCCTGGCCAAGGTCGACACCTCGACGCTGAAGCCGCTGACCGCGGCGCCGCATCCGGGCCATGCGGACTTCCATCCGGTCGCCTGGTGCCAGTACTACGACGGTGGCCGCGCGTGGCTGACGACCCTCGGGCACAACGCCCACTCGTTCACTGCGGACCTGTCGGGCGTGGGGGCCATCGAGTTCCAGAAGCTCGTGGTCCAGGGCGTCAAGTCGGCCATGGGCCTCACGCCCTTCTGCACCGAATAACGATCGAGCAATTGGCTGCCAGGCCAGCTTCGCGCACCGCGCCCTGCCTGCGGTGCGTGCGGCCTCGCGCACATCCGTTTCCCAACTTCACCAGGTAGAGACATCCATGAAACAAAGATCATTGGTCACGCTGCTGGTTTCCTGCGGCGTGCTCGCATCCCCCTTGTTGCTCGGCGCGTGTGGCGGTTCGAGCGGCGGCGGCGCGCCGGTGCTGCCCATCAGCCCGGCCCCTGCGCCGCCGCCGGCATCGAGCGCGCCGCCACCGGCATCGCCGCCGGCGGCCGCCGCGCCCGCGGCCAACCTGTCCGAGTGCTGCACGGCCGGCGACAAGGACTTCCCCAAGGTGGGCGGCAACCTGGGCAACCAGAACTACTCCAGCCTGCGCAAGATCAACAAGGGCCTCGTCGGCCAGCTGGGCGGCGCCTGGGTCAACCAGATCGAGGGCGGCATGACCACCGGCACCAACCAGAGCACGACGGTGGCGGTCGACGGCGTGCTCTACATCGAGTCCGCGCTGGGCAACGTGATCGCGGTGGACGGCAAGACCGGCCTCACGAAGTGGAAATGGACCACGCCCTACGGGGCCATCACCCGCCGCGGGGTGGCGGTCGCGAAGGACCTGGGCCTGGTGTTCACCGTCGCCACCGGCAACCGCCTGGTAGCACTCAGGACGGACACGGGCGCCATCGCCTGGATCAAGCAGTACCCGAGCAGCAGCACCGACCCCGACTACCAGGGCGCGCTGCAGAAAGTGGCGCTCGTCTATCACGACAAGCGGCTCTACCTCGGCACCAACGACGGCAACCGCGGTGCGGCGTTCTCCGCCGATGCGTTGACGGGCAAGGTGCTGACCTCGTTCTGGGGAGTCCCGCGCGCCGGCGAGATCGGCTACGACACCTGGGGCGGCGCCGCCGAATCCGACCGCACCGGTGCGACCCCGTGGATCCATCCCGCGGTGGATCCCGAACTGGGCCTGGTCTACTGGACCTTCGGCAACGTGCGCGGCGGTTCGTCGCAGAACGGCTCCACGCGCCCGGGCCTGAATCTGTTCGCCAATTCGATCGTCGCGCTGGACCTCAAGACCGGCGAATACAAGTGGCACTTCCAGTCCGTGCACCACGACATCTGGGACATGGACAACGTGATGTCTCCCGTGCTCGCCGACGTCAAGATCGACGGGAAAGACCGCAAGGTCGTGATCTACGGCAGCAAGACGGGCATGTACTACATCCTCGATCGCAAGGATGGCAGCGCGCCGCTGGGCATCGACGAGGTGCCGGTGAAGCAGGACGCCCGCCAGGCCAGCTGGCCGACCCAGCCCTTCCCGCGCCAGGGCGCCTGGACCGAGACCTGCATCGTGGACCAGCCGCTGGGCACGACGATCCCCGGCGATCCCAACCGCGCGGTCCCGAACTACGTGAAGGGCTGCCTCTACGACGCGCACTGGGACGTGCCGATCCTCTCCATTCCGGGACACGGCGGCGGCGCCAACTGGAACCACCAGTCCTTCAGCCAGCGCACGGGCCTGGTCTACACGGGCATGGGCTACGTGTCGGCGGCGCACTCACTCACCGAATCGAGCAACGGCCTGCGTCCGCCGGGCACCTACATGACCGGTGCGGTCGTGGCGGTCGATCCGAGCACCAACCTCGTGAAGTGGAAGAAGCAGATGCCGTATTCGCTGGCGCACGGCAACGGCATCCTGAGCACGGCCACCGACTTGCTGTTCATCGGACAACCCGACGGCAACCTGCTGGCCCTGGATGCGCAGGACGGCAGCGAGCTGTGGCGCTTCCAGACCGGCGCGGCGATCAGTGCCAGCCCGGTCTCCTACGAGATCGATGGCGAGCAGTACATCGCGGTGTTCTCGGGCGGCACAGGCATCCCGTACGGCGATTCGGCACCGCGCGGCGACCGTCTGTGGGCCTTCAAGGTCGGCGGCTCCGTCGCGCCCGCGCCCACGCCGGTGCCGCCGGTCGTGCGCCGGCCGGTGTCGGGCTCGGCGGTGGACGGCGCGGCATTGCCGACGCCGAACACGGTGTTCCTGGCACGCGTGCAGACCGCCGCGAACGAGCCGGGCGCCACCGAATCGACGGCCGTGAATGCCATGACGCCGACCTTCATGCGCGTGCCGGCGAACACCACCGTGACCTTCACCAATCCGGGGACCAATGCGAACACGCACTGCGCCACGCAGTTCTTCGAAGGCCGGTTCGACTTCAGGCTGGCTCCGGGCCAGTCCGCGACCCACACCTTTGACATGCCGGGCGAATACTTCTACAACGACTGCCATAGCCCGCGCCCGACGGGCAAGATCGTCGTGTACTGATTCCGTTTCCTAACCCTCAACCACTGAAGGAGCAATGCGATGAAATGGTGCAAGCCTGAGTTCGAAGAACTGCGTTTCGGCTTCGAGATCACGATGTACATCTCCGCGCGCTGAGCGCGGCCCCCGACGGCACCGGCTTCGCGCCGGTGCCGTCTTTTTCTTGTGCCCATGAAGATTCTGGTTCTTGGTTCGGGAGCGGGCGGTGGCTTCCCTCAATGGAATTGCAACTGCCGCCTGTGCGCCGGCCAGCGAACCGGGCGGATCCGGGCCCTTGCTCGCACGCAGAGTTCGATTGCCGTGTCGGCCGATGGCGAACGCTGGGTGCTGCTGAACGCCTCGCCCGACATCGGCGCACAGCTGCGCGCGTCGCCGGCGCTGTGGCCTCGCCATGGCCTGCGCGACTCCGCGATCGAGGCCGTGGTGCTGATGGATTCGCAGATCGACCATGTCGCGGGGCTTCTGAGCCTGCGCGAGGGATCGCGGCTGCAGCTCTACTGCACGCCTGAATCGCATGAAGACCTCACCGGCAGCCTGCCGTTGTTGAAGGCGCTCGAAAGCTACAGCGGCGTGGACTGGCACCCGATGCCGCTCGCGCCCGGCGGCGGCGCGTGGCACGAGGTCGCCGGCCTGCGCCTGCAGGCCGTGCCGGTTCCCGGCAAGGCACCCCCTTACTCGCCGCGCCGGCAGGCCGAGGCGCGAAGCGACAACGCGGCCGTGCTGATCGAAGACCCGGCCAGCGGCAGGCGCCTGTTCTATGCACCGGGCCTCGCACGCGTGGGCGAGGCCGAGCGCCGGTGCCTCGACGGCTGCGACACCGTGCTGGTCGACGGCACCTTCTGGAGCGAGGACGAGATGGTCGCGGCGGGCCTCGGCAAGAAGCACGCCGCCGACATGGGCCACCTGCCGCAATGCGACGGGCCGCACGGCCCGGGCATGCTGGGGGCGCTGGACGCCTGCGCCGCGCGCAGGAAAGTGCTCATCCACATCAACAACAGCAACCCGATCCTCGACGAAGACGGGCCGGAACGCGCCGAGCTCGTGCGCCGCGGCATCGAGGTGGCCTTCGATGGCATGGAACTGGAGATCTGACGCGTGACGCACCAGCAACAACGGCAGCAGATGCAGCAGGAGCCCTGGCCGCCGCAGATCTTCGAATCGCAGCTGCGCGCGATGGAGTCGCGCTATCACAGCCACCATCCGTTCAACCGGCGGCTCAACGCCGGCGAACTGCAACCCTTCCAGGTCCGGGGCTGGGTGGCGAACCGGTTCTACTACCAGTGCCGCATTCCCGTGAAGGACGCGGCGATCCTCTCCAACTGCGACGATCGCGCGACGCGCAGGCGCTGGGTGGTGAGGATGCTCGACCACGACGGGCACGGCGACCACGAAGGTGCCCATGCCGGTGGCATCGAGATATGGACCCGCCTGGGCCTCGCGACCGGCCTGCGCCGCGATGTGCTGGAGTCGCACGCGCTCGTCCTGCCGGGCGTGCGCTTCGCCGTGGATGCCTACGTCAACTTCGCGCGCATGGCGCCCTGGCAGGAAGCCGTGATCTCCTCGCTGACGGAGATGTTCGCGCCGCGCATCCACAAGGACCGGCTCGCGGGCTGGCCCACGCACTATCCGTGGATCGACACCTCGGGCCTGGACTATTTCCGCAGCCGCATCCCGCTGGCCGACCGCGATGTCGAGCACGGCCTGGAGGTGGCGATGCAGTGGTGCACGACGCGCGAACGACAGGCCCGTGCCCTGCAGATCCTGGGCTTCAAGCTCGACATCCTCTGGGCCATGCTCGACGCGATCGAGAAGGCCTATCCCGACGACCTTGCGAAAGAGCAGCAGCCATGAGCGCATGGACCGACAGCGCGCAGCCGGCAATTGACCCGATCTACAGGATGCAGTGGGAAGAGGCGCAGCAGTGCCACGTGCTGCTGTTTCCCGAGGGCATGATCAGGCTGAACCAGCCGGCGGCGGAGATCCTGAAGCGCTGCGACGGCAAGACCTCGGTCGCGGCGCTCGTGGCCGACCTCGAAAGCACCTTCGGCGAGCCCGATCTGCGTGCCGACGTGCTCGAGTTCCTGGAGCAGGCCCGTGGACGCCACTGGATCCGCTGAGCGCGCCTGTGCGGCGGCTGTGAAACCGCCGCTGTGGTTGCTCGCGGAGCTGACCTATCGCTGTCCGCTGCACTGCGCCTTCTGTTCGAACCCCGTGGACTACACGCGCTACGGCAACGAACTCGACACGGGTGAATGGATCCGCGTATTCCGCGAGGCGCGCGCCATGGGGGCCGTCCAGCTCGGGTTCTCGGGTGGCGAGCCGCTGGTGCGCGAGGACCTCGAGGAGCTCGTCGCCGCCGCGCACGAGCTCGGCTTCTACACCAACCTGATCACCTCGGGCGTGGGCCTCGTGCCGCAACGCGCCCAGGCGCTGAAGAAGGCCGGCCTCGATCACATCCAGCTGTCGTTCCAGGATTCCAGCCGCGAGCTGAACGACTTCCTGAGCTCCACGCGCACCTTCGACCTGAAGCAGCGCGTGGCCCGCACGATCAAGGACTTGGGCTATCCGATGGTGCTGAACTGCGTGATGCACCGCTACAACCTGCCGCATGTCGGGCGCATCATCGAGATGGCCGAGTCCATGGGGGCGGATTTCCTGGAGCTGGCCAACGTGCAGTACTACGGCTGGGCATGGCGCAACCGCGAGATGCTGATGCCTTCGCGCTCAGCGCTGGCGGGCGCCGAAGCGGTGGTCGAGGCGCACCGGCCGCGCCTGGCGGGGCGCATGAAGATCCTCTGGGTGGTGCCCGACTATGCCGAGGGAAAGCCCAAACCCTGCATGGCCGGCTGGGGCAGCGTGTTCCTGGTGGTGGCGCCCGACGGCGTGGCCCTGCCGTGCCACAGTGCGCGGATGCTGCCCGGGCTGGAGTTCCCCAACATTCGCGAG
This sequence comes from Variovorax sp. 278MFTsu5.1, assembly GCF_048305045.1. Classification (NCBI taxonomy): domain Bacteria; kingdom Pseudomonadati; phylum Pseudomonadota; class Betaproteobacteria; order Burkholderiales; family Comamonadaceae; genus Variovorax; species Variovorax sp. 278MFTsu5.1. Next base: position 257,361 of record NZ_CP157623.1, read on the forward strand.
CACGCCATTCGCAGCATCTGGCACGACAGTCCGGCCTTCGGTGCCTACCGCGGCACTGGCTGGATGAGCAGCACCTGCGCAAGCTGCGACGACCGGGACAAGGACCATGGCGGCTGCCGCTGCCAGGCCTTTCTGCTGACCGGCGATGCGGCCTCGACCGACCCGGTCTGCCCGAAGAGTCCGCGCCACGCGCAGGTCGAGGCCATGGTCGCGGCCGCGGCCGCGGCGGACGTGCGCGACAACGGCGGCGCGCCGCTTCGCTTCGTGCCGGGCGCCAGGCGGTCGGGCGAACTGGTCTTTCGCACGGACGCGAATGCACGGGCGCAGGGCTGAGCGGACCCGCGTGTGACGCAGGGTCCTCGTCCGATCGTTCACCGGCTGCCGCTGGACGGCGGACATGTCATGCATGTCGAGGAGCATGGCGATCCGGCGGGCCTGCCGGCGCTCGTGCTCCACGGCGGACCGGGCTCGGGCGGCTCGCCGGTGTTGCGGCGCGAGTTCGATGCGCGGCGCTACCGCATCATCTGTCCCGACCAGCGAGGATCGGGTCGCAGCACGCCGGCAGGCACGATCACGGCCAACACGCTCGCCGATCTGCTTGACGACCTGCGGCGCCTGCGCGATCACCTGCGCATCGAGCGCTGGCTCGTGGTGGGCGGCTCCTGGGGCGCCACGCTCGCATTGGCCCATGCGCTGGACCAGCCCGGCGTCGTGGCGGGCCTGCTGCTGAGGAACGTGTTCCTGGCGCGCGGCGGCGACATCCACGGTTTCTTCGCGCAGGCGGTACGCCACGGTGATTCCGAATGGCGCGCGTTGTGGAACGAGGCGTGGCAGCGGCAATGCCCGATCACCGAGGTGATCGCGCAGGTCCTCGCGCACGGAGCGCCGCAGCGCCAGTGCCGGATCGCCGCGCTCTGGTTCGGGTGGGAACAACGCATGGCCACGGGAAGGCCCGCGCCGCAGCCCGACGACGCGACGCTGCAGCGGCTGGTGGCGCGCTACCGCGTGCAGGCTCACTACCTGAGGCACGGGTGCTGGCTGCGCGCGCCCGCGCTCCTGGAGCGCTGCGTCGCATTGCCCACGGTCCCCACGCTGATCGTGCATGGCACGCAGGACCGCCTGTGCCCGCCGCAGGGGGCCCGGGCGCTCGCGCATGCCTTGCAGGGGCGCGCCATCCTGCGGTGGGCGGCGGGCGCCGGCCACGACCCCACGCACCCGGCCATCGCCGCAGCCATGCGGCGGGCGTTGCACGACTATGCGGTCACGCAGGCCTTCAGCGGCGCCGCAGAACCCGCGCCCGGCCTGCGGATCAGCGCAGGCGCTGGCTGAGCGGATCGCCGACCAGGACCAGCTGGCCGTCCTTGCGGTGCGCCCACAGCCGTTCGTTGCCGTTGCCATCGTCTGCAACGAAGAGCACCGAGTTGCCCAGGCGGCGGAAACCCTGCGGCATGGAATGTCGCGCGCCCGGCGCGATGTCTGCCACGGCGCGGGTGCCCGCTCGCGTACCGTCGCTGGTCCACGGCTCGACGCCGCTGGCGCTGCCGCCGTTGGCGGAGAACCAGAGGCGGGAGCCGACGACCGAGAAGCGCGCGGGCGATCCGTTCTGCGCGCCCGGCGCGATGTCCTTGACCAGGACGGTCCCTGCGGCCGTCCCGTCGCTGCGCCAGAGTTCCGCGCCCGAGGCGCCGTCGGTCGCGGCGAAGTAGAGCTGGGCGCCCATGGCCGTGATCGGGCTGGAAATGGCGCCGGAGGGTCCCGGGCGGATGTCCTTCACCAGTGTGGTCCCGCCCTCGGTGCCGTCGGTCTTCCAGAGCTCGAGGCCGTGCGCGCCGTCGTCGGCGGCGAAGTACAAGGCGCGGCCGAGGGCCGTCAGGTGCATCGGGCGGGAGGGCCCGGGACCGGGCCGCAGGTCTTTCACCATGTGTGTGCCGCGTGCCGTGCCGTCGCTCTTCCACAGCTCGGTCCCGTGCAGGCCGTCGTGGGCGGTGAAATAGAGTTCGTCGCCCACCGCCGTCAGGTTCTGGATGCCCGCGTCCTCGGGGCCGGGCCGGATGTCCTTCATCAGGCGCGTGCTCTCGGGCGTGCCTTCGCTGACCCAGAGTTCGTGGCCGTGCTCGCGCGTGGTCGCGGTGAAGAACAGGCGTTGGCCGGCCACCGTGAGCTGGCGTGCCAGCGCGCGCGGGCCGGCTTCGATCGAGGACACGCGCACCGTGGTGGGCGCGCTGCCCAACGTCTTCCACAGCTGGAATCCCGAACGCCCGTCGTTGGCCACGAAGTACAGCGCATCGCGAAACACCGTCAGCTCGCTCGGCAGCGCGCTTTCCTCGCCCGGCTGGAGGTCGATCACCAGGGCGGTGCCCGCGGCGGTGCCGTCGGTGCGCCAGAGCTCGATCCCGTGCACGCCATCGGTGGCGGCGGTGTAGACATGGCCCTTGAACGCCGTCTGGCCGGCGGGGAAGGCGCCCCGGAAGCCCGGGCGGATGTCCTTGAGCATCGCGGTGCCCGCGCGGCTGCCGTCGGTGACCCAGAGCTCCTGCCCGCTTTCGGCATGGAAGGCGCTGAAGATCATTTTTCCGCGCAGCGGCGTCAGCCCCGTGGGCGAAACGAAAGCCAGCGGCTGGCGCTGCTCGGGCAGCACCTCGCGCTCGGGGTCCTGCGCGGCTGCGGGCAACTGCGTCATGAACGCGAGCATGCACAGCAAGATGCGGCCGCGCCGCCGCAGGCCGGGAAAAGCGCAGATCGCCACCGCCTAGCCTCCGAACCATCGCGCGGGCGCGATGACCAGTTGCGGGAATGCGACCATCGCGAACAGGATCGCGAACTCGGCAATCATGAAAGGCACCACGCCGCGCGTGACGTCGTCCATCGAGATCTTGCCGACGCCGGCCACCACGTTCAGCACCGTGCCCACCGGCGGGGTGACCAGTCCGATCGAGTTGTTGATGATGAACAGCACCCCGAAGTACACCGGATCGATCCCCGCGGCCTTGACGATCGGCATCAGCACCGGCGTGAGGATCAGGATGGTCGGCGTCATGTCCATCGCCGTGCCCACGACCATGACGAGCACCATGATCGCCGCCATCAGCAGGACCGGATTGCCCATGAAGGGCTGCAGCAGGCCCACGACCTTCGACGGCAGGTCGGCCACCGTGATGAGCCAGGCGCTCACCATGGCCGCGGCGATCAGGAACATCACGATGGCGCTGGTCTTGGCCGCGCTCACGAAGATGCCGTAGAGATCCTTCCACGTGATTTCCCGGTACACCACCGTCGACACGAACAGCGCGTAGACGGCAGCCACCACGGCCGCTTCGGTCGGCGTGAACACGCCCATGCGCAGGCCCACGAGGATGATCACGGGCAGCATGAGCGCCCACAGCGCCTTGCGGAAGGCCGAAACGATCTCGGCCGAGGATTTGCGCGGCGGCGGCACGATCTTCTCGCGCCGCACCAGCCATGCCCAGGTGATCCACAGGGCACCCCCGATGAGCAGGCCGGGCACGATCGCCGCGAGGAACAGCTTGGAGATCGACACGTTGGCCGCCACGCCGAAGATCACGAGGCCGATGCTCGGGGGGATCACCGGGCCGATCACGCCGGTGGCCGCGATGAGGCCGCCCGCGCGTGCCTTGTCGTGCCCCGCGCTCACCATCATCGGCAGCAGCAGCGCGGTCAGCGCGGCGGCGTCGGCCACGGCCGAGCCGGAGAGCGCTGACAGCAGGCAGCCGGCCATGATGGTCACGTAGCCCAGGCCCCCCTTCACATGGCCCACCAGCGCAAGCGCGAAATCGACGATGCGCTTGGACAGGCCGCCGACGTTCATGATCTCGCCGGCGAGCATGAAGAAGGGCACGGCCAGCAATGGGAAGCTGTCGGCGCCGCCGATCACGTTCTGCGCAAGGATCTGCGCATCGAACAGGTCGAGGTGCCACATCAGCGCCACGCCGCTGGCGAGCAGCGAGAACGCGATGGGAATGCCCATCGCCATGGCCAGCAGCAGGGTGCCCACGAAGACGAGGATGGTCATCGGCGCGCTCCCTGCGCATCGTCCTTCGCGCCGAGGATCTGCTGCAGCTGCACGGCTTCCTCCGACTCCTGGACCATCACGAGGTCGTTCTCGGCGATGCGCCCGGTGAGCAGGCGCAGCAGGTCGAGCGCCAGGATCAGGCCGGCGAGCACCGAGAAGACCACGCCCGAGGCATAGACGATGGCCATCGACGCGCCGGTGACGGGCGCGGTCACGTCCCAGTTGATGCGCGCCTGCGCGACGCTGCCCTGGAACAGCAGCCAGACGATGTAGAGCATGACGACATGTCCGACGGCCAGGCAGACCTTCTTGCCCAGGGGCGGCAATTTCTGCACCACCATGTCCACGCCCAGGTGCCCGTGCTCCTTCAGGGCCACCACGGCGCCCAGGAAGGTCATCCAGATGAAGAGCCAGCGAGACACCTCTTCGGACACGGTGATGCCCGAGTTGAAGCCGTAGCGCAGCACGACGTTGCCGAAGACGAGCACGACCATCACCGCGAGCGCGGCCGCGATCAGCGCCTCGATGCCGCGGCAGCACCGCTCGATCCAGCGGCTCATGCGGCGGCCCGCGCTTCGGTCTGCCTGTGCATCTCCACCAGCGCGCGCAGGGCGGCCAGGTACGACTGGGGCCCCAGGCCCTGGATGGTGCCCTTGACCGCCGGCGAGATGATCGAGTGGGCGCGCCAGGTTTCGCGCGCGGCGATGTTGGACATGTGCACCTCGATGGTCGGGAAGGGCATGGCCTTGATCGCGTCGTGCAGCGGCACGCCGTGCTGCGTGAGCCCGGCGGGGTTGACCAGCGCGCCCTGCGCGTCGTCGATGTGCGCGTGAAGGAAGTCGATCAGGTCGCCTTCATGGTTCGACTGGAGGGTCTCCAGCGTCACGCCGAGTTCGCCAGCCAGCGCCTGCAGCCGCGCATCGATCTCGGCGAGCGTGGTCTTGCCATAGATGTGGGGTTCGCGGCGTCCGAACAGGTTCAGGTTGGGGCCGTGGAGGACGAGGATCTTCATGGAGGTGGGGCGTGCAGCAGTCATTGTTTGCGGATGCGGGCGAGCTCGTCGTTGTAGAGCTTGACGATGGCGGGGTCGTACTGGGCCGCGAACTTGTCGATCGCCGGCTTGGCGATCTCGCGCATGCGCACCTGCTCGGCCGCGCTCACCTCGTTGAACTGGGCGCCCTTGGCCTGCAACTCGCCCACGGCCTTCTGGGCCGCCGCCCGGCTGACCTGGCGCTGATAGCCGCGCGCCTCGTCGGCGGCCTCGTGCATCATCTTCTGCTCGGCGGGGGACAGCGAGTCCCAGAACTTCTTGCTGACCAGCACGATGTTGGCGGCATACACGTGATTCGTCGCGCTGACGAACTTCTGTACCTCGAAGAACTTGTTCGACAGGATCACCGAATACGGATTCTCCTGGCCGTCGACCGCCTTGGCTTCGAGCGCGCCGTAAAGTTCCGCGAACGGCATCGGCACGGGGTTGGCCTTGAAGGCCTTGAAGGTCTCCAGGAACACGGGGTTGGGAATGACGCGGATCTTCAGGCCTTCGAGGTCCTCGGGCCTGCCGATGGGACGCTTGCTGTTGGTGACGTTGCGAAACCCCAGGTCCCAGTAGCCGAGGGCCACGAGGCCTTTGTCGGGCAGCTTGGCGATGAGTGCCTGGCCCAGCGGACCGTCGAGCAGGGCGTCGGCCTGGGCGAAGCTGCTCACGGAGAAGGGGAAGTCGACCAGGCCGAACTCCTTGACGATGCCCGCGAGCGACGTGGTGGCCGGCGCCGACATCTGCTGGACGCCGCCTTGCAGCGCGGACTGCTGCTGCATCTCGTTGCCGAGCTGGGAGGCCGGGAACTCCTGCACCTTCATCTTGCCGCCGCTCTTGGCCGCGAGCAGTTCGGCGAAGCGCTTCACGCCGAAGCTCACCGGATGGTCCGCATTGTTGAGATGGCCGAAGCGGATCACCCGTTCCTGTTGGGCCCAGCTCGGGGCGACAAGGCCGATGCACAGGCCGGCGACGGCAAGCGTACGAAGAAGTTTCACGGAAGGTCTCCAAAAGGAAGGCAGAAAGGACGGATTGCGGCGATTCTGGGTTTTCCGGAAAATCTTTCCATTATGGAAATCCCTTCCCGCGATCTGATAGAGTGATGCCGTCGAGACAGGCGGCTGGCCGCGATTGAACCGGGAGACATCAGATGAGCGAGATGCTGGGACGCAGCTTCAAAGTGTTGGAATATCTGGCGGAACACCCGCAGGGTGTTGCGCTGTCCACCGTGGCCAGTGAATTGAAGATCCCCCTGAGCGCATCGCACCGACTGCTCACGGAGCTGATTCGGTGTGGCTACGTACGGCAGAACGCGATCGATGGCCACTATGTGCTGACCATCAAGCTCGTTTCCGTCGGCCTGTCGTTCCTGAGCAATTCGGGCATCGTGGACGTGGCCCAGCCGCTGCTGGACCAGCTCGCCGCCGCCTCGGGCGAACTGGTGCGCCTGGCGGTGGTCGACGGCGAAGACCTGACTTTCGTGGCCAAGGCGCAAGGGGCCACGCACGGGCTGCGCTATGACCCGGACATGGGCCTGTCGGTGATGCTGTCGTGCAGCGCCGCGGGGCATGCCTGGCTCTCGACGATGAGCGAGGACGATGCGATGGCCCTGGTGGCCAAGAAAGGGCTGGGCAAGCCCGAGGACTTCGGCCCGAAGGCGCCCACCACGCTCAAGGCCGTGATGGCCTACGTGAAGGCGGCCCGCCAGCGCGGCTTCAGCATGATCAACGAGGTCTTCGCGCCGGGAATGACCGCCATGGCCGCCCCGGTCTTCTCCGTCCACGGCGCGGTGATCGGCGTGGTCACCATCGCGGGACCGGCCGTCAGGCTGACGCCGCATCGGATGGAAGCGCTGGGGCCGGCGCTGCTCGGCACGGCCGAGGAAGTCGCACGCGCCAGTGGCGCCTCGGCGCTGTTCAAGAAGAGAGCCTGACCAACCCCAACGAGGAGACAACCGCCATGAAGAAGGATCCGATTCGCAAGCTGTTCCTGGCCGCGGTGGCCGCCACGGCTGTCCTTGCCGCGCCAGGTGCGCTCGCACAGGTCAAGGAGCGCACGCTCAAGTTCGCGTTCCAGAACCAGACCGGCCATCCGCAGGCACAGGGCGCGCAGAAGTTCGCCGATCTGGTGGCCGCCAAGTCGGGCGGCAAGATCGCCGTCAAGCTGTTCGCGGGGGGCGTGCTCGGCGGCGACCTGCAGACCGTGTCGGCGCTGCAGGGCGGCACGGTCGAACTCACGGTGCTGAACGCGGGCATCCTCTCGGCGCAGGTGAAGGAGTTCGCGGCCTACGACTTCCCGTTCCTGTTCAACAGCGGCAAGGAAGCCGATGCGGTCACCGATGGCCCCTTCGGCCAGAAGCTGATGGCCAAGCTGGAGGACAAGGGCCTGCATGGCCTGGGCTATTGGGACCTGGGGTTTCGCAACGTCACCAACAGCAAGCGGCCGATCACCAAGGCGGACGACATCGCAGGCCTGAAGATCCGCGTGATCCAGTCGCCGATCTACATCGACATGTTCGCTGCACTGGGCGCCAACGCCACGCCGCTGCCGTTCCCGGAGCTGTATTCCGCCCTTGAGCAGAAGGCGGTCGACGGCCAGGAGAATCCGAACACCACCATCCTGTCGTCCAAGTTCGCCGAGGTGCAAAAGCACATCACCCAGACCCGGCACATCTACAACCCGCAGGCGCTGCTGGTCAGCAAGAAAACATGGGATGGCATGAGTGCCGAGGAGAAGAAGATCCTTACCGAAGCCTCGGCCGAGGCGACGGTGTTCCAGCGCCAGGCCTCGCGCGGCGCGGCCGACAGCGCGCTCGATGCGTTGAAGACGGCAGGCATGACCGTGTCGGAATTGCCGTCCGAGGAGATGGCCAGGCTGCGCGCCAAGGTCAAGCCGGTGATCGACAAGTACTCGGCGTCCGTGGGCGAGGCCACCGTCAAGGAGTTGATGGCGGAAATCGCGAAGGTGCGCAAGTAGCCGACGCGACAGCCGATGCGTGATTTCAGTTGATATTGCTTCCTGCGATTGCTTCATCCGGAGGTGGGCGTGGATGGAGTGGTGTCGAGCACCCGCAGGTTCATCAACGCCCTGATGTCCTCGAAACCGATGCGCGTCCGAGCGACCGACGGGGCACGGCGCGCCGCGGGGGGTGAAAAGTTCGCATGTGAAATACTTTGAGCTTCAATTTATATAAAAAGTTTCTCAAGGCGATACTTTTCCCGCTGGTATGGGAATACCTAATCCGGCAAAATTGCGTCATTAATTTCGATGCACCGAAAAGTGCTTCGTTAACTCATCAGTATCAAAATGACCAAGCCAAACGCTCAAATTCGCAGTGCGCCAGCACGCGGTGGCCGTGTTTCGGATCATGGTACTGATTGGGTTCGAGTGGTGGCAAAGACGGGCCGTCCCGTCACTTTGGCTGATCCCGAGATGGCCGAGTCTGTTCGCCGCCTTGAGAAGGCGGTGACGCAATCCCCGGTGAAAGCGCTCGAACTTCTGCAACTCGCTGGGATCGCGACGCCGACTGGACGCCTGAAGAAGGTATATGGCGGCTAGAAAGCCGCCTGACATCCCCGGCTACAGCAATTACCAGCGCCTGCCCAGCATGGTGCTGGGATTCCACGGCTGTGACAAATCTGTAGGCGAAGCTGTTCTCAAGGGCAAGGTGCCCCACCTTGAGACAAGTGCCAACGAGTACGACTGGCTGGGTGGAGGCATCTACTTCTGGGAGAACGATCCCCTCCGAGCCATGGAGTGGGCAATTGCTGGCATGAGCAAGCCAAACATTACCAAGGGAAAGATCACCAAGCCCTTCGTTATCGGCGCCGTCATAGAGCTTGGCCATTGTCTGAACCTGCTTTCGCGCAACAGCATCGAAGAGGTGAAGGTGTCGCACAGGGTGATGCTGAAGGCGATGGAAACCGCTCAGATTGAAGTACCGAAGAACACTGGCTATGGCGGGTTTCGGCGAAGCCTGGATCGAGCGGTGATCGAGTTTCTCCACGTGTCTCGTGGAAGGGAAGTGCCGCCGCTGCAGCCCTACGATACAGTCCGGGCGGCGTTTAGAGAGGGTGGTCCCGCCTATGGGGGAAAAGGTCCTCTCGAAAGCATGGCAGGTTTCGACAACCGAAGCCACATCCAGATCGCTGTTCGTGATAAGACCAAGATCAAGGGCTACTTTCGGCCCATTCACGACTGAGGCCATCGGCTATTTCCAGCAGGAAAAGCGCAACGCGTTGCGGGGCCGATGCGGAACAAGTCCAGGAATGTCAGCGAGCACTATCGTGTCTCGCTCTCCCAAACCGGGGCCGGAATCGCAGATCCGGCTGCAGGCCGCATAGATACTGGACTCTTGACGGTGTCAGCCTTCAGTACCGACAAATCTCAAGTTGTCCCCCGTTGCGGCAGAAACTGGTGCGTTCATTCGGGGCGCCCCGGCCGGTATCGAGCAACCCGCTTTCACAATCGAACGCCCCGGACAGGGGCGGTTTCAGCGCAGGCAAGAACCAGATCGATATCGTGATGCGGTGAAGCTTGCAGCGCGTCGACCAAGACTTTGCCTGTTTGCGCTCCCTGCAGTCGCCGGAATTCCTCTGTCGCGCCGGCCACGATCTCGTCCCGACCATGAACGCTCACGTGCTGCGGCATCGCCAAGGGCGCGCCGTACAAGTTCACTGAAACGTGTGTGTCTTGGCATCCTGAAGCGGCCAGTACCCTGGTGGAAAGGGCTGGCCGCTTGGCTGGGGAATTGGGGGGCTCTGAAAATCTGCTCATGCCGATCAGATTGGCATCGCCGCCCGCGTGATGCAAGAAAAATCCGGTGCCACCATTTCTATGGCGTCCAAAGGCCGCGTATGCCCAAGCCTTTTGAGCTGGATGCAGGCTTCTGCGCGGCGCTTTGCCGGCGCAGGGAAAGCTTGCTTCGGCAAGCCGTTTCCCCCGACTCCTTCGCGGCGTTGTGGCCCCCCAAAAAAAGCATGTCTGGCCCACACCTTCCTGTGCCCCCTGCGGCCTTCGCAGAGGCCGCGATAAGCGCGGGCCTCTAGCCAAGGAGGGCGCCAGGATTTCCTCTCCAAGAGGCTGGATTACTGAGGAAATGCCCTCGGTGGCTGCAAAGCGCCCACTCATGGCCACCCAAACTGCTCCCTCCTGGCTGCGGTAATGCGCCATTGCGTCCCGTCTCGCTTCGCCTCGTGCGGGCCGGCGTAGAGGGACGTTTGGTTGGCCTCCTCGATGCGCCGGGCCTGGAGAACAGAGGCAGCGGGCTCCTACGTGACCTCTGTGCAGGGTGGGGGAGGGCTTGCCTGTGAGCCCTGAGGCTACCCCCTCGTTCTCGCGTTCAAGGCCCTGCGCGCGCACCGTGGGTGCGTGCTCGGCGCGTGCCGCGCGCCTGCGGCGGCCCTGAGCGCTGCGCTGCGACGGGGTGGCGGGGTCTCGCAGGCAATCCCGCCTGTGTCACCCACAGGAGTTCGTCATGAACGCTTCCTCTTTCTCTTCCTTCTCCTCTTCCTCCATGCCTTCCGCTTTCACGGCGCGCGAGCTCCAGGTGCTCGATGCGCTGCGTCCGTTCCTCGGTGCCGATACCGAGGGGCTGTACGCGGCGCAGGGCCGCTCGCTGCACCGGCTGGTGTGCTTCGCGCGGGACTCGTCGCTGCCGGGATGCGCGCAGCTGCTGTGCGGGCTGCGCCTGGCGCGGGAGCTGCTGGCCGAGGAACTGCGCCCCGGCGAGGCGTTCCGATCGCTGTACGCGGTTTCCGACTACCTCAAGCTGCACTTCGCGGGGCAGGCGCACGAGAGCTTCGCGGTGCTGTTCCTCGATGCGCGCCACACGCTGCTGGCGTTCGAGGACCTGTTTCGCGGGACCGTGACGCAGACCGAGGTCTATCCGCGCGAACTGCTCAAGCGCGCGCTCCATCACAACGCCTCGGCCGTGATCCTGGCGCACAACCATCCATCGGGCGCGGTGGAGCCGTCGCGGGAGGACCTGGCCGTGACGCAGGCGCTGAAGTCGGCGCTCGCGCTGATCGACGTGCGGGTGCTCGACCACATCGTGGTGGGCGCGAACCGGGTGGCCTCGATGGCCGAGCGCGGCCTGCTCTGAGGGCGGCCGCGGGGGCGCTTCGGCGCCCCTGAAGCGATCCGGTCCGGGCGGCTCATGCGGTGCATGTGTCCGTCCTGCGCTGCGGGGATGCGGAGAGATGGAAGCCGAGAGATGGAAGCGGGGGGGAAGGAGCAGGACGGGGAGGGCGGTCTTGCTATGGCCTTCAGCGTTGCACGGCGTTCTCGCCGTCAAGGGCTGCGCGCCGCGCTGCGGCGCTGGCGGCCTGGCGGCCGTCGTCGACCCCTGACTGCTGCGCTGCGCCGTGCGGGTTCCGGCCGCGGGCAATTCCGCCCGGACAACCGGAGATCGTCATGGACGAGAAATCACACGTTTCGCTGGAACAGCACCTCTGCCTGGTATGCGGCCTGAACTTCGATACCGGCGGCATCCTGCTCGAAAGGCGCCTGCGTCAGAGCATGCAGCGTCACACGGTGACAGGGTGGGGCCTGTGCGGCGAGCATCGCAGGCTCTTTGACGAGGGCTTCGTCGCACTCATCGAATGCGACCCCGAGCGCAGCGGTGTGCCGGCGGACCAGGACCACATGCGGCCCGAACAGGCTTGGCGTACAGGGCGGCTGGCGCACCTGAAGCGCGAGGCCCTCGCCAGGGTGACCCACGTTGCGCTGGCGCCCGACGTGCCCTGCGTCTTCGTGGAGCCGGGCGTGATCGAGCAGCTGCAGGCGATGGTCGGGCCCGAGGAGGACTGAGGATCCCTTGAGGTCCTCGGTGCGCCGTTTCGTGACTGCGAAGCGGCGCACTTTCTTTCCTGCCTGCCGTGTCTCGTTCCGGCGGCGCATGGCGGAACGTCGACGCCGGGGCGACGGGCGCGGTTGTCCGCTACGACCCGCCGGAGCCCCGGCATGCGCGCACGTGCGCCGGCAGGCGCATCAAGGCGCTCGATGCGTATGGCGTGTGGTCTCGTTGGCCGTGGCTGTGGCTGTGCCCGCTGTCGGTGGTCGGTCTGCGGTCGTCCCGCCTCTGGATCGACGCATGGCGCGGGTCGCTCCCCGCTCCAGGGTGAAGGCGCTGCCCCCGTCCTCGCCCGGTCCTCGCGACGCTCGGCTGCGGCCTGCGGGCGGGCCCCGGACCGTCTCGCTGGCCCCTTGCCGGCTTTGCGTCGAGGCGGCTCCGACAGCAGATTCCTTCCACCATCGCGGCATGCGCCGCAGAAAGGCTTCACCATGGCCACGTCTTCTCGCACTTCTCGCTCTTCTCGTTGCGTCGTGCCCGCTCCGGCCGTGGTGCCGGATCCGAAGACCCCGGGCGTTCCCCCCGTGCCCCCCGAGGACTCTCCCACGGCAGGTGAATCAAATGAGGGGCGCGCCTGGCGGCGTTCGGGCAAGCGCGTGGGCATGGACATGGATGTCCGGCGCGTGATCACGGACCGGATCATGGCGATGCTGGCGCAGGGCGAACACGTGTGTCGTGCGCGCTGGGTCCAGGCCGCGACGCGCGGGGCGCCGCGCAATGCCGGCACCGGGCGGTCCTACCGGGGCGTGAACGCGCTGCTGCTGTGGGACGCGGCGATCGTGCAGGGTTACGAGGTGCCGCTGTGGCTGACCTACAGGCAGGCCAAGGCTCTTGGCGCCCAGGTGCGCAAGGGCGAGCGCGGCGTGCTGTGTGCGCAGTTCGAGCGGACGGGGGGCCGCGGCGATAGAGACCCGCACACCGAGTTACAGGACGGGCTCCTGCAATGCCGGCCATTCTGGTTGTTCAATGTCGCGCAGGTCGACGGGCTCCCGGCGAAGCGCCTCGATCCTCCGGCAGTCGCTGCCGCAGGCCCCTCGGCTGCGGAGCACGGGGCGATGGAAAGGGTGTTGCGGCTGGTCGGTGGCTGCAACGCAACGCTTCGCCATGGGTTCGAACGCGCAGCGTATGTGCCGGAGTTCGACGAGATCCGGTTGCCGTGGCCGAAGCGATTTGCAAGCGGCGAGAACTATGGGGCGACGCTGTTGCACGAACTGGTGCACTGGAGCGGACATCCGCAGCGGTTGCATCGCGAGTTCGGCACGCGCTTCGGCGACGCCGCTTGCGCGTTCGAGGCGCTCGTGGCCGAACTCGGTGCGGTCTTGCTGATGGGGCATTGCGGGCTTGTCGGCGCCGTCGTCGAAGGCCATGCGGACCCTCTCGCGGACTGGTTGGAGGTGCTGCGCCATGACCGCAGCGCGATCTTCACGGCCATGCGCTTTGCCGGCGAGGCCTGCGATTTCATCATGGAGCGGGAGATGCTGGTGCTCGCGCCACTCTCGTGACACGATCGCCTTCAGGCGACCGAGCTTGCCGATCTTCAGCCGATGGATCCTGCGCCCAAGGCGCTCAGGATCTTGGTGACTTCGTTCGGCGATGCTCGAGCTTCCTTATCGTCCTGTGCGACGGCGCGAGGACATCGGGTATCTCGCTGGATGCCGCGCGGGCGCAGGCCGCCGGCCGCTTCGCTCCGTGCTGGACCTCCAGCCCGGAGGCCGGCCGTCACGCGCGTCCATGGCGCGCGTGCGTCGCGAACCTTCGGCTCTGGCCGAGACGGCTACCGATCGCCGGGCGGCGCGCCAGTCTTGCGCATGTGCGATTTCTCGCACAACCGGTGCGAGAAATGCCGGCGCGTTGCAGACCGGATGGAATCGGCGTCTGCGCGCTGGCCCGCTGTCGACAAGCCGCCGCCACGGGCTACGGGGTGCGAGGCGGTCCGGGTTGGCGGCGGGCTCAGCGACACCGACGGTCCGGCGTGTGCGAACGAGCGATCCCCGGGGCGCGCCGAAGCTGAGAAAGCGGAGAAGGCAGCATCAGGGAGAAAGAAGAAAGAGGCCGTGATGTGAGTGAGTGGCTGGCTAGCTGGCTCCTTCAGCGTGGCACACCGTTCTCGCCGTCAAGGTCTGCGCGCGCCGCTGGCGCGCTCGCGGCCTCTCGGCCGTCTTCGAACCTTGACCGCTGCGCTGCGGCGTGCCGGTGACGGTGCCGGGCCATCCCGCCCGCAACCGTTCAAGGAGAACGCCATGGCTGCTTCCAGTTTTCCCTTTCTCACCGATGCGCAGTTCGACCAGTTGCTGGCCAACGGCCGGCAGTCGCAGGTGCGGTCGGACTTCGATCCGCTGCCCGTGGTCAAGCTGTTCACGCCCGATGCCGGTGCCACCTGGCTGCTGGGCGGGATCGATCCCGATGCACCCGATATCGCCTTCGGCCTGTGCGACCTCGGGCTGGGCTTTCCGGAGTTGGGCTGCGTGAGCCTCGCCGAGCTGTCCCAGCTGCGCGGGATGCTGAATCTGCCGATCGAGCAGGACCTGCATTTCCGCGCCGACCGGCGCCTGAGCGTCTATGCGAGGGAGGCCCGCAGTGCGGGGCGTATCCAGGCCTGACGCGCTGGTCGACACACGCCGGGGGCATGCGCGTTCTTCATGTGCGTGCCTTGCGAGCGTTTTTCGCGCACCGTGTGGCGGCGCGTGATCTGCGCCAGGTGCCAGCACGCGTCCAACGCGTGCGCATTCCCTGTGTCGTGCCGAGCTTTCTAGCCCCTCTTCATGTCGCTGAAAAAGTCATGCTCGACACGCAAGTCTCCTAGCGCGCGAAGGACCCCGTCTGGTACACCGCGCAAGCTGCGCGCCGTCCATCACGCGGATTGGTGCCCTCTGATGTTGCTTGGGAGATGAACTGCTTTTTGCATCTCTCCAGACTTGCAGCATGAGGCCAAAAAGGAGGCTCGGAGACGTGATGGAAAAGTACGTTGCTCACCTGGCAACGCATGATTTTTAACGAGCGCGGCGTAGTGAGGTGAAGTGCGGCAGGCGTGGCGCTCAGCCGGGGCGAGCTTGGACGGAAAGCGAATGAAAGACTGGCTGCCAACCGTCGGGTTCTTGTGCGGCGATGAGGGCAGGATAGACTGCCGTCAGACATTGTCTACAGCGATGGTGTTGCGATGGCCCAGATCCCTCAATCAAGCAGCGTGATCAGTACCCGAGTGCCACTCGGTACGAGGGCGAGCTTCGCTGCGCTGGCCTCGCGCCATCAGCTCAGCGAATCCAGCTTGCTGGCCAAGTTGATCGACGATGTATTGACAGCCCACGGCGCAGGCGCGAGCAACATGAGCGGACGGCGGGGCTCGCGTGATGCGACCGCCGAGGGTGTCGCCGCGGATCGCATCACGCTGCGGCTTCGCCCCGGCGACCGAGCACTGGCGACACAGCGCGCCGAGGCCCGCGGGATGAAGACGGGCAGCTACCTGGTCATGCTGATCCACAACCATGTTCGCGGTTCGACCGTGATGCCGCCGAACGAACTGGGCCAGATCAAGGCGGTCTGCGCTCAGTTGGCGGCGCTCGGGCGGCAGCTCAAAGTGTTCGGCATGCCGAACACTTTGGCTCAAAAAGTGGATTTGGAACCGGGTGATGCGCTCGAATCGATTCGACGGGAGGTCGAAGCTGCGCGCGAGGCCACCGCTGCCGTCGTGCGCTGGAACCTCATGAGCTGGGAGAGCGATCGCGAGGCAGGCCATGCCTAAGCAGACCGTGCGCATGGGCAGAAGCCGTGGCGGGCCGAACGGTGCCTCGCGCGACATGGCGCTGGACATCGTGAGCTACGGCCGGCGCGGACCCGGCGGCACCCTGCGCTTCGGCGCCGGCGAGATTGCGCAGATCCAGCGCACGGTGGGCCGCGCACCCGAGGTGATGGTGAAGGTCTCCGGCGGTGGTCGCGATGCCGGCGGCGTCAAGGCGCATCTGGACTACATCGGGCGGCACGGCAAGCTGCCCATCGAGACCGACGAAGGGCTGCCACGTCAGGGGCGAAGCGCAGCCGGGGAGATCACGCTCGACTGGCAACTGGACCTCTGCAGAGGCCAGCACAAGCCCAGGCCGGAGCCCGGCCAGAAGGACACCCGTGCGAAGCTCGCCCACAACATCGTCTTGTCGATGCCGGCCGGCACGCCCCGGAGAAGGTGTTGGCGGCGGCACGCATCTTTGCGCGCGAGAACTTCGCGCTGCAGTACCGCTACGCCATGGTGCTGCACACCGACCAGGCGCATCCGCACGTGCATCTGGTGGTCAAGTGCGAGCACGAGTTCGAGCCTGGCGAGCGCCTGTACATCCGCAAGGACACGCTGCGCCAGTGGCGCGAGCAGTTCGCCGCGCTGATGCGCGAGCAGGGCGTGGCGGCCAATGCGACGCCGCGGCAGGTGCGCGGGCAGATCCGCAAGCCGCAGAAGGACGCCATCCATCATCGGCTGCGTGCACTTCGGGCGTTCGGGCAACTGCCGAGGGGCGAGCGGGCAGGGCAGCGGCCGCCGAAGACCTCGACCTTCATGCGTGCCAAGCTGGACGGCGTGCTCCAGGTTCTTCGGACGAGGCGAGGCGCCTTGAATGCTGGTCAGGACGTGATGCAGGGTACCCGCCAGCAGGTCTTGGCAAACTGGCGCGAGACCGCCGAGGTCCTGCGAAGGCAGGGTGAATCCGGACTGGCGGTTCAGGTCGAGCGCTTTGTCGAGCGCATGCCCTCTGTGCGGACCGATGCGCAGCGCATGGCCGAGCGCTGGGGGGAGGCGGAGAGAAACCGAGTGCAAGAGCGTACGGATGCCAAGTTCCCTGGGGCGCCTGTTCGGTGACCCTGGAATTCCTGCAACGGCCGATGAAGCTTTGCGCAATGCCGTAGTTCTGCGCTGTTAGTGAGAGCCATCGATTTGGCTGAAGGTGCTCTGTGAGACCAGCGTGCCGTTCACGCAGCGCGCGACAGCAGTCTCTGCTTCATTTGCTCCAGTTGCTTTCACGGGCTGCGATAGCGAGATCCAATGTTGCCGCATCCGAAGCGCCCAAATGTCCTTGAGCTTGAAGGGCGCCTTCTGGCCGACAATCTTGCCTTTGTCCAGGGCGCGCGGCAGGTTGCAGTGTTTGCTGATCCCATGAAGGTCTCCCATTGAGTTGAGAGAGTCTCAGCATGCGCGCGCCGGAGTGCAGTTGTCCTTGATGCAGCGCTTGCTTTCCATGGGGCAGGCATCAGCTTCGCGGCTATGTCTGACCCACGGCAAAGGGCACAATCGGCCAACACCTGACAGTCGAAGCTGTCCTCCAGATTTCCTGAGGAGCCAACGTGTTTTCCCACATCTTTGTGAGCGTCAGTGATTTCGAACGCGCCTTGCGCTTCTACGGCGCGGTGATGGGTAGCCTTGGTGTGGAGCTGCGCTTCTGTGAGCGAGACAGGCCGTGGGCCGGCTGGCACAGCGCAGGTGACGCTCGCCCCTTCTTCGTCATCTGCAAACCGTACGACGGGCAGCCGCACGAGCCCGGGAATGGGCAAATGGTCGCCTTTGCCGCTGCCACGAGGGCGGTGGTCCGAGCTGTGTACCAGACCGCCTTGGAGCATGGCGGCACATGTGAAGGCCCTCCAGGGCTTCGCCCGCACTACCACGACAACTACTACGGCGCCTATTTTCGAGACCCCGACGGGAACAAGCTTTGCGCTGCCTGTCATGCTCCGTCGCCCGACGACGCATGAGGGGGTCAGCGAACGCCTCGGCTGGCTACAGTCGGCCAGTACCGGCCGGCCGCCGACCCCGCTCAATTTGACTGTAAGCAGACATTCGCGACGCGTGCTCACAACGGGTTGAGTGCGGGCCGCTCAAGCTTCGCCGGAAGCGCGCGCGGACCAAGAGCGGCCGGTCAGATGCGCGGGCCTATTTGGGAAGAAGGCCGGTCCACCATTGCTGTTCGCAAGGCACGCCATCATGGTTCCTATCCATTTGGGTGCCGGGGCAGTTCTTGAGGAAGAACTTTGCCTCAATGCATGACGACGTCATCTGCGAGCATTACCTGCGTCCGTCGCACTAGAAGCTGCTAGACAGGGGCATCGAGGCCTGCCGCGTCTTGTGACGCCACCGCAGGACTTTGGCCGCGACCTTTGAGGCGTACCGGTCGTACTTCCCATAGCTGAATGCGCCCAATGCAAAACGAAAACTTCCAATCACCGCATGGTCAGGTCCAGACCGATCCACTTGCAAAACTCAAAGGTGAGGAAGAGCACGAGGAACGCAGAAGCGACGAACGCCGAGCCCACCTTGATGGATGTCAGGATCACTGCAGCTGTCTTTTGATTCTTGTACTTCTGTCCCCGTTCGTAGTGCCACTTGACGGCCAAATACATGCCCACGCTGAGCACGAGAACCTTGAAAATAACAAAGGAGATAGGGATTGAATTCATGATTGAAAAGACATCAGGTGACAGACCAAGAAATGCCCGAGTGCGGCGAGCAGCTCAATAGACCGATGAAGAAGCGGAAAGATTAATTAATTGGTTGATTAATCAATCCAACGAAACGGTAACGGTCAGCTGAATGGGCGTCTGCAAGACGCGTCGAAAGGCGGAGCGATCCGCCTGCACACAGAAGCACTCTGTCGAGTGTTCATCTTCCAGGCTGATACGTACAGAACCAGATCAGCTGAAAATCTTCGTATCAGATGCAAGGAGGCCGGTAGTCGCGTAGGGCAGGCCGACGTCTGATACGACAATCTCGGGAGCGGTCCAGAACGCCCGTATCAGAAAGAGATTCCCATGAACCGCTACGAGAAGCTTGCCGACAACATCGCCCAGCGTATTCGCGCGGGTAGCCTGAAGGCGAACGATCGCCTTCCCTCCGTGCGCGAACTGAAGTCGCAAATGGGCATCAGTGCGTCCACCGTGTTCTCTGCCTACTACCTGCTGGAGGCGCAAGGGCTTGTCGAAGCGCGGCAGCGGTCGGGATACTTCGTTCGAGCGGGGGCGGAAATGCCGACCAATGAACTCGCCGCCAGCGAGCCTGTCCTCCGGTCCATGCCGGTCGACGTCTCGTCGCTTGTCTTTCAGGTCCTTGCGCAGGCTCGCGAGCGCGATATGGTCCCGCTCGGCTCGGCCTTTCCGTCGCCAGAGCTGTTTCCCCTCGAACAACTTGCCGCCGGCCTGACGCGAGCGCTCAAGCGGATGGATCCCTGGCAGACCGTCGAAGATCTGTCACCAGGAAACGCCCAACTACGCCATCAGATCTCCCTGCGTTACGGCAGCGTCGGAATGAATGTTCCTGCGTCTGAACTGGTCATCACCAGCGGGGCGATGGAGGCCCTCAATCTTGCGCTCGAATCGGTGACGCAGCCGGGCGACGTCGTGGCGATCGAAACGCCGACCTTCTATGGTGCGTTGCAGGCACTGGAGCGGCGCGGTCTTCGCGCGGTCGAGGTCGAGACCCACCCGCGTACAGGCGTAGATCTCAGCTCTCTTGCTCGGGTGATCGACCAGCATCCGGTGAAGGCCTGCTGGTTCATGCCGACCTTCCAGAATCCAATGGGCTGCACCATGAGCGACGCAGCCAAGGAGCAACTGGTCAGCATGCTCGCCACCCGCGCCATACCGCTGATCGAAGACGACGTGTACGGCGAACTCGCGCATGGGGCTCGGAGACCGCCACCAGCCAAGGCCTGGGACCGGGCTGGCTGGGTGCTGCACTGCAGTTCCTTCTCGAAATCCCTGGCACCCGGATATCGCATCGGTTGGGTAGCGGGCGGTCGCTTCGCGGCCACTTTGGGTCGGAACAAGTTGATGAGCTCGCTGGCGACGGCACTCCCCTCGCAACTGGCGTTGCAGGAGTACCTCCAACACCGGAGTTTTGATCGTCACCTGCGCGTCCTGCGGCGTTCGCTCAGCCGCCAGCAAGCTGCATGCTTGCGACTTATCGATCGATACTTTCCGACTGGAACGCGGGTCACGCGCCCCGAGGGTGGCTATTTCCTGTGGCTCGCGCTGCCAGAAGGCGTCGACTCGCTCGCACTGCATCAGGACGCTCTTCAGCTCGGCATAGGCGTAGCGCCGGGCCATTTGTTTTCAGCCGACCGCCGATACACCCGGCACCTGCGCATCAACTACGGGCATCTCGGCGACCCGCGCTTGGAAGGGGCTATAAGAAATCTTGGAGAACTCGCCAACGCGCAGCTTAAATCTACAACTGGAAGATCGGGGCCAAGCTTCGAAGAACGTTCGTCGAGACCCTAGTTGGCGTCAATGCAGGTGGAGGTCCGCTGCCGTCGACTGACTCTCAACGTCACGCGCGCCGCTTCTGTCCAGTCGTCGGCGCTTCGCCGCAAGATTGACGGGCACCCCCAAGTCTTGGAAGGTGCCCGCCGAAATGGATGCAGGGGGCACGCTGCCCGCCCACCGGTCCGATCACGAAACACAAGATCAGACCGACGACCGCGATCACTCATAGGCCGATTTGTGACTCATGATGAAGGTCCACGTCACCGCTACGCGCGGCGTTTCCCCGTACGACATCGGGAAGCCGTCCAGACTCGCCAGCCACCCCTCGGGGATCTGGTGAAGGGTGAGGCGCCGCGCCGTCACCAGTGGCTTGCTCCACGCAAGCATGAGTTCGTTTTCGTCCGTATTCATCGTGGCGCCCTTCATTCATGTGGGAAAGACCGATGGAGCCTTAGAAAGGTTTGTTGGGCAGGAACTTCCCATCCAGTGTGATCACCGCTCGTGAGCCGCCTTCGGGATCCTCTACCTTCTTGATGTCGAGCTTGAAGTTGATGGCGCTGATGATGCCGTCACCGAACTGCTCGTGAACGAGCGCCTTGAGCGTGGTGCCGTAGATCTGGACCATCTCGTAGAAGCGGTAGACGGTGGGGTCGGTCGGCACTCCGCCGGGGATGCTGCCGCGCAAGGGAATCGCCCGCAGTTCTTTGGCATCGGCAGCGTCCAGGCCAAGTCGGCTGCAGACCAACTCTGCGGCGTGCTGCGGCAGGGCGTGCTGCCCCAGCAGTGCGGCGGTGACATAGGCCACCCGAAGGCCGGTGCCTTCTGCCAATTCACCGAAGCTGATGTCTTTGCTTGCTTTTGCGGCAAGCACGCGGGAGGTCAATTCGACGCGAGAATCTTGGGTCACATTGGAATGAAGCATTGCAGTTTTCCTTTCAGAGGGGAGGGAGAGTCAGGCCGCTTTCAGCTGCGGGTGGGGCTCGGAAGCGACGGTGTCGGGATGCTTGGCAAGGCTGACAAAAATGCCGTGCTTGCCATCGAGAGCTTTGACGTCACCGGATTCAATGTCGTAGACCCAGCCATGCAGACTGAGCCGGCCCTGTTCGAGCGCAAGCGCAACGGTCGGGTGGGTCCGTATGTTGGCCAGCTGGGCCACCACATTGGCATACACCATGGAGCTGACCTTTGCTATCGGCGTGTCATGGGTATGCGCCTCGTTCACCGCCTTGGCGGCGTCGGCATGGCGCAACCAGCCTGCTACCGCGGGAAGGTGATCCAGACAGGTATGCTTGGCGATGGCCGTCATGGCGCCGCAGTCGCTATGACCACAGACCACAATGTCGGTCACACCCAGCACACCGACCGCATACTCGACGCTGGCGGTGACGCCGCCAGGTTCTGAGCTGTAGGACGGAACAATGTTGCCGGCGTTGCGGATCACAAAGACATCGCCAGGCTGTTGTTGGGTCAGCAACTCCGGAATGACGCGGCTGTCGGAGCAGGTGATGAAGAGGGCACTGGGGTTCTGGCTAGTCGCCAGTGTCTTGAACAGGCTCGACATCTTGGGGAAGACATCGGCCTGAAACTTCATCGCGCCTTTGATGAACGGTTTCATGTTAACTACCGTGTTGTTGCGAGGAGTTCATCTTCAATCGTTTCCTCCGGCCGGTCCAAGACCGGTTTCGGATGGACCCGATAGGAACCACCAATAGCACTCTCACCACCGGAAAGGCTGGGCATGCAGCTTCGTCATATTCGCTATCTACTTGCCGTTGCTGAACACGGAAATTTCACGCGCGCCGCGGAGGCCCTTCATGTCTCCCAGCCAACCCTGTCGCAGCAGATCATCCAACTGGAGGAGACGCTGGGTGTGGCGCTTCTAGACCGCAGCGGCAGGACCGTGAAGGTGACAGACGCGGGCAGCGTCTACATTGAACATGCGCGCCGGGCGCTGTATGAATTGGCTGCTGCTCGACGGGCCATCCATGACGTGCAGGATCTCCAGCGCGGCGAACTGCGTCTGGCGACGACGCCGACCTTCACCGCCTACCTGGTCGGCCCCTTGGTGACGGCCTTTCATGTCAAGTATCCCGGGATCGTTATTCGGCTGAAGGAGATGTCTCTCGACACCATTGCTGCAGCGGTTGCGGCCGACGAGGTGGACCTGGGCATCGCGTTTCATGTCTCGCCACCTGTGGACAACATTGAGTGCGAGACTGTTCTGGTGGAGCGCCTGAGCGTTGTTGTTGGCCGCGGCCACCGCTTCGCCGCTCTGGGAGAGGCCGTCACGCCTCAGATGTTGTCGGTTGAACGGCTTGGGGTGCTGAGTCCTGATTTCGCAACGCGCGCCCACGTGGACGAGTATTTGAGGTCTCAGGCCATATCGCCATCCATCGCCATAGAGGCCAACACCATCAGCGCCCTGCTTGAGGTCGTCAGGCGTAGCCATGTGGTCACGATTCTTCCCGAAGCCATTGGCGAGCAGCATCCGGATCTTTGCAACATCGCGATCTCCCCGGCGCCCAACCCGCGCACAGCCGCCCTGTTACGTCGAAGGGATGCTTACCAGTCTGCAGCCGCCTTGGCGTTTGTACAGCTGTCCAGGATTGTTTGCGGGTGAGCAAGATTGATCTTGCTCCCACTCCTTGCGGGTCTTCTTGGACAGCGGCTCAAGGCCAAGCGTGATCTGTCCATGCCCAGCATCGTCCTCTTCGCTTACGCCTCTCGCCGCCGGACTGACGCGAGGCTTTGCAGACCTTTCCTCAACGGCACTCAGGCTTTGTTGGTCACCTTGTCAGCAATGAATTGGAGGGCTCGCAGAGCGGGTGCCGGATCACCGCTGTACTGGGCCTGCACGATGGCGCCATCCACGGCGCTGGCCAGGGCCTCGGCCGTCCGCTTTCGCTGACTCGACTGCGGCAGCAACGCTTCGATGACGTCGGTCATCTGCTGCTTGTGCTGGCGGGTGGCTTGGACGACAGCAGGCATCGTGGGTCCCATCTCGCTGACGCCATTGAGGAAGGCGCAACCTCGGAAATCGCCGAGCGCCCTGCCACGGAACCATTCCTTCATCACTGGCGGGAGCGCCTGAGCGCCTTTTGACGCGCCGCCGTGGCGCTCCAATGCCTCAGTGAACCACTTCATCCACCGTTCGTGGCGAAGGTTCAGGTACGTCAGGATGAGGTCGTTCTTGCTCGGAAAGTGCCTGTAGAAGGTCACCTTGGTCACGCCCGCCTCGGCGATGACGCGGTCGATCCCGGTGGCTCGAAGGCCTTCGGCGTAGAAGAGGTCGTGCGCGGTGCGCAGGATGCGTTCTCTAGCCGGTAGGTCACTGTTGCTGATGCTGACAACTTTATTCATGGGTCGACTATAGACAGACTTGTCTACTTGCGCCAGAATGCGCCCGTGTAGACAGAGTTGTCTACCTGCCGCAGGTCTGCGGCTCACGACAGACCCTTGATTGATAAAGGAATTGCCATGGAAACCCGTCCCCCCCTGCCCCCTTTCACCCTCGAAACTGCGATCCAGAAGGTTCGCCTAGCGGAAGACGGCTGGAACAGCCGTGATCCGGCCAAGATCGTGTTGGCCTACAGTCCTGACACTAACTGGCGCAACCGGGCCGAGTTCCCGCAGGGCCGTGCCGAGGCCAAGGCGCTGCTGGAGCGCAAGTGGGCACGAGAGCTTGACTACCGCCTGATCAAGGAGCTCTGGGCCTATACCGGCAACCGCATCGCGGTGCGCTTTGTTTATGAATGGCACGACGACGCCGGCAACTGGTTCCGCAGCCACGGCAACGAGAACTGGGAGTTCGACGAGAACGGCCTGATGACCGACCGCCATGCCAGCATCAACGACAAGCCCATCAAGGCCGAGGAACGCAAGTTCCACTGGCCGCTCGGCCGCCGTCCGGACGACCACCCGGGTCTGACCGAACTGGGTCTTTGACGGCGACGCACTGTGCCATCTTTTCGCAAGCTATGCGGAGCACACTTGCGAACGAGGTCGGCATTGGGGCCCATGGGCTAACGCCATCTGCGCGGCAGGCGCTGCACGTTGCGGGCATGTTGCCTGCACGTGCCGCTTTAGATCGGGCACGTGGCGCCGCGGGCTCACGCGCTTGAAGTGGGTCACCGCGTGCTTAGCTTCGTCATCGATGGCCTGACGTTCTACCACCGCGGGCAGCGGCAGCTCAAGACGAACGCTGCATCCAGCTTTGACCGCATTCGAGCGGGGCGCGATGACCACTAAGAAGCAGCCCGATGACCGATGGGGGCCCTAAGCAGCCACTCATCGAGCTGTCGGCACCAGCCCGCTGATAAAGAGCCTGTTATCAATCGTCAAGCTCACAAAGTTCTCTCAAAATGGGTGATGTTCGTCGTGAGTGCCTGTCACTGCGTCGCAGGGGCAGCAGTCGCGAGCGCTTTGATCACCTCGTTAGTGATGTCCACCGTTGGCGCAGCCATAACGGCATCCTGCAGTATCAGGTCGTACTTTTCCTGCTTGAAGATCTGCCGGATCGCACGGTGTGTCAGGTCCCATAGCTCGGACTTCTGCTCGTTGCGGCGCTGAGCCACCTCTTCATTGAATTCAAGGAGCTTTCGCCTGAGGTCGCGTTCCTGATCGAACAGTTCGCGCCGTCTGCGACCGATATCGTGTTCGGACAGCGTGGGTCCATCCTTATCCAGTTGGTCGGCCACGGCCTTGAGGTGAGCTTCCAACTCATCCAGTTGCTTCTGTCGAGGGCGGATTTCGGCAGCCAGCTTGTCCTGCATAGCCCTGGCGGGGAGCGACAGGAGCATCGCGCGCTCGAAGTCCACGTAGCCGATCTTAAGTTGCTGAGCCAGCGCGGATGAAGGAGCCAGAGAGAGCATGCACGCCGCCGCCGCACCGGTGGCAAAGACAACCGCTGCACGGCGGGCCACCGCGCAGGCAGCCACCGCAATGGTCTGAATAAGACTGTTCATTAGACTGCCCCTCCGACGTGGATGTGAAAGCACTGGATGTTATGCGGCGCCCCAATAAACAGCCGTTCCTACACGCAAGGCTCAGACGTTATTGGGCAGCTCTGCAGGTTTCAAAAGCCTCTGTGTCGATTCTCTGTGAAGACGGTCACCGACCGCCCGCTTTTGGCCGAATGCCGAGCTTGGAGTTCCAAACGGCTCCCGCTTCGGCGGCCGCTTGACATCCTATTCAACGCTGTACTGCTCCCGTAGTTCAGCCCATTTCAGCATGCTGTCCAATGCCGGGCACAGCTGTTGCCCCCAGGCCGTCATCCGATAGTCGACCCGGGGTGGCACTTGCGAGTGGACGGTGCGTTCAACGATGCCGTCCGCCTCAAGCTGTCGCAATTGCTGGGAGAGCATTTTCTGGGAGATACCGGTGATGCATTTCTCCAGGTCCGAGAACCGCAGCACCTTCCCACCAAAGAGGTGGAACAAGATGACGAGCTTCCAGCGCCCCTCCAGAAGGCTGAAGCAAGCCTCGACGTCGATGGCGGCAGTGAGCGGCGTGTAGGCCTTGCGCTCCGCGGCGGGCCGAGCACTAACTTTTTGGTGCGTACTTGTCATGAGGTGAGCGTAAGCCGAGCATCCGTGCATTGCAACTTGCTCACCGATTTCCATGAAAGTCCAAGCTCCTTCCGCTATCGCCCGCTACCTTGAATCTTGTGGAGTAGACGACGGGGTCTCGCTCAACGAATATTTCCACGCGGATGCCATTGTTCGAGACGAGGGCGAGACCCTCCGCGGCCTGGACGCAATCAAGGGCTGGAAGACGGCAGCTGAAGCCAGGTACCAGTATCGGCTGACGCCACTCGGCCTCTCGCGGGTAGGCGACACGTTCAAACTGCTGGCGCATCTCGAAGGCAACTTCCCCGGCAACCGAGTCGAATTGATGCACGTCTTTGGCCTCAAGGACGGCCTCATCGACTTTCTTGAAATCCGTACACCTGTCGACCTCGAGGGCCGCAGGGTGCTCGTTACGGGCGGTACCAAAGGAATTGGAGCCGCCGTGGTCGCGCAACTGAGCCAGGCTGGAGCCACGGTGTTGACCGCAGCCCGCTCCGCGCCTGCAAACCTTGGGAAAGCGGCCTTTGTGGGCGCAGACCTGTCCACTGCAACTGGCTGCGACGACGTTGTGCGCGCCGTCGAGGAACAGCTCGGCGGCGTGGACGTCGTGGTCCATGTGGCGGGCGGCTCTTCGGCACCGGCCGGCGGCTTTGCCGCGCTCGATGACGACGAATGGCAAAAGGCCCTCGCCATGAACCTCTATGCTGCCGTGCGCATTGACCGAGCCCTGCTGCCAGGCATGCTTGCCCGCGGTGTTGGCGTCATCGTTCATATCACCTCCATCCAGCGGCAGATGCCATTGCCGGAGGCGACCACCGCCTACGCGGCCGCGAAGGCCGGCCTGTCGACGTACAGCAAGAGCCTGTCCAAGGAGGTCAGTCCAAAGGGGGTGCGCGTGGTGCGCGTGGCACCCGGTTGGGTGGAGACCGAAGCTGCGGTGAGTCTTGTCGAGAGGATCGCCTCGGAGAACGGGACAGACTACGAGGGTGCACGCCGCTCCCTCATGAACTCCCTTGGCGGCATACCGCTTGGGCGTCCTGCCAAACCTCAGGAAGTCGCAGACCTGGTCGGATTCCTAGTGTCACAGCGTGCCGCCTCCATCACGGGGGTCGAGTACGTTATCGACGGGGGAACAGTCCCTGTTGTGTGAGGCATGGTGCAGCGCAGGGCCGGTCTACGCGGAGTGCGACCGGCAAGGGCCAGGAAGCCAAATGAAGCACTCGAGCTCGAATCAGAAGGTCGGGCCGAACGTCAACTTCTGCCCGGCTACGGTAGTTCGCGAGCATAACCCAAGGGCTACTCTCGCTGCGAAGCGGGCATCGCTCTCGTTGAGTGACCGATAGATAAACGCAACGCAGACGCGGCTGGAAAGATATCCGGTCGTAGCCTGCGCCCATTTCCCCGCCGCCGAATCGTGCGATGAACTTAAGAAGTTCTGTGGAAATGTGCGACTCGAGATTTGCATTTCACGGGGCCTTGGGCGGTCTGGCGTATCCCAAGGCGTACCTGGAGAAAAGGAATAGAGAGCGAAAGCGCTCGCTCGAGCGGGCCGCGCGAGCTTTTCGATCCAGACCCAGCCCCGTCCCCAGGAAATTTCACGCCCGTCGTTGCACGATCGCGATCAGCAGGAGGTGCAGTGGATAGAGAACATAGAAGATCCATCGGCTGCGTGGGACCGAAATGTCGATCTGACCCGCCCCCCAGATCAGAGGTAACGCGGCCAAGGCCGCGAAGTTGCCATTGATGATGACGAGCGAGGCCGTCGCCAGAATCCACAGCAGAAGCCGAAGACGTCCCGGGCTGCGCACGAAGGCCCAGGCGCCTAGACAGTAAAGCAGTGCTGGCCACCAGAACTCGACGATCGAGCCGCCGAAGAGAAAGACGATCGCTGCGGTGCATCGGCGGAGCCGTCCGCCACGTTCGAGCAGCCAGACGATCAGCACGGCCAGCAGGAGTGTGGCCAAGATATTCAAGGGCCACCAGCCCACCAGTTGAACGAAGGGCGGTGTGGCCAGCAACGCGAAGACCGCCAGTCGTTTCATGGTACGCACATGCACGCCGATCGCCAGAGAGGCGGGGTGCGCCAGATGGGCCATGAGCACGAAGCCGAAGAGCGGCATCGCCATGCGTCCGAGTGCATAGAGCGCCGGGATCGCTCCATGCAGCAGGTACTTGTTGATGTGGTCGCCTGTCATGAGCGCAAGGCCTATCCACTTGAGTGCTTCGAGAGAGCCGGCCGAGACCGACCAAGGGGATATTGCCGCCGGAAGGGTCGTTCGGGCGCGCGCTGCTGGGTTTCGTGCCATGGAGAGAGCGGGCTGGGGACGCTGGCACGTGTCAGTACCCAGGGCGCAGGTCGATGCCTTCGTCCCACAGCTTTTGCCATTCGGCGCCGTACTGTGCGGCGAGTGCCGGTGCGTTGCGCACCACCAGCACATTTTCGGCGTTGCGTTGTGCAGCCGAGGAGGTGTAGTTGAAGCTGCCGGTCTGCACGATGGTTCCATCCGCAACGATGAACTTGTTGTGCTGTTGCGCGTAGCGCGCATTCGTGCGGATCGGTACCCGTCCATTGGTCAGGAAGCGGGCAGCGGAGTAGGCCTTGGCAGCCTCGTCGGCATCGATCACCACGAACACCCGGACACCTCGGCGTTGTGCGTCGCGCAGGGCGATGGCCACGGGGCGGCTGGTGAAGCCGTAGGCCGCAACCAGGAGTGTCGAGCGGGCGTTTCGTATGGTGTCCAGCACGAGTGGCAAGGCCGAGCCGGGAGTGAAGGCTGCCGTGTAGGGCACGGTCTGCGTGAGGGGCGGGGCAGGTGTTGCGAGTTGCGCAAGCCCCGTTGAGGGCGCGACACAGGTGAAGCTTGCGACGATGGCCGCGAATTTCAGTGGCGCGCTCGCGCAGAGCCTAGACACGCTCATGGTTCGGCTCCCCGTGATCGCGCGTCGGATGCAGACGGACATGTTGCGCCGCATGACGAGGACGTCGCTTCGGAAGGTGAATGGAGCGACCCTGTGCCAATGCATCGGACAGCCGCTCGCGGATCAGCTGCATCAGTCGCTGCTGTCCAGCCTGATCTGTGGTCAGGCGGTCGGCGTACTGCTCGGCCAGCCTGAGGCATTGGGTCGCCGTGCGCAGTTCCGGTCGTTCGGGCGCCGCCGCGTCGGGCTGAAGCGCTCCGGTGCGCACTTGGTGGATGAACCGTTCCATCGCCTGGATGTGATCCGGCGTTTCAATACGCCACCGGATACGTTGCACGACGATCTTCTGCTCGCCGATCGTTTCGCCTTCCGTGTTGCGGGTCGCCACGCGAACGTTGACCGGATGGGTGCCTTGCTGCGTGAGCACAATCTGGTCGCCCATGTGCGGTTGCGAAACCGATTCAGCAAGGGCGCGTTCGAGGTCGGATCCCCAGATGGTGCGGTCGCCGTCCTCCGTACGAAGCTGCACGTAGAAGGACATCCGCTCGCTCGGATCGAACCGGTACGGCGCCGGCGCGGCTGCCAGCAGGATGCCCTGGATCTGTTGCCTTGAAGAGGCGCCATTTTCGTGCGTCGTCGCTGCCGGCGGGGTTGGCTTTCGTTCGGTCTCCTGCGGGGGCTGTGGGCTCTTCAGAGCACGTTGGACCTGAAGTACTTCGGCCGCGGTTGGCGTGTAGCCCTGGACCTCGATGCCGCGCAGGGTGGCTTCGCGCCACATGCCTTGCCGAAAGGACTCCGTGCCCTTGATCCTGAGCACCTGCCAGCCGCGCGCTTGGGCAATCGCCACGACCCCCTGCAGCACGGCGCGGTTCTCGGTCCGCACGCGGATGCGATCGCCGTCGTCGATGAAGGCCAGGGTGCGGTCGGGGAAGAAGTAGCGATCGCCGATATGCAGGTAGAGACGCTCGATGGCATCGGGCAGTCTGGGACGGCCGTGGCTCGCAGCAGGCTTGTCACCCTGGGCTTCACCGGCAAAGCCTTGTGAGACGGTGTCCTCGATGTCCGTCGGGGACTTTTCGGGGGAGGGATCTCTGGGCATAGAAGTTGTTCCCGGCGGGCGCAGCCATGCGAGCGTGAGGTTGTCCGTCAGTCCAGGATTCGCGCCATGAACTCGTCGGCGTGGCGCCGGAGTTCCCCGTCGCTGAGCTGCTCGGCGGGGATCACCACATCTCCGAAGTCGAAGGAGAAGTCGTCCAGATTCAGCTCGCCACCTGATGTGTGGCTGGTAAAGGGTTGGCCACGCCTGTCGGTTGTTCCCTGTTCGGCATCGGCCGTGGCTGTGCAGGAGGGTGTGGCGAGCTGGCCGTGTCGGCCCACGTCCAGCTTCGGGACCGATGGCGGTGGCAGTTCGCGCGCGGCAAAGAACCTGTCGCGGAAATAGAAGATGCGGCGCGCGAGCACCGGGCGCAGGCCTTCGTAGAACAGGATCATCCGATCCGGTCCCAGCTCCTTGACCTCCTGGGGCAGGAGCAGGCGACGTGCCTGTTCGCTGATGCTGACCGTCGACGCCCTGCCTGGACCGTGCGTGCCGCCCCACATCGGCCTGCTCACGGTCTTCTGGCGAACGGTACATGTCCCCAGTTCGCGCGAGATCGCTTCCGCATCCTCGTATTCCTTGGGCGGGAACACGATGCGCGCGGCCAGCATCTTGCGGATCGACTTCGCGCCCTCGCTGCCGTATTTCTCGATCAGCTGCGAGCCGGACTGCACGATGACGACGGTGCGCACGTTGTAGCCGGGCAGGAAAGCCGTGGATTCGGCGATGACGGGAATGCGACCGAGGGCGGGGAACTCATCGAGCATCAGCAAGAGCTGCAGACGAAGCTCTGGGTTGGCCTCGGGGAGTTCCCGTGTCTGCAAGCCGATGGCCTGCTGGAAGAAGAGATTGAGCAGAGGCTGCAGCCGGGCCATGTTGTCGGGATTGATCTGCACGTAGATCGAGATCGCTCGCTTGCGCAGATCCCGCAGATCGAAGTCGTTGGCCGAGGTCGCGGCATCGATCATCGGGTTGAGCCACAGGTCCAGACGGCTGGTGAAGGTCTTGCGGATGCTGGATGCTGTGGTCGGTGCCAGGTCGATGACGTCGTAGAGGCTTCGCACCGCCTCCTGCGACAAGGGGTAGCCGGCACGCTCGCATACCTCGATCACGCGCTTCCAGTGCTTCTGGAAGCCCTCGGCATCGCTGGCCATCCCTTGGCGCAGCACCTCGCCCAGGGTCCGAGTCGCGCCCTCGGTCTCGAAGAGATAGAGGGCGATGCCCAGGAACAAGGAGCGGGCCGACGAGGTCCAGAACGGATCGCCGGCCAACGGGTCGGGAAAAAGCATCGTCCCGATGCGCTGCAAGTCATCGATGCAGCGGTAGGGCGATTCGGACACATAGCCGAGTGGATTCCAGCGCGCCGAGCACTCGCGTTCCGACAGGGGGTCGAACAGATGCACCTGCTGGCCGTGCGCGGCTCGAAAACCCGCCGTGCGCATGAAATTCTCGCCCTTGATGTCGCTCACGATGGCGGAGCCTGGCCAGTTCAACAGGTTGGGAATGACGACGCCGACGCCTTTGCCGCTGCGCGGTGGCGCCTCGAGTTCGACGCCCTGCTGGCCGGGCAGGACCAGGTAGCGATGCCCCAGACGCCCGAGAATGATGCCGTTCTCCTTGAGAAGGCCCGCCTGTCCGATCTCGCGCCGGGTGGCGAAGCGCGCATTCCCGTGCAAGGGCCGGCGCTTGGGGCACATCGCCACGCCCACCAGGCCCAGCGCCAGTGCCTGAGAGCCAGCCAGCGCCATGATCAGCGTACGCCGCACATCGGGCCGCTCGCCGTGGGCTCTCCAGTAGCGGTGAAGCGTGAGCAACGAGGCTTCCTGTGTCGGCAGTCCCAAAGCCATCAGAAAGACATGGGCCGAGACATACAGGCCGACCGCTGCCGCAACCAGCAGCGCGACCGCAATCCTGAACGGACTAGGCCAACGCTCGGAGCTTGGTGCCAGGGTCATACCAGATCTCCCGCACGATGCGCCGCTGGCGGCCGTCCTGCCGGTCTCTCGCGCATTGCACGACGATGTCCACGCTCATCTGCGCCAGCTCTACACCTTCGCGGGTGCTCATGCCATGGCCCGCCTGGCTGCGCTTCATGAGCTGCGCCAGCGCCACGAAGGCCAGTTCGGCGCTGTCCGCGTGCACGCTGGTGATGGAACCCGGGTGGCCGGTGTTCACTGACACCAGGTAGTCGTAGACCTCCTCGCCCGTACGCAACTCGGACACGAACACCCGGTCGGGGCGCTGCCGCTTTGCGCTGGCCAGCAACTGGCCGGGCGTGACTTCGGCCTGCCCCTGGGCGCCCTGCGAATAGAAGAGCCTCACATGGTTCGGCTGGTTGCGCAGCGAAAGCTCCTTGACATCCTCGATGGTGATGAGGCGGTCCTCGGCAGGCACCTCGAGAATCAGAGCCTTGCTGACGGTCGTCTTGCCCGAGCCGGTTGCGCCGGACAGGAGGATGTTCTTGCGCAGCTGGACGGCGCGGCGCAGGAACGATGCGAACTGCATGCGCACGAGAAGGGCCGCCAGCTCCCTGTCTTCGACAGATCGGGCTGTGACGTCCGATTGCCTCTCCAGCGTCGCGGGAATGCAGCGTGTCGGCGCGAAGATCTGCATGCCCTCCAGGTCTTCGAGCGTCCAGAGGGCGTTGGACGGACGGCGCACAGTGATCGAAACGGTCCGCTCCAGCGTTGCGGGCGGCAGCACGACCTGGATTCGCTCACCACCTGGCAGGGTTGCAGACAACAGGGGCTCGTTCGCCGAGACACGCTGCCGGGTGAAGTTGGCCACAAGCTTGGCGATGGCCATGCACCAGTCGAAGCTGGCGAACGGCAGTGCCTCGCGGGTCCAGCCCGACTGTCGTTCCACGAAGGCCACACCGGGCTCGTTGATGCAGATCTCGGTGACTTGGGGATCGCCAAGGAGCCGGTCGAGCGGGCCCAGGAAGAGGGCGAGGGATGAGGGCGTCTCCGCGGATGCCGCGGTCGGCGCGGAATCACGCGTCGCGTGCCCGTTTTGTGCGGCGTCGCCGCACTCCCGGTCAAGGTGTGGTGGGGGCCGCTCGAAGCGCATAGACGCTCCTGAAGTCCACGTCGCGGGCGACCAGGATCTGGATCCGCTCGCCCTGGTTCTTGATAACCGTGGGCGGGATTGCGATGGTGTTGCGCAGCACCTCCGTGATGACGTCCCGGTTGCCCTGAGGCGCCAGCACCACGCCGCTGCCACTGCCGAGACGGGGACCGCGCTGCTGGTGGGCGGTGATGGCCTGCATCGTGCCGTCGATCACCGAGATCAGGATCGCAGCACCGAAACGATCCCAGAAATGGGTGTCGACGAATCCCGGGAGGCCGTTGCGTCCCAGCTCATCCGTGCCAGGTGAGGCCAACTGAACCACCACGCCAGCAGGCGTGCGGGCTTCGTTCCACACGACGAAGACGCGGCCCTGTCCCTGGCGCGGAACGCCACGCTGCTCGCCGACGTACTTCGTGCCGCGCTCCAGCAGGACGACCGTCCCGTCCGCACCGTAGATGTCGCTGCTGCCGATGCAGGTCGTCATGCCTTCGTAGGTCGAGTCGATGGCTGTTTCCAGGGTGCAATCGATGAAAGCCCCCCTGGGCAGCAGCATTCGCCGCGTGGGAAGCATCTGGGCTGCAACCGCCGGGGTGGAGGTGGAGCGAAGGCTGGTGGCGAGACCGCCGCTCCCGGGCGCTGCCGAGACGGCCTGGGACGCCTGCAACGCCCCGATCAACTGCGCCATCCCCGGAACGCCGCTGGACGCCATCGCCGGCTCTGCCGATGCCTGAGGTGGCAGGGCTGCTGCTTGCGATAGCGACTGGGCGCGTCGCAGCACAGGGAGGCTCAATTGGCGCTCCAGAGCGATCTGCTCGGGCGTCTTTGGTGGTGGTCCCGCGTTGGGAGGTGTTGCCGAGGGTGGTGCGGGCGGGTTGACGGCCACCGGTGCCGGGCCTGGCGGCGACGCGGGAAGGGCCAAGCGGCCCAGCGGCGGAACTTTCATCTCTCCGTCAGCGCGGGCCGCGCTCGCCTTTTGCGCGGTCTCTTCGGCATCCTTTGTTCTGGCGTACTGCGTGCTGTAGTACCAGAAAAGGAATCCAGCACCCAGAAGGATGATTGTGGCCAGCGCCAGGGATCCGCTGACCCGGGATTGGATGGAGCGCTCGCGATTGACCGAGGGGATGGTGCGCTCGCCTGGGATCGCCGCATTTCCTTCGGTTGAAGAAGAAGGCTCGCGCTGTGAACTCGAGGCACGTCGCGATGACAGGATCTCCCCGGTGTCCGGGTCGACATCAGGCACTGTGGATTCCTTCGAAGGCTCGATCCGGGCGTTGTGGGGGAAGCGTTCTGGATCGGTCATGGACCGTCTCCCGTGATGACACGCTGTACGCTGGGGGCGGTGGTGTGATTCGGCGCGCGTGCGCCACCGCCGGCGAAGGATCGATTGACGATGCAGCCGACCAGCATGCCCCGGCGCGCCACCAGGCGACGCGCGACGCGGTGGACGACGACCTCGTCTTCTTCGACATGGAAGTTCAGCAGCG
This sequence comes from Variovorax sp. 278MFTsu5.1, assembly GCF_048305045.1. NCBI lineage: Bacteria > Pseudomonadati > Pseudomonadota > Betaproteobacteria > Burkholderiales > Comamonadaceae > Variovorax > Variovorax sp. 278MFTsu5.1. The sequence continues at coordinate 291,644 of NZ_CP157623.1, forward strand.
ATTCGGATCCGTCGTCGTTCTGAACGAAGAGCGCCGGGAATTCCGAGCGCGCCTGGAAGCGCAGCCGGGTGTGCACGCCGTCGTCATAGACGCTCACAGGCCTGAGCGAATCGCTGCCGCAAAACCAGTAGTCCGTGTTGCGCGGCCGGTCGGCCGCCTCCCGTTCCAAGCGGGTCTCGGCGCGGCGACGTTCCCGAGCCGCTGCCGCCGCGCGTGCGTCGTCTTCCGGATAGACGAAGCGCACCGAATAGATCATCCGCCTGGTGGCCGCGCCGGCGGGCGCCGTCGTGGAGACGGCGTAGTCGAAGTGGTAAACCCGACGGTTGGTCAGCACGGTGAAGTTGGTGGAGGCGTGCGACTCCTTGGGCTTGATGAAGAAGTGATTGCGCTCGGTGCCGACGTCGAAGGCGCCGTTGTCGCCCGAGCCCAGGTTCACGAACTCCTCGCCCTCAGCGAACTGCAGGTGGATCTGGTAGCCGACGTAGCCCTGCAGTGTGACGACATCGTTGGCGTTGTAGGCGACCACCCGCACCCGTGCGTCGACCTTCCCGGCCGGAGGTACGGTGGCAGCCGTGACGAAGGGCGCGGCGAACACCAGGCTCACCGCAAAGCCGATCGCGCGCTGTGCGCCTTGGGGCGTCATCGTCCATCCTGCCTGCCGGATGCCACGTCCGTTGCGGTGACCTCGGGCTCGCGTCGGTACTCCACGACACGGAAGCCCAAGGGATTGAGCGAGCGCGTCTTGTTGTCCTTCGACGGGCGTACATAGGCGAACTCGATCGTGGAAACCCAGTGACTGGACTGCTCTTCCCCCGTGCCGCCCGGCCGCATGAGGCGGGTGAAGCGTACCTGCGCCAGGCGGTCCTTGCCGCTGTCCAGCTTCAGGAAGGTGATCGAGCGAACTTGCGTGCGAATGGAGGTCCCATCCTTGTAGACGTTCAGTGGTGAGACCGGGTTGTCGACGGCCCACAGGTTCGCCCATTCCTGGTTCAGTCGCGGCGAGTTCTGGGAGGCGACCAGTTCGTAGTCCGCCTCCGCGGTGCCGGAGAAGTAGCGCTCGCGCGCGAGCACATAGTTCTGCAGGAGGTTGCGGGTCACCAACGGCTCGATGTCGGCTGTTCCTTCGTAGGTCGGAACGATGTCGACGATCCCGCTGCTGCTGTCGACTCGGATCAGAACGGGGACGGGTTGCTTCAGGGGCGTGAGGCCCCCGACGGCAACGACCGCGAGGACTGCGATGACAGCCGCCACGGCGGCAACGATCCAGGCGACTCTGATAGAGCGCTCTGCTCGACGCGCGCGATCCAGTTCCCAGCTCTGGGCCTCGAGCAGGTAGGTCCGCGGCGCGGTGTCATGGGACATTGGCGGCTCCCGAGCGAAGCGCACCGACGGGCGCGTTGATCGGCGTGAGCGGGCCTTCGCATTGCGGCGGCCGTGGTGGGTGGGTGCCACATGCCGTCAGGAGTACGGTCAACAGGACAAATGCGAAGGAGGGCTTCATTGCGTGCTCCACGGCTAGCGACCGCGAAGTGAGCCCGGCATGACTCGCTCCCTGGGAACAACAGTTCCGCCGCGGCGCGATGCTCCGATCTGACCGACGGAAGCGATGCCAGCGCCGGCGCGATTCCCCGCCAGGCGGCGCAGTGAATCCCATCGTCCGCCTGGTTCTCGCCGCAGGCCGTCGAGTACGCCACGGCCGAATTCGTTGCTGGTTCGCTTCGTGGTGCCGAGCCCCCATTGAAGCGCGCCGCTGATGACCCCGTAGGTACTCAGCGCGACACCGCTCGCAAGCCCGGCCGCGATCGGCATGACTTGGCGCATCACCAGGAAGACCAACGCTGAGGCGATGCAGACTCGCGCACTGGCTGCGATGGTGATTCCGGCACCTGCTGCCGCGGCACTGGCCGCGTAGGCTTTCACAATGTTGAGAAGCAACGCGGCGGCAAGTACAGTGAGCACGCCGACGAGCGCGTAGTTCGCCAACTGAGCGGTCCAGGATTCGAAGAATCGCCGGGTGGCGTCAAAGAAGAGCAGGACAATGAAGATCGGACCCAGGGCGAGCAGGACCGCAACGGCCACCTTCGAGAGACCGAGCATGAATGCCGTGACGACCACAGTCAGGCCGACCAGCAGATAGACCAGGAAGCCTGCGATGTAGAACGCGAAGTCGCGATCAAACACGCTCCCTTTATTGAGAAGCTGCTCGGCAACTGACGCTCCGTCAAGCCAGACCTGATCAATCACATTCACGACGGTTGGCGCCCCAACGGCAGATGCCGCCAGCTGCTCGGGCGCGCGATAGAACGTATCCGTGATGACCTGGTTGTAGGTCCACAAACGAAGGCCTACGCCCAGAACGATTGCGATGGTGAGGATGCGTTTGACGCCCTCCCAGATGGGCTCTTGGATTCGCCCGGCGAGGCTGAGGCAGCCCCAGATCATCACGTAGATGGTCGCAAGCGTCACGGCCGCAGGCTCGATGGCGGACGCGACCCGCGTCGAGTGCAAACCAACGTAGTTAGCAAGCTGGCCGTCGAGCCACGAGAAGAATTGCGCAAAGAAGCCCATGATCAATCTCACTACTGAGCAACAGCCTCTGGTACGAGGACCGGCTTCAGCTCGCGCGTGTTGCTGATTCCTTCTGACTTTCGTCTGATCAGGTCGCCATCAAACGGTTTCGATGATGGCGCTCGGAAAATGGCTGGCCCTGCGTGTGCTGGCGGTGCCGTCTCCGGAGACCGGTGTCGAACGAATTGATACGCCCCGATTCCTGCCGTTGTAGCCACGATGATCGCAACGAGGAGTGAGTTTGGTTTCCGCATGGATCGGCCCTGCAGTACTAGTAGGTGACGGTGGAAAGAGACCTCGTGGAGCCGATGTCCGAGGCGGACTGCTCCCGGATGCGCTGTTTGCGCATGAGCTCTTCCGATTGAGCGACCTGATAGAGGCTCTGCAGCTTCGTCTGCTCATTGGTGAGCATGCTTTGTTCGGCCTGGATCCGCGCCTGAAGATCCTGGATGGCCTTGGGGTCCTGCGCGGTGGCGATGCGGTTGATCAGTTGCTGCAATGCCGAGAAGCGCTGGCTGGTGTTTTGATACGCGCTTTGGGTCATCCCGTTGAGCAGGGCTGCGGACTGTCGACCTTGCTCGACGATTTGGCGCAGTTCGGGGCTGAGCGCGTTCATCTGCGTTCCGGAGAGGACGCTGTTCGCTCTCATGATCGACTGCACGTGGTTCGCCAGCCCGGCATAGCCGGTCGTCGAGCCGTTGAGTGTGCTCATCAGCTCGCCGTAGCTGGGCGGCAGGTAGTTGCGCGCGAGCTCCGGGATCGGCAGCAACTGCTCCATGCCTCGTGTGCCCGTCATGGCGCCGTAGGTCTGGGCCAGTTGATCCTTTGAAGCCTTCAGCTGGTCGTACTGTTTCTGCATGGAGGAGATCTGCTGCTGCCAGTACATGATCTGCTGCATCAGGTTGGCGACGGCCGTGACGTCGATCACCGGGATGCCGGCTTTCGCCCCCGGAGATGCCATGAATGCTGTTGCGGCAAAAAGAAGAGCAAGGAGAAGACGCCTACGCATGGGAGACCTCCCGGGGCGGGGTTGAACTTGCAGGGTTGCCGGCCAGGGCCGCGCGGAAAGGAGGTAGCCATTGATCGGAATGGGGGCCGTGCCTTTCGATGAGCTCGCGCATGAGACGGACGTTGCCGGTGCGTCCGGAGATGACGTGTAAGGCTTCGTCGAAGCCTCGCAGATCGAGCTGTGCGACCACGCTCGCATGGTTCTGCTTGATCAGGAATTGGCGTGAGCCGGGCTCGAGCTCCTGCTTGATGAGCGCGAACTCGCGGTCCGTCAGGTTGAAACCACGGGTGTATTCGTCGTAGTCGGCATCCGGGTTGGGAAACAGGATCTTGGTCGGCGTCTGCTCGACAATGGTCCGGGCGATGCTGGACCCGAGTACGTGGCTGGTGCTCTGGGTGAAGGTGGCGATGTTCGCGTTCTTCTTGCGCCAGGTCTCCAGCCCGTTCTTGGCGAACTGCGCGAAGGCCGGGTCGCCGAGGAGCTTGGCGAACTCGTCCATCCAGCACACCAGGGGACGACCGTCCACCATTTGATGGACCAGATGGAAGAGGTACATGGTCAGTGGTGCCCGGACTGTCTCGTTGTCGAGGAAATCGGTCACGTCGAAGCCGATCAGGGCGTGACGAGCCAGCAGGGACGCCACCTCGTCGCGGTCGTTGTCGAAGACCCAGGCGTAGTCCCCGCGCTCCGAGGCACACCACTTGCGAAGGCGCGCGTGCACGCCTTCCGGGTCCGTGATGTCGAGGAAGGCCGCGAGCCGGGACAGCCGTCTGAAGGGCCTGGCAAGCTCGAGAGTCCCGCGCAGGGCCTGCTCGAGGTCATCCTCCTGGCGCACCGTCAGGAGATCGTGCGGCGAGCGCATGACAAGGCGCCTGAGCCAGTGCCGCATGAACTCGAGGTTGTCGGGGACGGTGTCGTCCAGCTGAAGCGGATTGCAGCCGGTGGGCGCACCGTTCTTCAGCGGCAGATACTGGCCGCCGAGCGCCCGCACGAGGATATGCAGTCCCTCGTCCTTGTCGAAGATGATCTGGGTGGCATCGAGGCGGTTGCAGATGGCGACCATGCAAAAGCCCAGCAGGGTGGTTCGGCCGGAGCCGATCGGCCCCAGGGCCGTGATGTGCCCGACGTCCCGCCGGCTGCCGCCTTCCGGACTGCGCGGATCGCTGGTGTGCAGCGAAAAATAGTAGGGAGAGCCGGCCCTGGTCATGAACACGGTCAGCGCGTCGCCCCAGTAGTTGCCTGTCGCGCGGCCGGTGGGGAAATTGTGGAAGGGCGACATGGCCGCGAAGTTGCGGCTGGTGATGGGAGCCTTGCGGCTGCGGTAGGTGAAATTTCCCGGCAACTGGGCCCAGAAGGCCGCCTCCAGCGCCAGGTCCTCCCTGGCCACCACCATGCCGGTGTCGCCGAGCAGGTAACGGGCCCGCGCCACGCTGTCGTTGAGCTGCTTCAGCCTGTGGGTCGGTGCTGATTCGCCGAGCATGTCGTCGCTGTTGGACAGCACATGGAGGCTGAAATGGTGGTCGCCCACCACGAACCGGTTGCTCATCAGATCGTCGAGTGCATCCTCGAGTTCTTCGGCCTGCGAGACCGCCAAATCCCCCGCGGCCGCCATGCGGTGGTGCTGCCGGCTCATCATGTCGGTGGCGGTGCCCTTGGCGAGGAAGGTGAAACTCTGGGTCAGGACGAACGGGAAAGGGGCTGTCAGCAGGGCGCTCAACATCCCGGGCGCGGTGGGCGTCGGATATTCCTTGATTCCCAGGAAAGCGCCGGTGCGGGTGCGCGTGTCCATGCGGTACTCCATGGCCTCGTTGCCGAAGAAGGGGCGGGTGGTGGCCAGGACTTCATTCAGTGCGGCGCGAGGCAAGGGCATGCGCTGCCACTCCCCGTTGACCAACAGGCCGTGGAACTCAAGCAGTGAGGAAAAAAACGCGTCTTTCTCCGGCAACCGGTAGATGCCCAGTACCTCGGGGTCATAGCGCTCCAGGGCTGCAAGCAGTTCCTGGCGCAGCTTGCCGCAGGCATCGAGAGCATCGTCGAGTTCCATTCGTGCGCCTGCCGGATCCGTGCGCCTGAGAACGCGCAGCGCAGCGTTGCCGATGTGCGTGGGTTGCGGCCGGAAGACCAGCGACAGGTACAGCTCGTTGACCATGAGCCGCTCGCGGGCCATCTTCTGGCGGTAGCGCTGTTCCACCTCGCGGGCGAAACCGGGCACCGTCCGGCCCTGCGGGCAGGTCGTCTCGCGGCGCCGGATCACGTGGGTCCACAGCGCCAGGTTGGGTGAGGCGATGTTGCGCAGCAGGACGTTGAGCCGTTCGTGCCAGTTGTTGATGTCCTCGTCGTCCGCGCTCTCGAAGGAGGCGCCGGCCAGCCGCAAGGTCTGGACGTAGTCGCCCGCACTTGTCCGGGCCACATGCTCCTCCACATGGACCACGAGCGGGATCATGGCTGCCGCTCGGACCTCGCGGCGCAGGGTCTTCTCGGATCGGGAGAGCAGTGGCATGGCGTACACCCTGGACTGGACGCCTAGACGACGACGTCGGCACAGCTTGAGCGCCGGCGGCCGCGGTGGTCCGGAAGATCCACGCCCAGCGGGCTGTAGGAGCTGGCACGCCAGAACCGCAGGTTGCCAACCAGCATCGCCGGCAGGCGCGTGCGCCCCCACAGGTGCAGCAGATCGAAGAACCTGGGCTCGTACAGGCACACCAGGTAGAGCATCCCGTGGATCGGCACGAAGGCCAGGAGCCAGGCAAGATTCGTTGTCACGATGAAGGATTCGGTCGTGACGAGGATGTTGAACATCATGGCCGCGTAGGTCACACCACAGACCATCGGGGGCCGGGTCATCCCCACGAACAGCGGGTCGGCGACGATGCCTTGGCTGCGGCTCATGGTCGATCTCCTCAGACCCCGAACAGGCCCCGGATCCAGGACACGATCTGCGGCCCCCCGAAAACCAGCACGGTGCCGATCACCACGGCGACCATCCACCACCAGCTCAGGCGTCCGAACCAGGCCATCGCCCCGGAAACCATCACGGCGACCGCTGCCAGCGGCGTCAGGATCGCCACCAGTTGCTGCTGCGTGGCGTTCGCGCCGGTGGCGAAGGGACTGCCTCCGAAGGCGATCGCAGGGAGACTCGCTGCGAGCACCGCAACCACGAGCAGCGCGGCGCGGCCCGGACGGCGATCCCTTGCATGCACGGGGCTTGGGTGTTCCGGCGCGGCGGTGCTCCCGGACCAGGTGAGGGGTTTCGCCCTGTGGATCAGGTAGGCGGTCATGGTGTTGTTCCGGCGGATGGGAGGGAAAGAACAGGGACGACTCGGGCGTCCTGTTCCGGCGCGGCGGCCTCAGCGGGCATCACAGGGCGCTTGCTGCCTTGGCCGTTGCCGTAGACATCCCACCAGGGGCGTGGTGCTTCGGTCCAGCCCGCGATCGCGCGATGCCTGCCTGGGGCGACGATGGGGTTCGTCGGGAACGCACGCCCGGCATCGCGGAGTGCCGAGGCTGTCTCTCGCTGGAGGGCCGCGATGTCACCGAGCAGACGGGCATGCTGTTCGTCGGCCTCGCGGACGGCCTGCATGTCGGACAAGGCCAGGCGCTCTGCCCTGCGGCGGGCGAGGCTTTCAAGCTGCTCCTCTGATTTCTTCAGCTCCTGGCGAAGAATGTCGATGCGTTCCTGGTCGCGAGTTTCCTGTCCGGCCGCAGCGATCACTTGCGCCGAGGCGGGGCGGGACTGCGCGGACAGGTCGCTTGCGAAGGCAACCTGTCCCGCGAAGGCGCTCAGCAAGAGGCAGGCGGCTCGTCCGCCTTCCAGTGTCATGCCTATGCGGTGAGCATTCGTTGCGTGCATGGCCGCACTGTCTACCCGTGACTGCGCGCGTGTCGACTGACTCTTTTATCAGTGGCGGTGCAGCGATTCCGGGCGCTAGATTCGCGCGATCGACCCCAGCGCGGGCACGAGTCGCGAGGAACAAGGCATGGGCCATGTGGTCGTCTTCGGCAATCAGAAGGGCGGCGTCGGCAAGTCGACACTGGCCGTTCTGTACGCATACTGGTTGGCCGAGATCCGTCGTCAATCCGTGTGCCTGATCGATCTCGATGCGCAGGCCAACAGCTCGAAGTCACTGCGCCGGTTCGCAACCGGCACCGGGGCGATCGCTTTGTTCGGGGAGGCAGAGACCTCGGTCGAGATGCCCAGCGGGCAAGCCATCGCGACGGTGGCAGGCGGCAAGCAACTGGCCGATGTCGAACTCGCGAAGCCGGAGGTGGTGATTCCCGCATTCCGCAGGCAAGTGATCTGCTTGGCGCGGGACTTCGACACGGTCGTGATCGACACACCGCCGGCGCTCGGTTTGCGCATGAGCGCGGCACTGATCGCAGCGACAGCCGCAGTCTGTCCGATCGAGCTGGAGGAATACAGCATCGACGGCGTCACTGACATGCTCAAGACGATCTTCGGCGTCAGGCAGCGCTACAACCCGCGGCTGCGGCTGGCTGGCATCGTGCTGAACCGCTTCAACCCGCATTCGCTGCGGCAGAAATCTGCGATGCAGGAGCTGGCCTTGAACTTCCGCGAGTTCGTCATTCCTGCTCGCATCTCGATCCGGTCGGCGATTCCGGAATCGCTGGCCGAGGGGCTCCCGGTGTGGCGGTTGCCGAAGAGCGCGGCCCGCGCGGCGAGCACCGAGGTGATGCAGGCGTTCGAGTTGCTGCAGCAGCGCGTCGAGGGGGATGGCGAAGTCGTGAGGGCGGGGACGGGAGGTGAATGTGGGCAGTAGCCTGGATCTGAGTGCGCTGTGCAAGTTCAGGGCGACCGACCTGCTGGCGCAGGCGGCTGCCGTCCACACCGCGGCGGGCGCGCCGCTGCAGGTGATGCTGGACAGCATCGAGTTCGATCCTGCCCAACCGCGTCGTGCCGTGCGGGATGAGGGGCTTGCGGAGCTTGCCGAGTCGATTCGACTGCACGGCGTGCTGGAGCCGGTATCTCTTCGATCGCAGCCGGGGCAGGCGAGCTGCTACATCGTCAATCGAGGGGAGCGCAGGGTGCGTGCCGCACGCCGGGCCGGCCTGAGCGTCATTCCAGCTTTCTTGGACGAGCGCGTCGATCCATTCGCCCAGGCATCCGAGAACCTGCATCGCGAGGACATGTCGCCGTTCGATCTGTCCATCTTCATCATGGAGCGGGAGAGGGAAGGGCATTCGCGCGCAGAGATCGCACGCCGGCTGGGCAAGCCGCGCTCTTTCATCACCGAGGTTGCAAAGCTCTGCGAGGCACCGCAGGACCTGCGCCGAGCGGTGCAGGAGGGACGCATCGGCGGAGATGTGCGGTTGCTGTATCGGCTGGTAGGGGTCGCGCGCGACCGGCCTGAGGCGGTTCAGACACTTCTGGCGGAAGGTGAGCCCATCAGCCGGGCCGTCCTTGAAGCGATGGCTGCTGGGCTTCCGCCTCCAGCGCCAAGAAGATCCCCTGGGCCGACGACAGCGTCGGTGGACATGCGCGCGGCAACCAAGGTGGTCAGCGGTGGACACACGGTCCTGGTGGTGGAGCACGACGGGCGACGCGGAGCCCTGCGCCTCAAGGCCCAGGATGGCAACGTTGGCGAGGTTCGCTTCGGTGATGGCCAGCACAGCCTGCTTCCCCTGGCGGATCTGCGGCCGGTGTGTTGGGCAACGGAGGAATAGCGACGCGGCCGTCCTGTCTCGCTGCTGCCGGCTACGAGGACAGCGGGGCGCTCGTTGTTGTCGAAACGGCGTGAAGGCGCCGGTATTCACGGGGCGTCATTTTCAGGCCGCGCACAAAGGCTCTGCGCATCACTTCCTGGGACCCATAGCCGCATTGCGCGGCGATGGCCTTCAGAGGGCGTGTGCTCGTTTCGATCAGTCGGCAGGCCGAATCGAGACGGATCTGCTGGACGCCGCATCCCGGCGTGAGCCCAGTCGCGCGCACATAAAAGCGCGCGAATGAGCGCGTGGACATGTGGATCTGCTTGGCCAGCCGCTGAATGCTGAGGTCCTCGCGCAGATGCATCGCGATCCACTGATGCAGTGCGATGAGCCGGGCGTCGTCCGAGGGTTGCTCGATCAATGGACTGCGATAGCGCTTCGCGCCGTAGCGTTGGCTGCGCGGATAGGGCAGGTTCGAAGCGAGCGTGTTCGCGAAGGCTTCTCCGCAGTCTTCTGCGAGCCATGACAGGGCCAGGTCCAGCCCCTGACCCGGCTCGATGCTCGGCCACCCGTGTGTGGCGATGCGCTCGGCGAAAGAAGCCGCCCTTTCGCGCACCTGCAATGAAGCCCGCACCACAGGGGCTCTTTGCCGCGGCGCAACGCCAATATCCGGCCCGGGTGGCGATGGGGATCCGGTTTCCAGGACGGCACAACGCACCAGGTGCCCTCGGCTGCTCATGAGCCAGGCATTCAGGCCCAACGCATTCGCTGCCTCGCTGGTAGCCGGCAAGAGCTCCAGTCTGCGGGTCACGACGAGCGTGTTCGCGCGACCCACGAGCTGGGGCGGCAAGGCATTCGTGGACAGCGGCACGCCACTGGAGCTGAGGACGGGACCTCCCGAGACGGAGGCCAGATGCACCTCATAGGCGCTTTCGCGGTCTTCACGTTCGTGCGCGGCATTGGCCGCTTCGAAGACCGCCAGCATGCTGCTGACGTCGACGAGAGGGAATCCAGGCAGCAGCAGGAGCCATACCTTGTGCATTGCGTGAGACCATTGTTTTCATGTTGGGAACAGAGTCGCAGTTCGAACCATCTTCCTGAACCCACGCTGAACCTCATCGCTTGGTGAAGTCAGAGTCCGCCAGATTGGCAGAAATGGTGGTCATTTGCCGCCTCAGGAGCTCGCGGCGCTTCTAGACTGTCTGCCCGTCACCCTCATGGCCCGTGGGAGAGCACCCATGCGCCAATGGCCGAACTGGGGGTGACGGCGAGGTGGGAAGAGCATCTGATGAACGACTGGACACAAGAGGTACTTGGTCATTTGCTTGAAGCAAGCGAGCCGTCCCAAGTGCTCGAGCAGGTCAGCGCGGCGGCAAGACACCTCGGCTTCGAGCAATGTGCCTACGGATTGCGCACCTTCCTGCCATTCACCCGACCCAAGACCCGGATGCTCAGCACCTACGACGCGCGCTGGAACCACCGGTATCTGGAAGCGGGCTATCTGCAGATCGATCCCACGATCGCCCATGGGGTGCGCAGCGCGGCACCCGTGATCTGGAGCGATCAGGTTTTCCGCAGAACGCCGCAGATGTGGGACGAGGCCCGCTCCTTCGGTCTTTGCATCGGTTGGGCACAGTCCGTCTTTGAACCCGACGCGCGCATCGGCATGCTGTCGCTGGCGCGTTCGAGCGAGCCGCTCACGGCCGCCGAGATGCGTGCCAAGGACCCCTGGCTTCAATGGCTGGTGAACACCGCTCACCATGCGCTCATGGATCATCTGGGTGGCAGTCCCCTCGCTGGAATCGAGCCGCTCACAAGGCGGCAGCTGGAGGTGTTGCGCTGGACGGCCGACGGCAAGACGAGCGCGGAGATCGCCGTCATCCTGGGCATGTCGAAGTCGACGGTCAACTATCACCTGCGCAACGCCATCGCCAGGCTGCACGCCAACAACAAGAACTCGGCCGTGGCGCTCTCCGCGCGCCTCGGGCTCTTGAACTGAGCGAAGGTCATTGACCGGGACGTGGGATGGCGCCTCTGGTATGGGGGCTGCCTAGCTCGAGGAAATCCGGTGCGGGCGCCACGCGCCATCCACGTCGATGAAGCAGGCGAACAGGTACTGGCCCTCCACCAGCATCGGCGGCGCCATCCGGTGCACGTACAGGCCAGCCCGGCGAAGGATGCGCTCGATGCCCATGGGCGAGACACTGACCAGTCGCTGTCCGCCCTCGCCGGCAACCACCTGCATCGCCACGCCCAGCATGTCCAGCGCAAGCGAAGGCTCGCCGGGAACCTCGTTGCCTCCGAAATGTGTGCCGTCGACCACTGCGAATCGCGACAGCTCCCATATCTGGGGCGAGCAGGGTGCCGGGATGTCGCCAAGCAACTGGGGGAACACGGTGGCCAGCAGGTAGGGCCGATGCGTGGGAAGCAGGCGGCTGGTCCCGACGATCTCACCCTTCGGATTGCGCGCGATCAGGTAGATGGTGTCCTTCCGATCGAACTCGTCCAGTTCGAACCGCGCACGCGTATGCAGCTGCCAGCCCAGCTTCTCGACGAAGACCTGGTGTCGGTAGCGCGCCATGTCGAACAAAAGCCCGGCGGAGAATGAATCGACGGTTCCTGCGATGAACTCCATGGCATGTTTCCTCTCGACGAACGAGGCCGGATTACAGCTTGATGAAAAGCGCGAGGACACTGACAGAGTTGACAGGGGCGGCGACGGGTATTCGCCCCTTCGAGGTGTCCGAGCATCTTGCACACGATGCAAGCCAATCGGACGGATCGCAGGCAGCAGCTGGGCTGGCCATCTCAAGAGCTGTTGGCGAAATGACGCCGTGCGCAATGGTTGATCTAGGGAGCGGTCCCGGGAAGACTCTTTCCTTTCTCTCGAGCTTGGCCGTGCCTCCTTTCAGCTTCTGTCTCGTCAGTCATCGGCGACGCCCTGGTCGCGTGGCAGATTCCGCCGCGCGCACGGCGGTGGCGGCACCGCGCGGCTCGGCAAGGGGCTGAGCACGTGGCGCACAAGCAGATCGCATCCCCGTTTCCTTCGGTCCGACGGCTCAGGCTCCCCGCATCGGTCACAGCGCCGCGCGCGCCAGCGACGCCGGTGCGAAGTCTCTGCGCTTCGCGCATCGGAGCACAGATCAAGGCGCTTCGCATCGCGTCCGGTGTGTCGGGCGGGCAACTCGCGCAGCACACCGGCCTCTCGGCCTCCATGCTGTCGCGCGTCGAACGTGGCCTGGTCTCCCCCTCGGTGGAGACACTGGAGCGCATCGCCAGCGGACTGGGGGTGGCTGTCTCCCGCTTTTTTTCCGAGAGTTCCGGCAGGGCCGACTTCAGCCACGTGCCGGCCGGCCAGGGCTTGCGCGTGGACTGCGCCGGCGCGATGGAAGGCTACGGCTACGAGCTGCTCGGGCGGCTGCAGTCCCGAGAGCTAGCCGTCGAGCCCTATCTGATGCACCTGGCGCAAGGCGCACGGCCCGATACATCGTCGCAGCACCCAGGGCTCACGTTCCTCTACGTGCTCTCGGGGCGGTTGAGCTATCGCTATGGCACGAAGGTGGTGGAGGTCGGACCGGGGGATTCGCTGCTTTTCGAGGCTGGTGCACCGCACGGGGTTGACGGCTTCGCCGAGGGTCCGGTCGTCTGCCTGAGCGCTGTCTTCTCGTTGCGCGATTGAGCGCAGCGGACTGGCCGGCCACTGGCGTCGACCGCGCGCGCGTGGTGGCCTCCATGCGGCGCCCGGTTGATCATGTGCTCATGATCGACGCGTCGACCGGATGGTGAAGGCCCCTGCCGCGATGATCAGGATGAGCCCGAGTGCTGCAGAGGGGGCCGGCACGTCTGCCCAGATCACGTAGCCCAGCAGCAAGGCCCAGACGATGAAGCTGTAGCGAAAGGGCGTCACAACGGACAGATCGACATCGCGGCAGGCGGCGACCAATGCGTAGCTGCCGAGCGTTGCGCAGCTGGCGGCGGCGGCCAGGGCGGTGATCTCATGCCGTGCAAGCGCCTTCCAGTGCTCGGTGAGGCCCAGGAACATACCGGCCAGGCACGCGGCGAGCGTTGCCGCGGCGGTGATGACCACCGAGGGGATCGCACCCGGGATTCGACGCGTCACCAGGTCGCGCGCGGCCAGCGAGGCGGCACACAGCACGGCGCACGCGTGGCCGCTGCCTGCGACATCGGGCCTCGCGGACGGCTGGATCACCAGCAGGACCCCCACGAAGCCAACGGCGGCTGCCACAAGCCGGTTGCTCTGCCACGGCTCCCAATGCAAAGCCATGGCAGTGACCGCAATCATGAGCGGCGCAGTCATCATGAGCGTGCTGACCGTGGCAAGAGGCGCCAGCGACAGGGCAAGCACGGAGGTGAGCGCGGTCGTGATCTCGAGCCCGCAGCGCGCCCCGACGAGTGGGCACAACGCTGTCCGCCAACGGGTGCGCGCTCCCCAAGCAAGGGCCACGGCGAAGAGGCTGGCGAAGAAGCCGCGCACGGCGAGGACCTGGCCAGGAGGCAGCTGCTGCGCAGACAGTTTGACGAAAACGTCGTTGAGCACATAGCAGCCCATTGCCACCAGCATGAGGGCGATCCCTCGGCGGTTGGCAGGTGCGCTAGCCATTGCAGGCAGAGGACGGGGGCGACGGCGGGTCTTGCATGGGCGCCGTCTGTGCCGTCGTTCCCGGCCTCGGCCCGAGCGGTGCCCCGCAGCGCTTGAGCACGTCCCAGAGGGACTGTGCCTTCAGGACGATCTCCTCGACCTCGGCATCCGGGTCGGACATCGCAACGATGGCACCCCCGGCGCCGATGGAAATCCGGCCGTTGGCAGCCACGAGGGTGCGGATCACGATGTTGAGCTGGGCTGCGCCGTTGAGCGACAGATAGCCGATGCTGCCCGAGTAGATGCCGCGCGCCGCGCCCTCGAGTTCATCCAGGATCTTCATCGTGCGCACCTTGGGGGCACCGGTCATCGAACCTCCCGGGAAGGTTGCGCGCACGCAGTCCACGGCCCCGAGGTCCGGACGCAGCCGGCCGCGGATGGTGCTGACCAGTTGGTGCACCGTTGCGTAGGTTTCCACCGCGAACAGGCTGGGCACGTGGACGCTGTCGATCTCGCACACCCGGTTGAGGTCGTTTCGCAGCAGGTCGACGATCATGAGGTTCTCCGCGCGCGTCTTTTCGTCGGCGGCCATCGCCTCGGCGATCTCCAGGTCTTCGTCCGATGTGGCACCGCGTGCTGCGGTGCCCTTGATGGGCTTGGATTCCACGGACCGATCGGCCGATACATGCAGGAAGAGCTCGGGGGAGGCGCACAGCACGGCATGCCCTCCCATGCGCAGGTAGGCTGCATAAGGGGCGGGGTTGTGCTTGCGCAGAGCCCGGTAGACATGGAAGAGATCGATGCGCCCCTCGCCGACCAGTTGGTTCGTGAGGCAGACCTCGTAGGTCTCGCCCTGCAGGATCTCGTGCTGGCAACGAAGAATGAGATCGCGGTAGGCGCTCAGGTCCATGCGCCATTGCAGCGATTGCAGATCGCGGGCCGCATCCGCGCTTGCGCCGCCGGTCGGGGGTTGAGGGTTCTCGATGCATTCGCGCATGGCTTGCATCCAACGCCGGTTCTTGTCGCCCAGGACCGGGTCGTCCAGACAGGCGATCCAGACCTGCTGCTCGGCATGGTCGAAGGCAAGGAAGCGGTCGGCAAGGATCCACATCGCGTCCGGCGTGTCGGCGTCGTGCATCAGCGCGCCATCCAGCTCCCGCTTGAGCTCGTAGCCGAAATACCCCACGAAGCCGCCGGCGAATTCGAAAGGCAGGCGCGGCCCGGCGGGTTGCTGGCCGGGAATGTGGTCGCGCAGGTAGTCGAAGATGCTTTCTGCGCGTACCTGGCCGATGTCGCCGCGGCGTACCAGCAGCTCGCGCGGCGCCGTGCGGTAGGTCAGTTCCAGGGCGCGAGGACCACTCGCATCACCCATGAAGGAAAAACGTGCCCTCCCGACTTCGGCAAGGCTGCTGTCCAACCAGAAAGCGCTGTCGCTGCGGGCGAATGCGGCCGCGAAGACGGTTTCGGCATCGACTGCAGTGTCCAGGCATTCTGCGTGGAGTGTGAGCGCCTGTGGCCCCTCGAGCCGCAGCGACGGTCCGAGGCGATCCTGGGCCTCGCGCCACGACGCTTGCGCATGCCATTCCTGCGTCAATTCCCTGAAATTGCGCAGCAGCCTTGCGCCGAACTCCGTGCAGATCGACTCCGGGTGGAACTGCACGCCCCACCAGGGGCGCGAGACATGGCGCAGCGCCATCAGGGTTCCGTCAGACGTCCAGGCGAGCGGCTCCAGGGAGGCTGGCAGTTGCGTGACCGCGAGCGAGTGGTAGCGCACGGCCTCGAAGCGGTCGGGGATGCCGAGAAAGAGGTCGCGCTGGGTGTGCGAGATGCGGTCCAGGCGCCCGTGCATGGGCCGTACGGCCAGATCGACGAGAGCTCCGCAATGGTGGGCGATGGCCTGGTGGCCCAGGCAGACGCCGAGGACGGGCTTGCGGGAGCGCCGCAGCGCATCCGCCGAAATGCCCAGATCTGCGGGGCGCTGCGGACGCCCGGGGCCTGGCGAGATCACGATGTTGTCGAACGGCATGCGCTCGATCTCGTCCCAACTCATTTCATCGTTACGGACGACGACGGGCGGCTCGGCGTTGCAGGCGGCCAGGTACTGATACAGGTTGTAGGTGAACGAGTCGTGGTTGTCGATCAAGAGGGTGCGCATGGGGGCTCCTGGATGCGTGGCCGCACTTGCATCGTTGACGAACCGGAGGTGGATAGACACTGCGCAATGTGTCAGTTGCCCCAGAGAAGACAATGTGCGAAGCACGCGCGCAGGAAAGGCGTGGCCGCGACAGCGCAGAATCACGAATCTCGCGGCGGCGATGCCCGGCGGCACACGAGGGGCGGTCCATTCGCCGGGCGTTCCGGGAAGCGCGCCCGCCATCGTGCTCACCTTGCCGGTGAGCCTGATCGCGTCCATGGCCGCCGACCAGCTTCGAGAGCCAGTCCAGTCCCTTCGACAGGGCCGGCGGACTGCCCACCTCGCGAAGCGCGGCGAATGCAGCCGTCTGGGTTCCTATAAGTTCGAACCTCCTTGCTGCTGTTCAGGGATGCCGGCACTCGTAGCTGGACGCCTGTGCACGGTCACCGCCGATGTAGTGCGGGTAGCCGGGATAGCGGCACATGGGGCGCGAGGCTTGCATCGCAAACGGCGGAAGGGGCGCCTTCACGACCTGCACCAGCGCATTCGGGGGTGCGTCGCCGGCGCTCACCCACCGGTCCAACGGACCCAGCAGGTCCACCATCGTCGGTACAGCCGGTCCACCCGCGACCGCGCGCGAGTTGCCGGAATGCGTCGACCCGGGCGAGACGTAAAGCCGCACCGACCGTTCAGTTGCCGCGGCGCCCATGCGCGCCACGAGGGCATCGTGATACTGGATGCCCATGAGCGCACTCTGCGCGCGATCCCCCGCATTCTCTCGAAGGATCAGCTTGCCGCCGCGAGCGAAGAAAGCCGAGAGGTCCGGGTTCGTGGAGTCCATCAGCGCCGAGGTCGCCTGCACCCGCTCGCGGAAGTCCTCGGGGCGGTAGTGGCGCACGTCGTAGTTCTTGTCGCGCGCGATCCCATAACGGATCCAACTGCTCCCATAGATCCACTGCGTGGAGTTGCGTGCGGCGTCCGGAGGCACCGCGGGGGCCGCGGAGCCGGTCACCCAGCGCACCATGCTGACGGCGGAGGGGCCATCGAGGCTGTCCTCGTGGCCGTAGAGCCATTGGGGATAGGTCGTGAGGCCGTTGGCGATGGTGAAGGGAAATACGTAGGGGGAGTGGACGGCTCGCATCAGGCGCAGCTCGGCGTCGGACAGGCAGTGCGTGCCCGCATCGTTGCCGTCAGGGCAGCGCAGGGGCTGCAAGTCCACCCGGGCTTGGCAGCCCATGTAGTTGTTCACGACGCCGTCCGCCAGCCCGTCCAGCGCATCGCAAGCCTCGGAGGTGGCCTTGGCGATGAGCGCCACCTTCCCGGCCTGCAGCCAGTCCTTCTGTTGCGGGACCTGGTTTCGAACGAAGGCGTGGAAGAGGCCGGTCCAGTTGATCACGGGAACGACGCTGACGATGCCGTCGTAGTCGGCCGGAAACCGCTGTGCCATGGTCAGCCCTTCACGCCCCCCTTCGGAGCCACCGAAGTAGTATATGCGCTGCGGTGCACGCGCGTAGTACGCGCCCATGACGTCCACGGCCACATCCTTCACCTTCTTGTACGAGGCGAAGGCGAAGTTCTCAAGCATCTCGTCGTTCATTGCAAAGGCGCCGGGCTCGCCGGCCGGGAATACCGAGGACTGGTGGCCGGAGTCTTGGCCGAAGGTCGCATAGCCTCGCGCGATCGGGAGAGCGTCGTCCGGCGCCGCGTCTCGCAGAGGCGTCAAGCCCGTGATCAGCACGCCATTGAAGCCTCCGCCCCCGTACTGAACGGCCTTGCCGTTCCAAGCTGTCGGCAGGTTCAATTGGAAGTTGATCGCCTGGGCCGCAGGGTCGCGCGACGCAATCGTGCCACTGACCTTGCAGAACTGCGGAAGCGCAGGCGTGAACGCGCCGCCGCCAACGGTCGCGGCCGAGGCCTGCACAAGAACAGCCGATGTGATCAAGGCCTTGCCGCTGGGCAAAGCCATCGCGCCCGGTGCGATGGCATGGCGGGCAAGGTCGGCGCAGGAGCCTGCGAGCTGCTCGGCGGTCGGGGCCGAGCCACACGCCGACAGGGTCAATGCAAGCAGCGCGAAGCCGGCACGCAAGAGTGCCCAGATATTGAGCTGATTCATGGTGTCTCCAGATTCCTTGAATTCAACCAGCTGTCGTGGTCACAGCACCAATGTACACAGACATGCGGTGGTCCACATTGACCAGGCGTGTTCGCAAGGCCGCCGTGTGGGCGGCCCGGAACGCCATTTGAACGCGGCACCGGGCCTGCCAGGCATGGCTCGACGCGTTCGAATCAACGCTATGCAGATAAGTATTCTTATCACGATAGCCACATCTATTGGCTAAACTGGCGAGGATGAAAACGACCACAGCGTGTGGAAGCGGCGCAGAAAGCGGTGAGTTCCCGACCCGGTCGCAGTTGGCTGCGCTGCGTGCGTGGTATGCCGGCCTGTCGGCTCGGGTCGCGGTGGCCCAATACCTCGGGCAGAGCAGGGCGACGGGCCAGTCGTCCCGCGCCATCCTGGGAGGAATCCGGCGCCAACTGGCGCGGTACGCGCGGCGGCGGCACCGGGACGATCTGGCCTCGCTGATCACTCATCCCGCAGCGGAGCGGGAGGGGCGTGCGCGGGCAGTGCAAGACGCGATCGAAAAGCTGCAGCAGTTGGGCGTGCCCGTGCCCGTGGTGACCGATGCTGTCGATCGCTGGCTCCCGGTGCGCGCAGCGCGTGCTCTGCAAGGTTGCGGCATTCGGACGCTGGCAGATCTGACGGTCCGGGTGCCGCGCCGGCGCAGGTGGTGGGCCGCCGTGCCCGGACTGGGGGCTCGCAGCGCACGCCAGATCGAGGAGTTCTTTGCTGCGAACCCTGTCCTGACCGAGCGGGCGAGGGCGTTGGTGGTCATGCCCAGGACCGAGATTTCGCCTTGGGAGCACTTGGTCGTGCCGCAGGAGGTCGATGGCTCCAGAGGTACCTTCAGGGCCCCACAGGCCACTTGCACACTGTCGGCGCAAGACGACTACCAGGCAGTCCAGGCCTGGCTTTCGCTGCAGGAATCCGCAGCCACTCAGCGAGCCTATCGAAAGGAGGCCGAGCGGCTCATGCTGTGGGCCATCCTCGAGCGTGGCAAGGCGCTGTCGTCATTGACGACGGAAGATGCCATCGCATACCGTGCCTTCTTGCGTCGACCATCTCCGCAGGATCGATGGGTCGGTCCGGCACGGCCACGCACTTCCTCCGAGTGGAGGCCCTTCCAGGGCGCGCTGGCGCCGCGTTCGATCGCATATGCACTGTCCGTGATCGGGGCGTTGTACCGCTGGCTGATCGAGCAGCGCTACGCGCTGGCCAATCCCTTCGCCGGCGTGAAGGTCAAGGGTGCGGGGCGCAGCGGTGCATTCGATGGATCCCGAGTGTTCACAGAACACGACTGGACACTGATCCGTACCACGGCCGACGGCATCGAATGGATCGGTGGTTGGAGCAGGGAGGGGGCCCAGCGACTGCGCTTCGTGCTGGATTTCTGGTACGCGACAGGCCTTCGACCCAGTGAAATGGCTGACGCTCGACTGGGTAACATCGAGCATGATGCTCAGGGCGATGTCTGGCTGAGAGTTGTAGGCAAAGGCCTCAAGTACGGCAGAGTCGCCTTGCCGCTGCTGGCCCGTGGTGCGCTTGACCAGTACTTGGCGCAGCGGGGTTTGCCAGTGTCCCTGGCGCACTGGAACCCCAAGACCGCCCTGATACCTGGCTTGGCCGAGGACGAAACCGGTATCAGTGCATCGCGCCTGTGGTCCGTGATGCGCCGGTTTTTCCTTCACGCCGCACACGCGCTGGAAAAGGTGAATGCGTCCACTGCAGACAAGCTCAGACGCGCAACCCCACACTGGATGCGGCATACCCATGCAACCCATGCCTTGGCACGTGGCGCCGAACTGGTGACCGTGCGAGACAACTTGCGGCACGCCTCGGTAGCGACCACCTCGGTGTACCTGCATACGGACGAGGTCAAGAGGGCGCGGCAAATGGGAGAGGCTTTTCCGGCTCGTTCCTCCAGCGCGGCGTAGGTTACTGCTCGTTTAAGGAGGTTAACCAGTTGCTTTATTTAACATAACATAAATTATATAAATTCCATGTGTGGGAGCAAAGTTGTAATGTCGCATTCCAGCAAAGTTCAAATGTCGCAAAGTCGGCTGCCCCGAGCTCGGAGGCATGGCCATGGCGACGCCTGCTGCGACGATCACTATGACGATGCGCGAAGTCGATCGCCTCAAAACCATCCAGGCGGTGGTCGGCCGGATGCTGCGGGTTGCCAAGCGGCGCAGCGGCTGGGGCTGAGCCGACGTCAGCTCGAGCGGCTGGTCCAGCGCTACAAGGACGAAGGCGCTTCCGGGCTGGTCTCGCGAAAGCGAGGCCGCCCCAGCAACCGTCAACTGGCACCTGGCCTGGCCCAAAGCGCGACTACGCTGATCAAGAGCGCTACGCTGACTTCGGGCCCACGCTGGCATGCGAGGAGCTGCGCGAGTGCCACGGCCTGCCGCTGGCCAAGGAGACCATCAGGTTGCTGATGATGGCCGCAGGTCTCTGGACTCCCCGCAAACAGCGGGCTACGACGATCCACCAGCCGCGCAACCGGCGTTCGTGTTACCCCGAAGGCGGTGTTCAGCGCGTGAATGTCCAGGTGGGCTTCGGCCAGCAGGTTCTTGAGCTTGTTGTTCTCCGCCTCCAGTTCACGCAGGCGCCTCGCATCGCTAATCAGCATTTGGCCAAGCCGTAACTCACCGCCGAGTGGCCGGTCGCTTAGTAAGTCCAAACCCGTTAGCGAGCTCGGGCCTGCTACTTCATCGACTGTGCCACGCGGCGGACGATGGCCGCGAACGCGGCGGTCGTCGGCGTCCGCACTTGGCCTTCGGGCCATAGCAGACCCGGCGTGCGTTGCAGCGATGGGCCCTCCAGCGGGATTGCGACCAAGCCGAGGTGATCTGCCAGAGCACTGCGCGAGACGATGGTCGCCATCGGCGCCTCCTGCACCAGCGCGAGCATCCCAGCAATGGACGACGTCTCCACCACGACGTGCGGCTGCGCACCGGCCGCACGAAGTGCCTCGTCGATCTGCATGCGGGTCGTGTACTTGCGCGCCGGCAAGGCCATGTCGCGTCCATGCAGTTCGATCATGCGAAGACGCCGGCGCCTGGCGAAAGGATGCTTCTGGTTGACTGCGACCACCAACTCTTCCGAATAGAGCGGCTCGAACAAGAGGCCTTCGAGTTCGAAGGGCCTGTACGCGAGGATCAGGTCCAGGCGGCCTGCGAGCATGTCGGCGATCAGGTCGTCCGCGGTGTTCTCCTCGACCATTAGGCGCATCGATGGATGGGCGCGGGAGAACTGTGCGAGGCACTTCGGCACGAGTCCCATGTTCAGCGTCATGGTCGTGCCCAGCGAGAGCGTTCCCTCGAACGCCTTCTCGGGCGCACCGATCAGCGCGATGCCGACATCGATCTCGGCGAGCGCCTTCGCCGCCTGCGGCAGGAAGAGTTCGCCCGCGGCCGTGAGCGTGACACGACGCGCGCTGCGATCGAACAGCTGTTGGCCCAGCTCGCTCTCCAGTTGGCTGATCTGGTGCGACAGCGTCGACTGGGTGACGTGGAGTTGCACGGCAGCCTGCGTGAAACTGAGGCGTTCCGCCAGTGCAAGGAAGTAGCGTAGGTGTCGGAGTTCCATGCATTTCAACCTGCCGGTCGCACGAATCGATGCCATCGATGATAGCGACCGAAATTTGTCATTTGTCTTGCAGCCCGGTGCTCGCCTATCTTCGGCGCTCCAGACAACGAGACAAGCCCATGCGACGCATATCCACCGCACTCCTGGCGGCCCTGACACTCTGCACGGCCATCGCCCATGCCCAAACGGAAAGCTGGCCGAGCCGCACCGTCAAGCTGGTCGTTCCCTACCCGCCCGGCGGCACCACCGACTACGCGGCGCGCCAGATCGCACAGGCCCTCACGGTGCAGACGGGCAAGACCTTCTACGTCGAGAACAAGGCCGGAGCCAGCGGCACGATCGGCTCGGACCTGGTGGCCAAGTCGGCGCCCGACGGCAATACCTTCCTCATCAACGACACCACCTACGCCATGCTTCCGCATCTGTTCAGGAAGCTGCCGTGGGACCACGCGAACGGCCTGGTACCTGTCACGAACATCGTCGATACGCCGCTGGTCGTGCTGGTCGGCGCGGGCTCGCCGTACAAGACCATCAAGGACCTCATCGACGCTGCACGCCGCAACCCCGGCCAGCTGACCTTCGGCTCCGGCGGGATGGGAAGCTCCACACACCTCGGCGGAGAACTGCTCAAGCAGAACGCGCAGCTCGCGCTGACGCACGTCCCTTACAAGGGCGCGGGCGAAGCGCTGCTCGGCGTGGTGTCCGGCCAGGTCGATGTGCTGGTGACCGCATCGCCGACCGCGATCGCCCAGGTCAAGGGCGCGAAGGTGCGGGCGCTGCTGGTGACGGCGCCGCAGAGAATCGCCGCGCTTCCAGATACGCCCACCAGCGCCGAAGCGGGCCTGAAGGACTTCACCGCAACCAACTGGTTCGGCGTCGCCGCCCCGAAGGGAACGCCCCAGCCAGTCATCGAGAAGATGCAGGCCGAGGTCAAGCGTGCGCTGGAGTCACCCGAATTGCGCGCGCGCTTCGGCGAGCAAGGCGCGACGGTCGGCGGCATGGCGCCGGCCGCCTTCCAGGATTTCGTGCGCAGCCAGACGCAGGCCTGGGGTCGCGTCGTCAAGGCCGCGGGCGTCCAACCGGAATAGCGCGGCATCAGGAACCAGGCGCATGTGGAACCTCAGCTTCACGCCTCCGGAAATCATCGAAGCCAAGGTGCTCACGACGATGCCGGCAGACCTTCGCCGCACCGGGCCCAACGCCTGGGCCGAAGCGAACAAGCCGGGACAGCCGGTCGACAGCTTCCTCGAAGGGCCGGTATTCGATGCACTGGGCAACCTGTACCTGACGGACATTCCCTCCGGCAGGATCCTGTGCATCACGCCGCAGCTCGAATGGCGCGTGGTGGCGGAGTACGACGGCTGGCCCAACGGCATGGCGATGCATGCGGACGGGAGCCTCTGGATCGCTGACTACAGGGGCGGCATCCTCAGGCTCGACCCCGCCAGAGGTGGCGTCGAACCCGTGCTGGCCCATCGCAACAGCGAATCCTTCAAGGGGGTGAACGACCTCGTCTTCGATGCGAAGGGCAGCCTGTACTTCACGGACCAAGGCCAGACGGGCCTGCACGATCCCACGGGCCGGGTCTACCGCCTGGGCCAGGACGGCCGGCTCGACCTCCTGCTCGCGAACGTGCCCAGCCCGAACGGCATTGCGCTCGATCCCTCAGGCCATGTGTTGTTCGTCGCGGTCACGCGCGGCAACCAGGTCTGGCGCGCACCGGTCATGCGCGACGGCAGCCTCACGAAGGTGGCCGCTTTCCAGAGCTTCTTCGGCACCAGCGGGCCCGACGGCCTCGCCGCCACCGCGCAAGGCGGGCTCGTGGTGGCGCACGCGAGCCTCGGCGCCGCGTTCGTGCTGAATGCGGCCGGCGAAGTCACCCACCTCGTTCGCAGCCCGGGCGGCAAGACCGTCACCAACCTGGCCTTCCGGCCCGGGAGCAACACGCTGGTGATGACGGAATCGTCCACCGGCGCGATCCTGGAAGCGCAACTGCCCGCCGCAGTCCCGGGCCAAGCCTCTTTCACGTGACCGCATCGGCCGCGGTAATGCGCGGCCCTCGTGCGCGGGGACTCTTCGATTCACCTCTTCAGGAACATTACATGACGAACAACGAGCTTTACGAAAAGGGAACGAAGCGCAGACGCCTCGTCCTGGGCGACGCGCACGTGGATCGAGCCAGCGCGGCAACGACCGACGTGACGCGCGACTTCCAGGATCTGATCGTGCGCTACGGCTGGGGCGAGATCTGGACGAGGCCCGACCTGGGCCTTCGGGAGCGCCGCATCCTCGTCATGGGCACGATGATCGCGCTCGGACGCTGGGACGAACTGCGGCTGCATCTGCGCGCGGCGCTGCAGAGCCAGATGTCGCTGTGCGACATCAAGGAGGTGCTGCTGCAGCAGGCAATCTATTGCGGCATTCCGGCGGCTAACACGGCCTATCACCATCTGTCGGCAGTCCTGGCCGAACTCGCCACCGAAGGCACTGAGATCAATCGCGCGCCAACGGCTGCGGCCGAAGCCTGAAGAAGATTCAAGCCATGAGTTTCCATCGCACCTTCACACGCCGTGTTCTGGCCTCGCTGGCCCTCGCAACGGTAGGCGCCGCGCTCCTCCCGCTCGCGGCCGCCGCCGAACAATGGCCCGCAAAGCCGATCCGCCTGATCGTTCCCTACTCCGCTGGGGGTGGCGCCGACAACGCAGCCCGGATTCTTGCCCAGCGCCTCGGTACCGCGCTGCGCACGCAGGTCGTCATCGATAACCGGCCGGGTGCCAGCGGCATCATCGGCGCGCAGGCAGTCGCGAAGGCCGACCCCGACGGCTATACCGTGCTGTACGACGCGTCGACGTTCGCGGTGAATCCGCTGCTGCGCAAGATGCCTTTCGATGCGGCGACGGACCTGGTGCCGGTGTCGCTGGCGCTGACCGTTCCAAACGTCCTCGTGGTGCCGCCGAATTCGCCCGACGCCGACTTCAAGGCCTTCGTGGCACGCGCACGAATCCAACCCGGCAAGATATCGTTCGCGTCTTACGGCGCTGGCAGCCCCGCCCACCTCGCGGGTGAGTTGCTCAACCGCGAGGCGCGCACCGGCATGCTGCATGTGCCCTACAAGGGAGGCGCCCCTGCACTGGCCGACGTCATGGGCGGTCACGTGGATGCCTACTTCGCCAACGCCGGCTCGGCCTTGGGCTATCTGCAGTCGGGGCAGCTGCGCGCCTTGGCGGTCACCTCCGCCCGGCGCATGGCCGCGCTGCCGCAGGTGCCCACCGTCGCGGAAAACGGCTTGCCGAACTTCGAAGTGCTCGAGTGGAATGGCTTTTTCGTTCCCAAGGGCACACCGCGGCCGATCGTCGAACGCCTCTCCGCCGAAGTCCAGGCCGCCGTACGAGACCCTCAGACGCGCGCACGGCTGGTCGCGCTGGGCGCTGACCCGGTGGGTGGGTCACCAACCGAATTCGCCACCTTCATCGCCGGCGAGTCCCGGCGCTGGGCGCAGCTGATCAAGGCCAACAAGATCGCCGCCGAGTGACCCGCGCGCGTCGCGGCCACCTTTGCGAGTCATCCCCGAGCCTGTATGGTTGACGTCATGGATCTGCGCCAGCTTCGCTATTTCGTCACCGTCGCCGAGGAGCTGAACTTCAGCCGGGCGGCGGTGCGCCTGCACATGAGCCAGCCGCCCTTGTCCCATCAGATCAAGGCGCTGGAAGAAGAGCTCGGCGTGCTCCTGCTTTTTCGCAACCGCCGCGAAGTGCGGCTCACCGACGCCGGGCGCGCGTTTCTGCGCGACGCGCGCCAACTCCTCGACCAGGCGCAAGCGGCAACCCAGAGGGCCAAGCTCGCGGCGCAGGGCGACGGGGGGACGCTGCGCGTGGGGATGGCCACCTCGGCCATCGATCATGTCATGCCGGACTTCATCCACAGGCTACGGACCTGCCTGCCAGCAGTCCAGCTACTGGTGACCGACATGGGCTCGCAGGAACAGGTGCGCGCCGTCGCCGCCGACAAGCTGGACTTGGGCTTTGTGCACGCACGCACGAGCACGCTCGGCCTGGCACGCCAGCTTCTCTACACCGAGGGGTTCTCGCTCGTGATGCCGTTGGCCCACCCGCTGGCCGCGCGCGATACGCTGACGCTCAGGGATTTCGCCGAGGAGCCGATGATCAGCTTCTCCCGTGAGCACAGATCCGCCTTATTCGACTCGCTTGTCGCCGCCTGCATGCAGGCCGGGTTCAGCCCTCGCCTGCTTCACGTGGCG
The DNA here is from genome assembly GCF_048305045.1 of Variovorax sp. 278MFTsu5.1. Taxonomy (NCBI): domain Bacteria; kingdom Pseudomonadati; phylum Pseudomonadota; class Betaproteobacteria; order Burkholderiales; family Comamonadaceae; genus Variovorax; species Variovorax sp. 278MFTsu5.1. Next base: position 317,584 of record NZ_CP157623.1, read on the forward strand.
CGCCACCCGATGAGCATGTTCCAGATGGTTCGTCACGGCCTCGGAGTGGCCCTCGTGCCCGCCTCTTATGCCGAGGTCGGCGGCAGAGACCTGCGAGTGGTGGCGCTTCCACCGTCGGCGGGCACACTGCAGATCGATGTCGTCTGGCGCGAGGACAACGAGAGCGAACTCCTGGAGTGCGTTCGCAACGAAGTGCTGGCGAACTGGAGCGTCGGCGAACCTACGGTGCGGGCCGCAGATGCCAGTCCGACAACCCGGACTCCGTCCGCTCTTTGAGCCAACCGTTGGAGCTTCACCCAAGACACGAGTCCAGACCCGCGTCCGCCAAGGGACCGGCAGCTTCGGCCGAACAAAGGAACTGCATGAAGCAGCGCGCAGCCTCGGGCTCGGCTGCGCCCGCCGACCTACCCGCGGCGATCACGGTGACGTGCTGTAGGTCGTCGGGTAGCGGACCAGCAAAGCACACACCCGGCTGGCCAAGGATCTCACTGATCTGCTGAAAGCCTAGCTCCGCGTCGCCCCGCGCCACCGCTGCGGCGACAGGCTCATCACGCACCTGAACCGCGCGCACCTGCGCCGGCTCGATACCGAGCTTGCCGAACAGCACCTGCGAGACGTAGACACCGCTCCCGGCCTGCGAATAGGCGACACCGCGCGCCTGCACGATCGCAAGACGTAGCGCCTGCGCGCTGCCAATATCGACACGGGGATGATCTTGCGACACGCAAGCGCCGATGCGCGAGCGCATCACCTCCGTGCAAGACCCCTCATCCACCCGGCCGGCCTGCACCTGCAGCGCCAGCAGCGCCGCAGGCAGCAGCACGACGTCCGCAGCTTCGCCTCGCTCCAGCCGCTGCACCAGCGCCTGGGGCGAGGAGCCACCCGCCGGCCCCCAGAGCCACTGCACGCGGACACGAGCCACTTGCTCGAACAACGCGCCTACCGCAGTTAGTGGGATCTGAAAGGCCTGCGGGGCAAGCACGCGGATGGTGACATTCATGGGAGCTCCCTGGTTCGTCCGCTTGTGCGCGGGTGACTCGTGATCCAGCAGGCGGCCTGGAGCGACGCCTTCGCGCAATCCCGGGGCATTCATTCCAGCGTGATGCCTGTTTCGTGAGTGATCGCTGCCCATTCGCGACGCTGCTCGGCGAGCACAGCCGCGAAGTCGATGCCGGCGGGGGCGGGGTCCATGCCGACTGTGCGTATGGATTCGGCCATCTGCGGGCTGGCGATCGCCTGCGCCAGCGCAGCGCGCAATGTCTTCAATACAGGCGCGGGCGTTCGCGCAGGCGCCATGAGCCCGTACCAGTTGAGCGATGGCACCCCCTGGACACCGCTTTCCTCGAGCGTGGGCACCTCCGGAAACTCGGCCAGTCTTGTCTTACCGGTCACAGCAAGCGCGCGAAGCATGTTCTTGCGAACCAGCGGCGAAAGTGCGGCCCTGTTGGTCACGACCATCGAGAGATGCCCGCCAAGCGAATCCTGGATCGCCGGGCTGGCGCCCTTGTAGGGCACGAAAGTGATGTCGGCACCAGTGCGCCGCTTGAACATCTCGATAGCGAAGTGCGGTCCGATGCCAGGGGCGGATCCCGCGCTGAGCTTGCCGGGGTTGCGCCTGCTGTAGCGGATCAGGTCCTGGACGCTGCCGGCGGGCACGCCCGGGTGGATGGCCATGATCATCGGATCGCTGGCGAGCGCGCCGACCGGCTCGAAATCGGCCACCGGGTCGTAGTTCAGTTTCGGGTAGACCGCCGGCACCACCACGTTGAGGTTGGTGCCGCCCATCATCAGCGCGTAGCCGTCCGCCTGTGAGGAAGCCACGGTTTTGGAGCCGATACGGCCACCCGCTCCGCCGATGTTGGTCACGACCACGGGCCGCCCGAGGCTCGTTGAGAGCGCGGGCGCGATCAAACGCGCAGCCACGTCGTTCGGGCCTCCTGGCGCGAAGGGCACGATCAGCTTGATCGAATGCGAGGGATAGGCCGGCGCTGCGTGTACGCCTCGCGGCCACAGCAATGGAATTGCTGTGGCCGCGAACAGGGTCCTGAGCGCCGTTCTGCGGTCGCAAGGCGACATGAGCGCAGGAGCCGGTTTCATGTTGTCGTGATCCTTCGGGCGTCCGTGCCGTATTCGGCCCATGGATAAATCTAGGCAGGTTGCCGGGACGCGTCCAATACCTTGGACGAAACACTGTCATCGCGATTGCGAATAAGGCAGCGGCGGGTGCGGGCTACACGGCGGGCCTAGCAGTGCTCATCGGGGCTCGAGCAGCCCAAGCAGCAAATCGGCGAGAGCTTCAGGCGCGTCGACCATCGGGTCGTGGCCGCAGTCGGCCATCACGGCGGTCTGCCAGCCTGCATCAGCGCGGCAGCGCTCAAGGGCGGCATCGAACAGGGGCTGCGGAAACAGCGGAGTGCGCACGTAGAGCTTGCGCGCGACGCGTTCCCGTGCGCCCGTCAGTTCGACCGGCTGCATCGACACGCCGATCGGCTGCGGCGTGATCTTCGAATCGAGCCAGCGCGCGTCCTCGACTCTCTGGATCTTCAGTGCGGTGCTCGTCGGCCCCGGACGGGAGAGTTCACCACGCGCCTGAGCCTCAAGCACCGCAGCCCTCTGAGCGTCGTTGAGCAGATCGAAGCCGCGCTGGCCGTTCTCGGGAAGGAAGGCGTCGACGAAGGCAATGGCCGAGAGACGATCCTCCAGCGACTCGGCCGCCGCCGAGGCCACCCAGCCCGCATACGAATGCCCGACCAACACCGCACCGCGCAGGTCCTCCCAGCGGAAAAGATTGACGATGTCGCGGACATGGGTCTGCAGCGTGATGTCGGCGCTCATCAGATGGGAGCGGTCGGCCAGCCCAGTGAGCGATGGCGCATAGACACGATGACCACGCCGCGTGAGCAATGCAGCGAGCTTCTGCCAGGCCCAGCCGCCATGGCCGGAGCCCGCGACGAGGACGAAGGGTTGAGGGGATGTATTCAAAGCGATTTCTCCTGTAAATAGACGCCGGCACGACATGCGCCGGACGAAGGAATCAGAACGACAGGCTCTCTCCGCGCCGCAGGGCCAGCCCAGCCGGAGACGGCGTCGACTGCAGCCAGGGCAGGTCGAACGGCAGGCGGCCGGCGGGCATGTACTGACCTGACAGCACTTCGAAAAGTGCCTGCTCCTGCAGGCCGAAATGCAGGACGATGCCAGCGACCAGCGGTTCAAGCGCGCCAAGGTCCGCAGGGCGGTCCATGTAGACGCTGGCTACCGTGGGCACCTGCGCCGCAATCACACGCACCCGCTCCAGATCGGCATCGCCGGCCAGCCAGCCCGTACGCCCCTCGCGGTAGCGGCTACCGAAGAAATGCTGCGGATGCAACAGTTCGTGGGGCGTGCGCAGGCCGACGATGGCGAGTTCGGCGTCGCCCGGACGCCCCACCACCGTGAAGCCAGCAGCCCAGGCCGCCTGGGAATCGATGCCTTCGAGGAACAGCTTCCTCCCACGAGCGAGCGGGAGCACGGAACCGGCGTTTCTGGCGACGACCAGCGACCTGCGCTGCGCATCGAGCGCCATTGCCTTCAGTCCCGCTCGGCCGACGACGCAGGCCGCCGCGTCCTCATCGACGTAGGGGTTCTCGAAAAGCCCCAGGCTGAATTTCTGCACCAGGATGCGCAGGACGGCCCGATCGATCAGCGATTGGGGCAGCAGGCCGTCGCGCACCGCAGAGATGATCCAGCGTGGATCGTCCGCGCCGCCGAACTGATCGACACCGGCCTGGATCGCCTTGGCGAAGCGCCCGGGCCTGCCCAGGTGCTCCACCCCCCAGGGCATGGCGATGTCGGCGGCGCCGGGGCGCTCGCCTTCCTCGACACCCTCGATACAAGCACGCGAGCAGTCGTCGGTGACATGCCAGTCGGAAATCACGACGCCGTCAAAGCCGAAGCGCCCTCGCAGCACGCCGGTGACCATCTGACGGTTGAAGCTCATGCCGACCTGTTCGATGTCGCCCGCGACATCCGGCATCCGAAGCCCGGGGAGCGGCATGCCGTAGGAAGGCATCACTCCCCCGACACCAGCCTCGAAGGCACCGGTGAAGGCGCGGATATGGTCCTCGATGCCCTCGCTGCGCAGATCCAGCAGCCGACCGTAGTGGTTATGCGCGTCGAAGCCCTCGGGGCCCGTCGCGCCGTAGCCCACCCAGTGCTTGACCACGGAGACGACGCTTTGCGGACCGATCCCGTCCATGCCGCCTTGCATCCCTACCACGTAGGCCTGCACGAGCGATCGCACGTCTTCAGGCGAACTGCCGAAGCAGCCGCTGCAGCGGTGCCAACGCGGCTGCAACGCGAGGTCCGCCATCGGCGACAAGGCCATGCGTATGCCGACCGCGCGGTACTCCTCGCGCACGCCGTCGGCGAATGCGCGTACCAGTTCTGCGTCGCCGGCCGCGCCGAAGCCCGGCGCATCGGGCCATTGGGTGAATCCACCGGCTGCGACGCTCACGCCCTGCGAATGGCTGAAATGGCTGCGCGGATCGGAGGAAAGAATCACCGGGATGCCGAGCCGCTCCTCCTCCGCCAGGGCTTGCAGCGCGTTGGCCTGCCGAGCGAGATCCGCGGGCGGCGCCTGCAGGCGATTGAGGAAAGCGCCCACATGCCGTTGCAGGACCAGCTCGCGCATCGAGGCGAAGTCCCAGGCCGAGCCGGCACCGGGAATCGCCGCTGCCTGCGTCGTCGGCGGGTTCGCATGGAGCATCGCGCCGACCTTCTCCTGGAGGGTCATCCGGCCGAGAAGATCGGCGGCTCTTTCCCGCGGCGTTAGCCGCCAATCCTCGTAGGGATCGAGCCGGCCATTGCCGTTGTGATCCTTGAAGAGAAGTCCGTCGACCCGAAGCTGCCCGATGCTGCGCGCGCAAAGTTCAGGCTGCATGGCGCGCCGGCTCCTTCCTCATCGAATCACCCGGACGAACGCATGAAGGGACAGAGAACGCATCGGCTGCACGCACACCTCAGAACCTGTGGCTGATGCCGAATTCCGTGCCGCGCGACCTCTTGCCCGGCGAGGCGGCGGGCGGCGTGCCGACCGCGAAGTTGGCGTCGCCCTTGTTCGAGATGGCCGCATACGTCGCATAGAGCGTCGTCCGCTTGGACAGGTCGTATGCGTAGCCGATCGCCACCTGGGCGGCGTCGTTGCGGTCCAGCAATGCCTTGCCGAGGACGCCCGAGGCGTCGGCCCTGGTGTAGTTGAGCTTGATCTTGTGCAGCCCGGCCACCGTGACCACCGTGCCGACCTGCGTCACCAGCCGCGAGGCGCCGAGGTAGGCATTGCGTACCACCGAGCCGTAGAACTTCGCCGGCCCCCACTCATAGCTGCCGGCCACGGAACTGCGCCTGAGCGTGTTGCCGCCGATGCCATCGAACAGGCCATAGGCCGCGGTCATGTGCACCGGCCCCTGCGCGTAGCCGATGCGACCACCGCGGTACTTCTTGGATGGCGCGCCCTCGCCCATCGCGACCGCGAGCTGCCCGTAGAAGCCGCCGAGCGTGTTCGGCGTGAGGTACTCGACCATGTTGTCGGCGCGCGCCCAGACACCGGTCGCGTCGATGCCGCTGCCGAAGACGCCGGCCGCCGTCGAATAGAACTTGCCCTGGTCGGCCAGACCGCTGACGCCGAAGGTGTCGAACTCGCCGAAGCCCGTGTACGACGGCGTGAGGTCGTGGCCCAGCCGCACCTCGCCAAACGGTCCCGAGAGACTCACTGTCGACCGTCGATTGAAGAAGCGCGCGGCATTGGTCGTGCCGTCGTCGAAGTTCACGGTGCTCTCCAGCCATGCGCTGGCCGCGTAGCCGCCGCCCAGGTCTTCCACGACGCGAAAACCCAGGCGGCTTGCCGCCGCACCGCCGCTGGACAGGCTGGTGACCGTGGCCGGGCCGTTGGTGACGCGGCGCACACTCAAGTCCGCGACGCCGAACACGGTGGCGGTGGACTGCGCGCTGGCGCAGTTGGCCGTTGCCGCGAGGGCCACACACATGGCGATTCGGTGGGGGTTCATGGATGACTCCTGGTCTAGTGGTTTGAATTTGGATCCGGATTTGCGAGACTTCGGAAAACCACAGGCGCATTCACGATGCCGTTGCGGTCGATGAGTGCTCGTTGCAAGATTTCGAGGCGTACCGATCCAAGCGGCGCGCTGCGAGCCGCTGAATCGACTTCAGGTGGATGGAAGAGGGACCTAGATCTCGATGCGCTTCTCGGTCGACGGATCGAATAGCGAGGCGCTCGCCATATCCGGCCGCACACGAACCTGCTCGCCTGCATGGCGCATCGGCTTAGGCGGCAATCGGATGCCGATGCGCTGACCGTTCATGTCGGCGAAGCCGAAGGTGTCGGCACCGGTCGGTTCCACCAGTTGGAGAGTGACGGCTAGCGCGCCGGACTCTCCCTCTTCGGCGAGCCGCCAATGCTCAGGCCGCAGTCCCAGCACCGCGTCGCGCTCCCCTGTGGCCGCATATCCGGCCGGAGCCGCAGGCAGACGTACGGCCGAGTCGCCGCTACGCAGCTCCGCCATCCAATGCCCCGATTCGGCGCGCAGCCTGACCGGCAGCAAGTTCATCGTCGGCGAGCCCATGAACGCGGCCACGTACAGGTTCGCGGGCCGCTCGTAGATGTCCTGTGGCGTGCCCAGTTGCTGCACGCGGCCGTCCTTCATCACCGCGATGCGGTCGCCGAGGGTCATCGCCTCGACCTGGTCGTGGGTCACGTAGACGATGGTGCTCCTCAGCCTCTGGTGCAGCGCCTTGATCTCGGCGCGCATCTCGACGCGCAGCTTGGCGTCCAGGTTGGACAGCGGCTCGTCGAAGAGAAACACCTTGGGATTGCGCGCCAGGGCCCGCCCCATCGCCACGCGCTGGCGCTGGCCGCCGGAGAGCTGCGCGGGCCGGCGATCGAGCAGGTGACCGATCTGAAGGGTCCTTGCCACGCGCTCGACCACGGCCTCCCGCTCGGCTTTGGGCACCTTGCGCATCTCCATCGCGAAGGCAATGTTCTCGCCGACGGTCATGCTCGGGTACAGCGCATAGCTCTGGAACACCATGGCAATGTCGCGGTCCTTCGGCCCCACGTCGTTGACGACGCGGCTATCGATCGCGATCTCGCCCTCGCTGATGCTGTCCAGCCCGGCGATCATCGACAGCAGCGTGCTCTTGCCGCAGCCGGACGGTCCCACCAGGATCAGGAACTCGCCGTCGGCGACTTCGATGTCGATGCCGTGCAGCACGGTCACCGAACCGTAGCGTCTGCGCACGTTGCGAATGCTTACGCTGGCCATGGGTGTGGCTCCTTCTTTTTCAGGTTTAGATCGATCAGCCCTTGACCGCGCCGGCGGTCAGCCCGCGCACGAAGTACTTGCCGGCCAGCATGTACAGCACCAGGGTCGGGGCGCCGGCGATGAGGGCGGCGGCCATGTAGGCGTTGTAGCGGGGCACGTCTTCCTGGACATTGGTCAGGTTGTTGAGCCCCACGGTCACGAGCTGCTGGTCGCTCGGCGCGAGCACCAGCGCGAAGATGAAGTCGTTCCAGATCGCGGTGAACTGCATGATGCCCACGACGACCAGGATGGGCTTCGCCGTGGGCAGGACCACGCGCCAGAAGATCGTCCACAGGCCCGCGCCGTCGATGCGCGCGGCCTTGATCAGCTCCCCGGGGAAGCCCACGAAGTAGTTGCGGAAGTAAAGCGCCACCGGCACGCTGTAGATCGTGTGCACCACGACGAGGCCGAGCGGCGACTGCGACAAATGCAGCTTCGCGAACACCATCGACAGCGGAAAGACGAACAACGCCGCCGGCATGAACACGCCGAACATCAGCAGGAAGAGCGCGCCGTCGACGCCACGGAAGCGCCACTTGGCCAGCACGTAGCCGTTGAAGCAGCCCCACAGCGTGGAGATCACCGTGGAGGGCACCACCACGATCAGCGAGTCGAAGAAATAGCGCGACAGCCCGGTGCACTTCTCGGCGCCGGTGCAGGCCGTGGCCCAAGCCTCGATCCACGGCTCGATGGTCCAGCGCTGCGGCAGCCCCAGCACATTGCCGGCCTGCAGCTCGGCCAGCGGCTTGAGCGAGTTGACGACGGCGAACCACGCTGGCAACGCATAGAAAGCCACCGCGAGAAGCAGCCCCAGGTAGACCAGCACGCGGCCCGTGCCGAGCCGCTCGCCCGGCATGCGCTCGCGCCGCGCAGGACGGCGCAGGAATGAAGGAATAGCCATGGTCAGTCTCCGCGATGCTTCTTCAGCTCGCTCAGGATGTAGGGCACGGCCACCATCGCGCACGTGAACAGCAGCACCATGGCCGAGGCGGATCCCAGGCCCATCTGGTCGCGCCGGAAGAAGCGGTCGAATACGTAGAAGGCCGGCAGCACGCTGCTCTGGCCGGGCCCGCCCTGGGTCAGCACGACCACCAAGTCGAAGGTGCGAAGCGCCGCGGGCAGCAGGATCAGCGCGGCACTGAACACCGTGGGCCGCAGGGCCGGCAGCACCACGCGCCAGTAGATGCGCGGCAGGCTGGCGCCGTCGATCATGGCGGCCTTGAAGACCGACTCGTCGATGCTGCGCAGGCCGGCAATGAACATCGACATCACGAAGCCGGTGCTGTGCCACACGGCGACGACCACCAGCGCGAAGATCGAGTACTTCGGCTGGACGATCCAATCGAACAGGGCGTTCTCGAAGCCCATGCCGTGCAGCCACTTCTCGATGCCGGTGTCGGGCGACAGCAGCCAGCGCCAGATCGTGCCGGCGACGATCCAACTCAGCGCCAGCGGGTACAGGATGACGGTGCGGATGCCGTTCTCCAGCCGCACCTTCTGGTCGAGCAGGATCGCGAGGAAGCAGCCCAGCACCAATGGCAGGCCCACGACCAGGGGCAGGTAGAGGGCCAGATTCCACAGGGCCCGCCACCAGTTGTCGTCGGAGAACAGTCGCCGGTACTGGTCCAGGCCCACCCAGTTCCAGCTGATCGCGCCAGCAGAATCGGTGAACGAGACCGCCGCGACCCAGGCAGTCAGGCCGTAGAAGAAGAGCAGGCTCACGGCCAGGGCGGGCGAGATGGCCAGCTGCGGCAGCCATCGTTCGAACCGGTCGGAGAAGCCGCGCACTTCAGGATGGGCGGATGCGCCCGACGGAGATGTTGCTGTCACGATGCGTTCCCGGACCCGGCCTCAGTTCGACTTAGCGGCCGAAGCCATCTTTGCTGCGGCCTGCTGGGCCGTCATGTCCGGGTCGTTCCAGAAGCCGAGTACCACATCGCGCCAGGCGCCCAGGCGCGCTGGGGTTTGCATCAGGTTGGGGGATGCAGCGACAGTTCCGTCCTTGGCGCCAGCAACGAAATCGGCATAGCTCTGGCGGGCGCATTCGTCGAAGCCCGACACGTCAGCATCCGTGCGGGCCGGCACCGAGCCCTTCGCCTGGCTGAACGCAACCTGCGCGTCGCGGTCCATGAACACCTCGGCGAGGTCCATCTGCGCCTTCGAGGTCTTCTGCTGCTTGAAGAACAGGAACGCGTCCGAGGTGAACAGGTGGCTGCGGCCGCTGCCAGGCACGGCCGCGCAAAGATAGTCCACGCCGGGTTTCTTGCCAGCAATGTTGAATTCGCCCTTGGCGAAATCACCCATGACCTGCGCCAGCGCGCGCCCCTGGATGACCATCTGCGTGGCTTCGTTCCATTTGCGCGTCGGCGCGCTGCGGTCCACGTATCCGCGCAGCCTGCGCATCACTTCGAAGGCCTTCACCACGGCCGGGCCCTTGAGCTGCGCGTCGTCCAGGTCGTAGAAGGCCCGGCGGAACTCGTCGGGCTTCATCGTCGTGAAGGCCACCTGCATAAAGGTGAAGTTCACCCAGATGTCATCGCCCATTGCCAGCGGCACCATGCCCGCGGCCTTGGCCTTGTCGGCCAGTGCGAAGAACTCGTCCCAGGTCTTCGGCGCGGACGTGGCGCCGAGCTTCTTCAGGGCCTCGGCGTTGATCCACATGACGTTCTGGCGATGCACATTCACTGGCACCGCGACATAGCTCTTGCCGCCCTGGCGCGCGAAGCGACGCAGGGGTTCGGGCAGCACCTCGTCCCACTTTCCCTTGGCGGCCACTTCGTCGAGGTTGGCGAGGTTGTCGCGGTTAGCGGCATAGCTGCGCACGTCGGCGTTGATCTGCGCAGCATCCGGCGGCGTTCCCTTGCCCACGCGCGCCTTCAACAGGATGCGCTGGTTGTCGCCGCCGCCAACGGCCAGGTCTTTCCAGACCAGTCCGCGCTTGCTCGCAGCCTCCTTGAACTTGCCGACGGCTGCCGTCTCGCTGGAGCTGGTCCACCAGTGAATGACCTCGACGGTCTCCGCGGCGTGGACGAAGGAAGGAACGAGGGTCGCGGCGGCACAAGCGAGGCTGAACGTCAGGCGGAACATCTGGACTCCGAGGCAATGAAATGCGGAAATGCGGAACGGGGAATGCGGGATGCGGAGGCGAAGTCAGAACAGATCGACCTCGAGGAACACGACCGGCACGCTGCCGCGGTTGAGCAGCGCGTGGGGCCGGCGATGGGTCGAATACGCCTGCCCGGCCTCGACGACGACCGGTTCGTCCTGGCCCTCGAGGTACTCGGTCATGCACCCGTGCAGCACATAGGCCACCGCCGGGCGGTCCGCGTGCGAATGCATCGGCAGGAAGCCTCCGGGCGCAATGGTGACCTCGCGCATGCGCAGCAGGAGCTCCCTGGAAGCGCCGAAGCCGCCCGGCAGCTCGACCTTGGCGATGACGGTTCCCGAGATGCCGACGCGCTCGCTGGGCAGCGGCTGCAGCGCGGGCGCCCGCTCCTGCGCATCGCCGGAACTCGATGCCGGAACCACTGCAGGCCGCAGCGCTGCAAGGAGCTTCGAAACCCAACGCTTCATGAATACATCTCCAGGTAGATGCCCACCTGATTGCGGCAGACTGGTCGAGTGGCAATGGACTTTAGGAATCCACGGGGATGCGGTCCAATACCGTATTCATCAAACTGTCATCTCGCTTGCGAATAAGGAGCTTCCATATCAGAGGGCTAGCGCCTCGTGCGAGGAAAGATCGGTTCCGCTGCCCTTCGGAGCCCAGTAGTCAATCAGGCTCTCGAGTGCGATCGAGCCTCCTGCATCGCAGGTGGGATGCGCACTGCGTCAAGGTGCCCGGTGCGGACTAGCAATGAGAGAAGCACGACATGCCGCCTCAGGATGCTGCGGCATGGAGACAAGAAACGCGAAGGCGCGAATGCACGAAGCTTGGACCGCGTTCGCCATCGCATCGGCGATCGGTCCACTCGGCGATCTCCACCGGCCTCGAACAACGAGCTTGTTACTCCTATTGATTGGCAACTGGCGGCATGTCGCAGTGCTTCATGCCGGCAGGCCGGTCGACTGCCTATGACACAGAGGCGTCGACCAGAGCGAACATGGTCCGCACGGGCTTCATGAAATGGGGCCGCACGCGAGCGCTCCAGCTCGTCTCGCGGACCGCCAGCCATTCGGCGGAGGCCGTGGTCCGGTCCGAGACGAGGTCATAGCACGCCAGCGACTCCTGCTCGTCGTCGTTGTTCCAGAAGCGCTGGGCGCGTATGCAGCCCGGCACCGCGGCCAGCGCGGGCAGGTGCTCCTGGTCGTACCAGCGTTGCAGCTCAATGCCCCAGCCGGGTTCGGGTTTCATCTCGACGACGTAGTGAGAGCGCGCCGGCGAGTCCGCGCTGGCACCGGCGATGTCGTGCATCAGCGTCAGGCGGGAGGCCGCCACCCGTGTGCCGGGCCAGACTTTGCCCGCCTCCGTGGCGAGCTCGATCAGGCAGTGCCTCGACAGCGCCGTGCGGTGGGGCAATCCCAGGTAGACGTACGAGAGCTGCAGCGCCTGCGAATGAACATGCCGGACGATGCGGCCACCGATTTCCTTCCAGCAAGGCAAGGTCGCCACTCCCTCGCCGAACCCAGCCGGAGCCGAGAGCGGGCCATGGCATCGCAGGAGTACGACGTCGGTTGGAATCCGGCCAGTTGTTGACATGTGCACCTCGGATGGAACCGCGTGGCGTCGGAGCTGCGGCTCAGGTTGGAAACCGGTACAGGGCCTGCGGGTTGTGCACGAGCAACTGCTCCAGGTGCCTCGCATCCGGCGCGATACGGCCCAGTGCATCCACGAGCACGCCGTCGTCGGGAATGTGGGTGTGGTTGGGATGCGGCCAGTCTGTGCCCCACACGCAGCGCTCGGGAAAGCGCTCCACCAGGATGCGGGCCAGCGCCTCGCCATGGGCATAGCGCTCGGCCGGCGGTGCATGCGCGTCGACGCGATCGATGCCGCTGACCTTCACGTGGAAACGCGGGTTCTCCAGCAGTTTCAGCAGCGCCTGGAAGTCGGAAGCATCCGGCCCGCGCGTGGCATCCACGCGCCCCATGTGGTCGATCACCACCTGAACCTGGCTGCGCTGCAGCGGCGCGGAGAGTTCGTGGACCAGCTCGCTCTCGAAGTGCACCTGCAAATGCATGCCGACCGCCGCCAGGCGCGGCGTCAGCGCGAGCACCGCCTCGACGCCCGCGGTGGTCGCGATGTGCCGCATGAAGTTGAAGCGCACGCCGCGCATGCCCGCTTGCGCCAGGCGCTGGAGTTCGGCATCGGGCACGTCGGCCTCGACCAGGGCGATGCCGAGATAGCGGCCCTGCCCCGCCGCGATGGCGTCCTCGACCACGCGGTTGTCGGTGCCGTGCGTGATCGACTGCACGATCACGCAGCGCTCGATGCCCAGGGCGCGATGCAGCGCGAACAGCGTCTCCTTGGGCGCTTCCAGCGGCGTGGCCGGGCGGCCTGGCGCATAAGGAAAGCGCGCGGTCGGCCCGAAGACGTGCACATGGCTGTCGCAGGCCCCGGGTGGCAGGCGCAGGCTCGGTTGCGAGGGTCGCTCCAGATAGGTCCTCGCGGGAACGCCGGCCTCGGTGGTTGCATCTGTCATGGCGGTGTCTAGTGCGAAATGTTCAGCGCCACGAGGAATCGCGACACCATGTTGTAGGCCGCCACGGTGGCGACCACTTCGACCACGGCCGAAGGCTCGAAGCGCGCGTTCAGGCGGTCCATCAGCTCGGTGGGCACCTTGACATCGCGCGTCATCCGATCGGTCAGCGCCAGCAGCAGAAGCTCATCCTGCGTGAAGACCCCTTCAAAGGCGCCTGCGGGATCGGGCGCGCGCAGCGCATCGATCTTCTCCTGCGCGAATCCGGCCTTCAACGCATGCGGCACATGCGCCTCGAACTCGAAGGCCGCCTCGTTGAGCACGGCGACGCGCAGGATGATCATCTCGCGCAGGTCGGCCGGCACCGATGTGCGGTTGCGCACGGCCGTCAGCATCGACTCCCAGCCACTGGCGATGCTCGGGCTGTTGAGCAGCACCTGGTAGAGCAGCGAGATCCGGCCGCGCTCCGAGAGGATGCGGGCCTCGATGCCGGCGAGCTCGGGAACCGTGCCCGGCACCACCAGCGGAACGCGGATGTGGCTCGTGCTCATCATTCGGCCTTGATGTTGCGTGACTTGATCAATGCGGCCCACTTGGCCGTGTCGGCCTTCAGCAGCGCTGCAAGCTCCTGCGGCGTGGATGTCTTCGGCTCGGCGCCACCACGCAGCAGCCGGGCGCTGACATCGGGGTTGGCGATCGCGCTGCGCACGGCCTTGTTCAGCTCCTGCACCACCGCCGGAGACGTCTTCGCCGAGACGAACAGCGCATACCAGTTGTTCGTGTCCACGGCCTTGATGCCCTGCTCGTCGAAGGTCTTGACCTGCGGCAGCGACGGATGGCGCTTGCCCGCCGCGATGCCGATCGCCTTGAGCCGGCCGCCCTGCACGTGCGGCATGATCGCCGCGACGTCGGCGAACACGCCCTTGACCTGACCGCCCATCAGGTCCGTGAAAGCCGGTGCCATGCCTTTGTACGGCACATGCAGGAAGCGTGCGCCGGTGGCTTCCTCGAGCTGAATCAGGGCCAGATGGGGAATGCTGCCGGACCCCGAAGAGGCCATCGGCGTGGACTCCTTGCTGGCCTTGGCCGTCTTCACGAACTCCGCGGCATCCGCTGCAGGGTCCTTCGCGCCGACCACGAGCACTTCCACGTTGTTCGCCACGAGCGAGACCGGCGCGAAGTCGCGCTGGGTGTCATAGGGCGACTTCTCGACCAGCGACGGGTTGATGGCGGCCGCGCCCACGCTGGTGATCCAGATCGTGCTGCCGTCCGCTTCGGAGCGCAGGGTTTCCAATGCACCGAGCGCGCCGTTGGCGCCGGGCTTGTTGTCGACGATGACCGGGCGCTTGAGCTCGCGCCCGAGCTGCTCGGCCAGCGTGCGCGCCACGAAGTCGACCGGGCCGCCCGGGCTGAACGAGGTGACGATGCGGACCGGCTTCCCGCCGGCCTGCGCGAATGCGGCAGATGCCAGCGAAAGCATCGCGGCCGCGGCCAGGACTTGTCTTCTCTTCATTGCTTGTCTCCTTGCTTGCCTTGCGGGCCGCTCAGTCGCAGCGCGCCGTCATGCCGCCGTCCACGACCAGTTCGGTGCCGGTCACGAAGCGGGCTTCGTCGCTCGCGAGGTAGAGCGCCGCGCTCGCCGTGTCGCGGCCGTCGCCCATGAAGCCCAGCGGGATGCGCTTGACGCGCGACGCCAGCAGCGCTTCGATGTCGCCACCGGTGCGCTGCCTGGCCAGGCGTGCCTCGACCATCGGGGTGTGCAGCTGTCCCGGCACCACCGTGTTGACGCGCACCCCGTCGGCCGCATGCTGGACCGCCACCACGCGCGACAGATGGATCACGCCGGCCTTGCTGGCCGCATAGGCCACCTGCGCGCTGCCGGTCCAGCGCAGGCCCGAGGTCGAGGCCACGTTGACGATGGCGCCGCGCTTGCGCTCGATCATGTGCGGCAGCACGTGCTTGCAGGTGAGGAACACGCTCTTGAGGTTGACGTCGACCTGCGTGTCCCAGGCCTCTTCGCTGAGCTGCACCGGGCCGCCCGCGGCCGAGCCGCCGACGTTGTTGATCAGGATGTCGGGCGCGCCATAGGTCTCGATGCAGGCCTCGACCATCGCTTGCACGCTCGCGGAGCTGGTCACGTCGCAGATGCAGGTGGTGATGGATGCCGCGGCGCTGCCAGCGAGCGACAGGGTCTCGGCCAGGCGCTCGGCGTCGCGGTCGACCGCGAGCACCCTGGCGCCCTCCTCCGCGAGCCGCACGGCCATCGCGCGACCGTTGCCCCAGCCTGCGCCCACGCAGCCCGCGCCGGTCACGATCGCGACCTTCGATTCGAATCTCTTCATCGTTGCTCCTCGAGCCCGGCTTCCCCGGGAAAACCTTGAGTCTGGGCCGAATACAAGCAAAGTTAAATCGAATGAGGCCTATATCAGATATGTCTTTGCGCTATGGATCTCAAACAGCTCGAGTACTTCGTCGTCGTGGTCGAGAAAGGCAGCTTCAGCCGGGCCGCGGCCGCGCTGAATCTCGCGCAGCCGAGCATCAGCCGACAGGTCGCATTGCTTGAACAGGAGCTCGGCCAGCGCCTGCTGGAACGCACCGGCCGCGGCGTCACGCCGACGCAGGCGGGCCATGCGCTGCAAGCCCATGCCCGCGTCATGCTCAACGCGGCCGCGCAGGCCCTGTTCGAGATCAAGGAGATGAGCGACGAGCCCGCCGGCAAGGTGGTTGTAGGGCTGCCGAACCGGGTAGCCAGCGGCCTGTGCGTGCCGCTCGTGCGGGAGTTCCGCGAACGGCTGCCCAATGCGATGCTGTCGGTGGTGGAAGGGCTGAGCCTCTCGCTGCGCGAGGGCCTGCTGGCCGGTCGCATCGACGTCGGCGTCCTCTTCGACCCTCCGCCCACGCCGCTGCTGAGCTACGAGCCCTTGATGCGCGAGCGGCTGCTGCTCGTCACGCCCGAAGGCTATCGGCTGCCCGAGCGCGTCTCGCTGGCATCACTTGCAGATTTCCCGCTGATCCTGCCCGCCGTACCGAACCCCATCCGAAGCCTGGTCGATGCTGTGATGCTGCCGCGCAAGATCAACCTGAACATCGTGGCCGAAGTGGGTGCCGTGCACACGGCGCTGACGGTGGTCGAGGAGGGAATGGCCTGCTCCATCCTCCCCGAGAGTGCTCTCAATCTCAGCGCGCGCCGCGCAAAGGTGCGGGCAGCCCCTGTCGGGCCGCCGGCCATGTGGAACAGCCTGGTACTGGCGATGCCGACCGCGCGGCCCGCCAGCCGACTCATCCAGGAGACTGCAAAGCTGCTGCGCTCGCTGGACTTTCGCGTCTACCGTCCGCTGGCGGCGACGCCGGCAGTCGATGCCTGACTCTTGAAGGCCGGGCTCGTTCAGCCGCGCTTGCAGAGCAGGCCGCCATCGACGGGCATTAGCACACCCGTCACGTAGCGAGCCTCGTCGGAGGCGAGAAACACAGCCGCGTGGGCCACATCCCAGCCCGTACCCATGCGGCGCATGGGCACCAATGCTTCACGTTCGGCGCGCACTACCTCCTTGGAGACACCTCGCTCCTGCGCACGCCGTTCAATGGCCATCGGTGTGTCGATCAGGCCCGGAAGGATCGCATTCGCGCGGACCCCGTGCGCGGCATTCTCCATCGCAATGTGCTGCGTCAGCGCGTTGACAGCGGCTTTGCTGGTCTTGTACGTCACAGTGGGACGCGCTGCCAGCGAAGCGGTGGATGACACATTGACGATGCTCCCCCCACCCTGCTTCACCATGTGCGGAAGCACGTGCTTGCAGGTCATGAACATGCCCTTGAGATTCATGGCCATGAGTTCGTCCCACATGCCGGCATCCATCTCGCAGGTGCGGCGGTCACCTCGCGAACGGCCCACATTGTTGTGCAGCACGTCGATCCTTCCGTACCGTTTGATGCAGGCGGAGGCAATTGCCAGGCAATCCTCCTCACGGGTGATGTCGGCGCGTAGCACGCTGGCCGGACGCCCATGGATCGCGACCGCCGCGCGCGTCGCCTCGGCCCAGGCTTCCTCGATGTCCACCAGCAGCAAGGAAGCTCCTTCCTGCGCGAACAGCTCGGCGACCGCGCGACCATTGCCGACCGTGTCGCCCGGCGACTGCCCCGCGCCCACGATGATGGCCACCTTGCCTTCCAGTCTCCCTCTGTGTCGTTCCTGCATGTTTTCCACCTTTCAATCGATAGTGACCCTGCCCTCAACCACGACCTTGCGCCAGCGAGCCTCCTCGGCCCGCATGAAGCGGGTCATCTCTTCGGGCGTGTTGACCGCGACGGCCAGTCCTTCATGTGCGAGGCGTTCCTTGTAGGAGGCGGTTTCGGCGGCCTTGCGCAATGCTGCGTTGATCTTGGCGACAACCGCGGGAGGTGTGCCTGCAGGAGCGAACATCGCATACCAGACGTCGGCTTCGTAGCCCGGCAGCGTTTCCGCGATCGCCGGGATGTCCTTGTAGACCGGACTGCGGCGGGTGGATGTCACGCCGATGGCCCGCATCTTGCCCCCCTCCACCAGCTTGGCCACTCCGCCGGCTGTCCCGAACAGCATGTCGACCTGCCCACCGATCAGGTCGGTGTATGCCGGTCCGGCGCCCCGGTAGGGCACATGGACGATGTCGACCCCTGCCGTGGTCTTGAAGAGCTCGCCGGCCAGGTGTACGGCCGAACCATTGCCGGAAGAGGCGTAGCTCAACTTGCCCGGCGCGGCTTTCGCGGCGGCGACGACGTCGGCCACGGATTTCAGCGGGCTGTTCGGCCTGACCACGAGCACATTGGGCCCGCTGCAAATCAAGCCGACTTCGGTGAGATCGTTGCGCGTGCTGTATGGAAGCTTCTTGACCAGGGAGTCGTTGATCGCGACGGCAGAAGTCGTCAGCAGAAGGGTGTAGCCATCCGGCGGCGCTTTCGCCACGATGTCGGTGCCGATCACCGTGCCCGCACCGGGCTTGTTGTCGATGATGAGCGACTGCCCCAGCAGGCTCTGCATGCCCACGATTAGGGCGCGCCCCACCACATCGGTGCCGCCGCCCGGCGTGAAGGGCACCACGACGCGGATAGTTCGCGAGGGAAACGCAGGCTCGGCGCGAACTTTCAGCGGCCCAAAAAATGATGCAAGGGGAACGGATGCACTTGCACCCAGGAGCCGACGACGGCGTGCCGAATAGACGGGCATCATCTTCAGGCTCCTCTCAGAAGTCGATCCGGATGCCCGCATCCTTGACGGCCTTGCCAATCTTGGCGAGGTCGTCCGCGATCAGCTGCTTGAACTGTGCGGGGTTGGACTTCACGGGTACAAATGACAGCTCGGCGAACTTGGCCTTGAGCGAGGGCGCTTCGACGGCCTTGGCAATCTCGCTGTTGAGCCGGTTCGCGATGTCCGCGGGAAGGTCCGCGGGGCCCCAGATGCCGTACCACGACAGCAGCTCGAAACCGGGCATGCCCGCCTCCGACAACGTCGGCACATCCGGCATGGACGGAACACGCACCTTGCTGGTCACCGCGAGCGGACGCAGGCGCCCGCCCTGCACGAAGGGCGCGACGCCGGGCATCGGCGAGATCGCAGCCGAGACGTGGCCTCCGATCACGTCGGTCAGCTGCGGCACGGCGCCCTTGTAGGCGACGATCTCCATCTGCAGGCCCAGCGCGCGGTTGACCATCTCCTCGCTCAGGTGGCTGGTGGTCCCCAGGCCCGAGGTCGCCCACGTGTACTTGTTCGGATTGGCCTTGGCCAGCCGCACGAACTCGCCCATGGTCTTGGCTGGCACGTCGTTGTTCACGGCGACGATCAGCGGCACGTAGCCGATCTGCCCCACCGGCGTGAAGTCGCGCTGCGCGTCGTAGGTCTTCTTCGCGACGACCAGCGGCAGGTAGGCCTGGCTCGACGCGTTGAAGAGCAGCGTGTAGCCGTCGGGCTTGGCCTTCTTGACGTGCATTGCGCCCACGAAGCCGGATGCGCCCGGCGCGTTGTCGATCACGATGGGCTGCCCGAGCTGGCGCTGCAGCTGGTCGGCCACGAGGCGTCCCACCGTGTCGATCGAGCCGCCCGGCGTGTAGGGAATGACCATGCGTATCGGCTTGTTCGGATAGCCCTGCGCATGAGCGAAGGCGCCCACGAGCAGCGCCGCGCCGGCGAACGCCAGCTTCAGAATGGAAATGCTGTACTTCTTGACCATGTTGTCTCCTGGTGTGTTCATGTGATTCGAGCGCCGCCATGCGAGGTGGTGGCCTGATCCGTGCGCCGGGAACCGGCGCCGCATGCCGGTTCGTTGCGCTATGCGCCAGTGCGCGAGCCGTAGACGCGACGCGCAAACGCTGCGATCGCATCGGCCATCGCTCGAGGCTGTTCCGGTGCCATCGCGTGGCCCGCGTCGCGAATCACCTGCACCGTGACCCGGTCGCCCAGGTAGGGCTTCATGACGCCGGGAATCACCACCGCGTCGTGCTCGGCCTGCAGATCGAGGATGGGCACGTGCCGGCCCGCGGAGAAGTAGTCGTCGACCGGCGTCACGCGCCGGGCATGGCTTTGCGCCTCGTGCGTCTCGATGCTCCAGCCGTCCAGCCAGACGCGCGGATCATGGCCCGGGGCGAAGAACGCGCGCCGCAGGCAGTCGATGCGCTCGTCTTCCGAGAGGCCGGGATCGCTGGCGCCGTCGATCGCGTCGCGCAGGCGGCTGTAGGGTTGCTCCTGCGATCCCGGTGGCAGCTTGCCCGCCGACGCGGCCGCCATCACCACGCCGCACACGAGGTCCGGACGATCCGCGGCCAGCGTGCGTGCAGGCTGGCTGCCCCACGCATGGCCCACCACCACGAGCGGGCCGGTACGCTCGTGGTCCAGCACGGCGGCCACGTCGGCGGCGAAATCGTGCATGTCCAGCGACTGCATCGGCCCTTGGCTGCGGCCGATGCCGCGCGGCTCCGGGCGCAGCACGCGAAAGCCCTCATGCGCCAGCATGGCCGCGACCTCGTCGTAGTCGCGCCCGGAACGCGCGAGCGACGGAAGAATGCAGATCGCGGGGCCCTCGCCTTCGTCGGCGTACTCGATGTGGATCGGCGTGCCGTCGCGCGCCGAAGAATAGGTGATCAGCTTGCACGATACGGGGGCGTGCGTCGCGGCCTGTGCGATTGAATCTTTTGTCTCCATGCCCGCAGTCTTTCAGGCAAGCCGGTCAAGGGTAAGCACATGGCTCCTATAGCAGATATGTTTTTCGGCTATCGGCCTGCACGATACGGGGAAGCACCGCGCAAGCACGGAACCGCGGCGGCATGGCCGGCTTCGAAAGGTCCTTGCCGTGCCTTGCCTCGCGGCGCGCTCAGCGCCCCGAGATCGTCGTGGTGGTCAGCTTCGGGTCTGCCTGGATGTCCGACTCCAGGAACCGCCAGTCGATGATCTCGCCGCGCCCGTAGGCCCGCATCTGGTCGGAATAGTGAGGAGACGCCGGATCCGACGACGTGCCGTAGATCAACGTGCCACGGCTGCGTATCGAGGGGCCGAACTCCACGAAATAGACTAGGCCGGTCGCGCCCAGCGCGTTGTATCCGCCTTCGCGCAGCGGCGAGATGGTCATGTAGTTGAAGACGCCGTCGTTGGAGTCGCCGCCTGGCACGGCGATGCGCTCAGTCCCGCGGCTGGTGGTCTGGATGCTGCCCAGCGGGGCATCGAGGGCCACTTTCGCGCGGCCGATGCGGACCACCGCACGCGCCAGCGCACGCAGGACTTCGGGATTGGCGGTATCCAGACGCCGAGGCGTGCTCAGAGGCTGTGCGGGCGCCACTGCATCCGCGAACTTGAGTCCCCCTTCGCGGATGAATTCCCGGAAGATGTGGCCGCCGCGGCTGTCCACCCGGTAACTCCGGTCCCAGCGGGCGAGCACGGCGCAGGCCGGTGCCAGGTCGACGCGCGCGCCATCCCCCGAATCGACCGAGGGTGTGCTGCGGCACGCAGCGAGCAGGTCGTCCAGGACCAGTTCCGCCGCATGCACGCGCGTCCCCATGAACATCGTCTGGATGTTGTCGAGCGTGAATTCGCGCGCGCCGAGTCCGTCCCGTCCACCGTGGCGCTCGTCGATGAGCTGCAGGCCCAGCCGCGCGCGCAGGCTCAGCGCAACGCCGGGCTTGCCGAACACGTCTTCCAGGCTCTCGAGCGGATGATCGGGATTGGCATAGCGCGGCGGGTTGTTGCTGTTGGCCACGTAGGCCTTGCGGTGCACGACCGCCCCCCTGGAGGGGCCGAAGATGCCGGGCCGCGCAGAGTCCGCATCGGTGCCCAGCTCGCATTCGGAACGCGATCCATCGAGCTGCCGCGCCGTACCGCAGCGCGCCAGCAACGCGTTGTCCAGATGCGGGATGTTGCCGACGTCTGCGAAGAGCGTGTTGCCGCGGCGGTCGATCGCGATCGTGTTGGTGTCCTGCACCTGGTAGCGCGACAGCGTGGCGAGTATCTCGTCTGTGGACTTCGCGCGATCCAGCGCAAGCTTGTGCTCTTCGACCTTGAGCCACTCGCGCGCGGTCATCACCGAGCGCAGCGCATACGCCGTCGTGCGGGTCCATGCACGCGCGGCGCTCTGGATGACGGGGCCGAAGTGGGTCCAGTAGACCGATCGGGTCTGCGCCACGATGCGCCCGTCGGCTTGCCGCACGCGCACCGTCACGTCGTAGCGCTGCATCTGGCGCGGCTGGCCATCGTAGAGATAGCGCGTCGGGTCGGCCGGGTCGAGCTTGAGCTGATAGACCACGTCGCGTGGAACGGCCGAAACGGTGTGCGTGCGGGCGACATCCTCGCTGTGTCCGATCTGCTGCACCACGCTGCCCATGCGCGACACACCGATGTGATTGAAGACACCGGGGATCGTCATGTGCGTGAGCATCACGCGCTGCGGCCAGAAGCCGGGCTTGTTGAGGCCCTCCCAAGGCCAGTGCGGGCTGGCGAGCAGCATCGTCGAGCCCGCCTGCGTACGGCTCGGGCCCAGAGCCCAGCCGTTGCTGCCGTCGAGTGCGAGTTCCGCATCGTCGATGGGGCTGTCGAGCGCAGCCGGCGTGTTCCGGACGGCGAACTGCCGCTCGTCCAACGACGACAGCTTGGCGCCGGGAGGCGCCGCGCCCACGATCTCGGACACGTGGTCCAGCGGGCCGCGCCGTCCCGCCGTGCGGCTCATGTAGTAATCGAGTTCCGTGATCGGGCGAACCCAGGGCTGGCCGCGGCAGGCCTCGGGAAGCTGCTGTGGCGGGGTCTCGCGCACGTACTTGTTATAGCCGGCGACGAAGCCGGCAACCATCTCCTTGTAGTCGGCGTCCAGCGCCAGCGTCGGATCGGCCAGCAGGGCCTTCGTCACGCCACTGTCGATGAGCCGCTGCCGGTAGACGTCGCTCTCCAGGTTGCCCTTGTCCGCCCCCCAGAACAACGAGCGCTCCGCCCGCGCGGTGACGTAGACCTCCGCGAGATCGCAGATGCGGTCCTGCGCATGCGCGAAGCCGACGCCATAGCCCAGGTTTCGCCAGTTCGAGGCGAGGACATGTGGAACGCCGAACTCCGTGCGGCGAATCTGGGCGCGCATCTCGCCGGTGTCATCGGCGCGCATTCCACCGCCTGCGCATCCGGCGGCCGCGAAAGCGGCCATCGACAGCGCGAGCACCAGACGGCGCCGCAGAAGGAACGAGCCGGCTGCAGAAGCATCGACGTCGTGGACAGGGGAAGCAATCACGGAGGTCTCCTTGTAGTTTGTTCGATGGCGCGTGCGGGCCGCGCCCGTGCAGGCGCGGCAGGTCGGTGCGCTGCGTACCTGCAGGCGCCGGCCAGGAAAGCGAATGGCGACGAAGC
The DNA here is from genome assembly GCF_048305045.1 of Variovorax sp. 278MFTsu5.1. Classification (NCBI taxonomy): domain Bacteria; kingdom Pseudomonadati; phylum Pseudomonadota; class Betaproteobacteria; order Burkholderiales; family Comamonadaceae; genus Variovorax; species Variovorax sp. 278MFTsu5.1. Next base: position 340,416 of record NZ_CP157623.1, read on the forward strand.
GGTGATCGACGGCTGGCGAGCGCTCAGGCCGCCAGCCCCTGCAGCCCATCGGCCCTGTCGAGCGACCAGATGTTGCGCAGCAGGGCCTGCGCACGCTCGGCGCCGATCACCGGCGCAGCGAGCTCCAGGAATTTGTCGTTGAGCTCCGCGTCCGACAGCGGCAGCTCGGGGTCGCCCTTTCGGTCGGGCTGCAGCCAGGCGTGGCGCTGGCCGTCGTTCGTCTCGATCTCGACGCGGGCCGATCGCCGGCCCGGGAAGACGGCGTCGATCTCCGGGTCGACCACGGCGGTGATGCGCTCCATCATCGCGCGCGTGTCGGCATCCACGAGCCGCTTGGGCGTGTAGGCCGCGAGGCGCACGCTGCCGTGTACCAGCGCGGTCGCCACCACGAAGCGCATGCTGAAGCGGGCCTCGTTCTCGGTGCGCGGATCCTCGTAGCAGGCGATATCCAACGCCGGACCGTAGGTGGCCACGTGGACGCGGCGGATGTCCGCGGCCCGCAGGCCGTGACGGCGCGCCAGCTCCAGGGCCCCGTCTATGGCCGCGAAGGTGTGGCCGCATCCGATGTGGTTCTTGAAAGTCAGCCGCTTGATGTGGAAGTCGCGCCCGAGCGTGTCGCCCACCGCCGACCAGTCGGGGCCGTCGCTCATGGCGCGGCCGAAGCCTGCCTCGCCGTCGAGCACGTCCAGCGAACCCGTCACGCCTTGCGCAGCCAACTGCGCAGCGAGCACCCCGCCTTCGGCCGCGCGCCCTGCATGCAGCGGCTTGGACATCGAATCCATGCGAAAGGCCTGCTGCAGCCCCGCCGCGAAGGTCGCGGCCGTGGCGAGCGCATGGGCGAAGGGCGCGCCGTGCAGCCCCGACAGGCCGGCGGCGGAAGCGGCGGCGCCGAAGGTGCCCACGGTGCCGGTGTTATGCCAGTGGCGATAGTGGGCCCGCCCCATCGCCACGCCGATGCGCGTGGAGACCTCGTAGCCGAGCACCACGCCGCGCAGGAAGTCCAGCCCGCTGGCGCCGCGCTCCTGAGCGATGGCGAGCGCCGCCGCCACGGTGGCCGCGCCCGGATGGTACATGGCGTCGCGGAAGCTGTCGTCCACCTCGGCCGCATGGGCCGCGGTGCCGTTGAGCAGCGCGGCCGCGCGCGCGGGTGCGGGGCGCCCGTCGGGCAGGCGTGCACGGCCACGGCCGATGTCGTCGGCGAGCAGCGCGCGAAGCTGCGGCATGGGCGCGACGTCGAGCCCCGGGAACAGCGCGGCGTGCCAGTCGATCACCGCGCGCTTGGCGTGGTGAAGCACCTCCTCGTCGAGCCGGGCCTGGCGGAATTCGGTGGCGTGGCGGGCGAATACTTCGGTCGCGTGCATGAGGGTGTCCGATCGATGATGAGAAAGCAGCAAGGTGAGGGAAGCCGGGTTGCGAACTACTCGGCGATGATGCCGTTGGCCTTGATCAGCTGGCGCCACTTCGCTTCTTCGGCGCGCTGGATGCGCAGCGCCTCGGCGGCGCCGTCGAGCGTGAGCACCAGGCCTTCGGCCTCGGCCCTGCGCTGGAAGCCTTCTGTGCGGCTGGCCCCGCGCACGGCGGCACCCAGCCTCTCGATGGCCGAGGCGGGCGTGCCGCCGGTCACGAACACGCCGTACAGCACGTCGGCCGAGTAGCCCGCCGCGCCCGACTCGGCGAAGGTGGGCACGTCGGGGAACAGCGGCGAGCGCTTCGCGCCGGTCACGCCGAGGGCGCGGACCTTGCCGCTCTTGATGAAGGGCGCCACGCTCGGCAGGGTGCCGAACATGAGGTCGACCTGCCCCGCGAGCAGATCGGTGATCGCCGGGGTCGCGCCGCGATACGGCACGTGCGTCATCGACAGGCCCGTGCTGCTCTTGAGCAGCTCGGCCGCAAGGTGCGTGGTGGTGCCGTTGCCGGCGGAGGCATAGCTCAGGCGCCCGGGCTCCGCGCGCAGCCGCTTCAGCAGGTCGCTGGCGGAGCGCAGCGGGCTTGCCGCGCGCACCACCGCCACGTTGGGCGCCACGCCCAGCAGCAGCACCGGGACCAGCGCGGTCTCGGCTGCGTAGGGCAGCTTGGGGTAGAGGCTCGGCACGATCGCGATGGCGCTCGTGGTCAGCAGCAGCGTGTGGCCGTCCGGCGCGCTCTTGGCGACCGCGTCGTTGCCGATCACCGTGCCTGCGCCCGCCTTGTTGTCGACGATCACCGGCTGGCCGAGCTCGCGCGACAGGCCTTCGCCGAGGGCCCGCGCGAGCACGTCGGTGCCGCCGCCCGCGGGGAAGGGCACCACGAGCCTGAGCGGCCGGTTCGGAAAGCCCTGCTGGGCGCGCGCCTCGGTGAAAAGGCCCGAGGCCATCAGGCCGGCTGCGGCCGTCCAACGGCCCAGAAGTCTTCGTTGCATCGCGTATCTCCTCGTTCGCCAGGCCCGCAGCGGGCCGCTTCGTCGTTCAGGCGGCCTTCGCCGTCGCGGTGTCCAGGAACATGCGCAGCGCGCGGTTGAAGCGTTCGGGCTGCTCTATGCAGGTCATGTGCGCCGCATCGGCGATCACCGACAGCGTCGAGTCGGGCAGGTGCCGGTGCAGCTCGAGCGCGGCCGCCAGCGGCGTGCCGACGTCGTGCTCGCCCACGATCACCAGCGCCGGGCACTCGATGCGGTGAAGATCGTTCGTGGTGTGCACCGCGGCGATCGCCGCGCAGCAGCCCGCCCATCCGTCGACGCTGGTGGAGGCAATGACGCGGGCAACGCCTTCGACGACGGCGGGCTGCTTCTCCCTGAAGCTCGCCGTGAACCAGCGCCCGATGGCCGGCTGCACCAGCGGCTGCACGCCCTGCTCGCGGGCCACGCGGATGCGTTCGTCCCACACCGACTGCGGCGTGGCGCCGTGCTCGCTGGTGGTGTCGGCCAGCACGAGCGCCTGCACACGCTGCGGGTACTTCAGCGCGAAGGTCTGGCCGATCATCCCGCCCATGGAGAAGCCGATCCATGTGGCCCGCGCGATGCCCAGGTGGTCCATCAGTCCGGCGGCGTCGTCGGCCAGGGTCTCCAGGGTGAAGGGCCCGTCGCCGGCGCCGCTGCGGCCGTGGCCGCGCGTGTCGTACCGCAGCACGCGGTATCCGTCGGCAAGCGCCGGCATCTGCGCGTCCCACATCGAGATGTCGCAGCCCAGCGAGTGCGAAAGCACCAGCCAGGGGCCCTGCGTGCCGTCGACGGCGTAGCGGATGGGGCCGCCCCCGGTGCTTTCGAGCAGGTTCATGGCGTCCCTCACAACGGCGCCATCCCGGCGGCCTTGGCGATGCGCCGGTACTTGGCCACCTCGGCCTCGATCAGCCTGCCGAACTCGGCGGAAGTGCTCGCCGACACGTTCACCCCCATGGCCTCGAGCTGCTTCTTCACCTGGGGCAGGCGGAGGATGCCGGTGATGTCCTTGTTGAGCTGCGCCACGACCGCAGCCGGCGTCTTCGCAGAAGCCAGCAGGCCGTACCAGAAGCTCCATTCGTAGCCGGGAACGCCGGCCTCTGCCGCGGTGGGCACGTCGAGCATCTCGGCGATGCGCCGCGGGCTCGTCACCGCGAGCGCGCGCACCCTGCCCTCCTTGACCATGCCCATCGCCGAGACGTACGGCGCGACGTGGAACTGCACGCGCCCGGCGATGGTCTCGGTCATGGCCTCGCCCACGCTCTTGTACGGGATGTTCACGCCCTCGACCCCGGCCTGCTGGCACAGCAGCGCGGCCGCGAAGTGCGAGCTGCTGCCGACGCCGGCCGAGGAGTAGCTCAGCGAACCGGGGCGAGACCTGGCCTGCGCGAGCATTTCGGCGAGGTTCGCGGCCGGCAGGTTCCTGGGCGCGACGACGAGCGCCGGCCCGTCGCCGATCATGGTGACGGGCGCGAAGTCGCGCAGCGTGTCGTAGCCGGGGTTGGCGAAGACGGCGGGCGCCGTGGCGTGGGCCGGCGACACGCTCAGCAGCGTGCTGCCGTCGGCCGGCGCCGCCAGCACCGCCTTGGCCGCGAGCGTTCCGCCCACGCCGGTCTTGTTCTCCACCATGGCCGGCAGCTTCCAGCGCTCCGACATCGTGGCGGCGATCAGGCGCGCGGCCGCATCGGGCACGCCGCCCGCGCCGAAGCCGACGATGAAGCGATAGCTGGACAGGGCCGGCGCCGGCAGTTCTCCGCCTGCAGCCTGGTTCTGCGCCCAGGACGGAACGGCCGCGCAAGCCGCGCCCGCGGGCAGCCAGCGCAGCAGCGCGCGGCGTGAAGGATCGTGCCTGGAAGGCATATGCATGGATGTCTCCTTTTGTGTTCGCTGCCTCGGGGCAGTCTGGGTTCGGAGGCGGGCTGTCGTCCGCTCCGGTTCGAGGCGACCGGCAGGACGAGCGCCCCGCCGGCTGCACCGCTGCAGCCGCTCAGGCCAGCACGACCACGCCGTCGGCGGCGCGCACGCCCTGCCCCTGCGGCAGCACGAAGACGGGGTTGATCTCGGCCTCGACCAGACGCTCGCCGAGCCGAGCGGCCATCCCCGAGAACGCGACGATCGCGTCGACCAGCGCCCCGACATCGGCCTTCGGCCGGCCGCGGAAGCCGTCGAGCAGCGGCCAGGTCTTGAGATCCTGCGCCATCGACAGCGCCTCGGCGCGGCTCAGCGGCTTCAGGCCCTGTGCATCCTGCGCGAGCAGCCGCATGGTGGTGTCCTTGAAGAGCTCCGCCGTCACGCCGCCCATGCCCAGCAGGATGGCCGTGCCCAGTGCGTCGCGGTGCATCCCCAGGATCAGCTCCGTGCCGCCCGCCACCATCTCCTGCACCAGGAAGCGCTGCACATCCGTGCCGGTGCGGCTCTTCACCTCGCTCGCCATGCGGCCGATGCGCTCGCCGATGGTGTCGGCACCCAGCCCGACCGCGACGCCGCCCACGTCGCTCTTGTGCGTGATCTGCGACGACAGGATCTTGAGTACCACTCGCCCGCCAAGCTCGCGCGCGGCGGCTTCGGCCTCGGCGGGCGACGCGACCACGCGTTCCGCGGCGCAGGGCACGCCGAAACGCGAGAACAGCTGCTTGGCCTGCGCCTCGTCGAGCGAGCCGGATGGCAGGTCGCCGGCCTCGACCAGCGGCGGTGCCGCCTCGTCTTGCGCAGGCGCCACGAAGCGCTGCACGCGCAGCATGCCGGCGAGCGCAGCCGTGCAGCTCTCGGCCGCGGTGAAGGCCGGCACGCCGCGCCGCGTGAGCAGCGCGCCCACTTCAGGCGCATGCGGGCTCACATAGGCCATCACCGGCTTGTCGGAGTTGGGCAGGCATTCCTGGATGGCACCGGCCAGCAGCTCGGGCATTGCGAGGCTGGAGGAGCCGACGATGATCACCAGCGCGTCGTAGCTCGGGCTCGCCAGCAGCGCATTGATGGCACCGCGCAGCAGGTCGGGGCGCAGGCCCGCGAGCGTCACGTCGATGGGGTTTCGGTCGAGCACGGCCTCGCTGCCGGTCTGCAGCGCGCGCAGCGCATCGGCGGTGGCCGCGTCGGGCGCGGGCGTGTCGAAGCCTGCCACGCCCAGGTCGTCGGACACCAGCGTGCCGGCGCCGCCGGTGGAGGTGAGGATCGCGACGCGCGCGCCGCGCAGCTTGCGGCCGGTGCACAGCGCTGCCGGAATGTCGAGCAGGTCGGAGAAGCTCTGCGCGCGGATCACGCCAACCTGCCTGAACAGCGCGTCGTACATGCTGTCGGCGCCGGCCATCGCGCCGGTGTGCGACACGGCGGCCTTCGCGCCGGCCTCGGAGCGGCCGATCTTGAAGGCCACCACCGGCTTGCCCATGCGCGCGGCCTTCAGGCAGGCGGCACGGAAGCTGGCGGGGTTGCGCACGGTCTCGACGTACAGCGCGATCACCTTGGTGGCCGGGTCTTCGGCGAGATGATCGATGAAGTCGGCCAGCTCCAGGTCGACCTCGTTGCTGGTGGAGATCAGCTTCGACAGGCCGATGCCGCGTGCCGCGGCGCGCGACAGCAGCGAGCCCAGGATGCCCCCGCTCTGCGAGACCACGCCGATGCCGCCGGCCTGGAACTCGTCCATCTCCAGCGCACCGGACGGCGACAGCACGATGTTGTCGGTGAGGTTGACGAGCCCGATGGTGTTCGGCCCCAGGATGCGCATCGCACCGGCAGCCTCCACCAGCTGCTGCTGGCGACGCGCGCCCTCCTCGCCGGTCTCGGTGTAGCCGCTGGCCAGCACGATGGCGGCGGCGCAGCCGCGCTGCGAGAGCTCCTTCACGGCCAGGTGGGCGCGCTCGGCGCCCAGCAGCACGACTGCGACGTCGGGCACCTCGGGCAGCGAAGCGATGTCGGGGTAGCACGGCAGCTCGCCGATGCGCTCGACCTTCGGGTTCACCGGCATGATGCGCCCCGCGAAGCCGTGTTTCTGCAGGTAGGCCACCGGCCGGCCCGTGGTCTTCTTCGGATCGGCCGAGGCGCCGATGACGGCGACGCTGCGCGGGGAGAGCAGTTTGGCGATGGCTTCGTTCATGGCCTCACTCCTTCGAAGCCGTCTTGGCCAGGAAGGCCTCCACCGACGCGCGGTGCTCGCTGCTGGTGTAGCAGATGCCCTGGGCCTGGCTGCCCTGCGAGAACACGTCGTGCGAGGAGAGCTCGAAGCTCTGGTTCAGGATGGTCTTCGTCAGCGCCAGCGCGGTGGAAGACGCGGACGACAGCTCGCGCGCCCATGCCTGCGCGTCGGCCAGGAGCGTTTCGGCACTCGCCTTGCGATCGACGATGCCCAGGTCAAGGGCTTCGTCCACCTTGACCTGGCGGCCGGTGAAGATCAGCTCCTTGGCCTTGGGCAGGCCCACGCGGCGCGGCAGGAAGTACATGCCGCCGCCATCGGGAATGATGCCGCGCAACACATAGCTCCAGGTGAAGCTGGCCCACTCGCTGGCGATAACGAAGTCGCACGCCATCGCGGTGTCGGCACCCAGCCCCGAGGCCGCGCCGTTGACGGCCGCGATCACCGGCTTGGGCATGGTGTGCAGCAGGGCCTGCACGTGGTGCACGCGCTGCTGGCGGTGCCAGCCGTTGAAGCCGACCTCCCCCGCCGGCGCGTTCATGCGCTTTTGCATGCCGCTGATGTCGCCGCCCGCGCAGAAGCCCTTGCCCGCCCCGGTCAGCACCATCGCCCGGACGCCCTTGTCGGCGGTCACGCGCTCCAGCACGTCGATGAACTCGGTGCGCATGTCGTCGCTCATGGCGTTGCGCTTGTCCGGGCGGTTGAATGTCACGGTCGCGATGGCGTCCGTCACCTGATAGTCGATGAGGGTGTAGGTCATGTTCTTCTTCCTGGGGGCTGGCCGGTGGCTGCCGTTCAATCGGCCTTGATGCCGTTTTCCTTGATCACGCGCGCCCAGCGTTCTTCCTCGGCCCGCACGTAGGTGTCGAGCTCCGCCGGCGGGCCGGCATTGATGACGAGGCCTTCGTGCTCGATCTTTCGCACGAAGTCGGGCGCGCGCGCCGCCTTGCGGGCCGCGGCGTTGAGCCGGTCGATGACTGCCGCCGGCGTGCCGGCGGGCACGTACAGGCCGTACCAGCTCTCCACCACATAGCCCGGCACGCTGGCGGCGATGGCCGGCACGCCCTTGAACGCGGGTGAAGGCTGCGCCGTGGTCACGCCGAGCGCGCGCAGCTTGCCGCTGTCGACGAAGGTGGACACCGCCGCGGCGGTGGCGAACATCATGTCGACCTGGCCGCCGAGCAGGTCGGTGAGCGCCGGACCGGCGCCGCGGTAGGGAATATGCGAGAGCTTGACCTTCGCGAGGTTGGCGAACATCTCGCCGGCCAGGTGGGCGGAGGTGCCCGCGCCCTGCGACGCGAAGGTCAGCTTGGCCGGATTGGCCTTGGCCGCGGCGACCAGGTCGGCCACCGACTTGTAGGGGCTGTCGGGCCGCACCACCAGCACGTTGGGGCCGCGCCCGATGAGGATGACCGGCGCGAAGGCCTTGTTGCTGCCGTACGGAAGCTTGGGCTGCAGCGCCGGGTTGACGGCATGGGCGAACGAGGCGACCACGACGCTGTAGCCGTCGGGCGCGCTTTTGGCCACGTTGTCGGTGCCGATCAGCGTTCCCGCGCCCGGCTTGTTGTCGACGATCACGGGCTGCCCCAGATCCTTGGACATTTCGACGCCCAGGGTGCGGGCGATGATGTCGGTGCCTCCGCCCGGAGCGAACGGCACGACGAAGCGGATGGGCTTGGCGGGGTAGGCGGCGAATGCCGTGCCGAAGGCGAAGAAAGCAGTGAAGCCGAGGAAGAGAAGGAAGAGCGCGCGCAACCGGCGCAAGCCATGAGCAGCCATGATCTGTTTGTCTCCAGAACCAAGTAGTGAATCCCCGCGATCGCGAACGTTCTTGGCGACGTCGCATGGGGGTGCACTGACTTTAGGAGAAAGTGACCGAACAAGGGGATGCCAATTCCAGTGATTGGAATTTCCCTATGATGATTCGCTACCTGCAAGACCTCCACCCCTGCCATGACCGATCCAGCTCGCTTTTTCCTCGATCACAAACCCGGTCGATCCCCCGCCAACCGTTCGCTGGAACGGGGGATAGAGATCCTTCGCGCGTTTCGTCCCGGTTCTGAGTTGCTGGGCAACGGTGAACTGGCCGAGCGCACGGGCCTGTCCAAGGCCACGGTGAGCAGGCTCACGCAAACCCTGGTCGGCAGTGGCATGCTGCAACTCGACAAGGCCGAGCGCGCCTACCGGTTGGCTCCCGGGGTCCTAAGTCTTTCCCATGCGATGCGAACCGCATCGCGCGTCTTGCAGGCCGCGGCTCCGCACATGCTCGAGCTGGCGCGGCGGCGACATGTCAACGTGGGACTGGCGGCGCCCGACCGCGACGAGATGGTCTACCTCGAATCCATCCGCTACGCAAAGCGCGCTGCGCTTCGCCACGTGGTTTCCGGCCAGCGCGTGCCGATGGAGCTCACCTCGCTCGGACGCGCCTACCTCGCGGCGCTCGCACCGCTGCACCGGTCGCAGCTCATGCAGCTTCTTTCACGGCGTCGCGTGCACTGGAAGAGCATTGAAGCAGAGATCAAACAGGCATGCGCAGATGTGCGCGAAACGGGATTTTGCGCGGCCGCTTGGCAGCCTGAAGTAGTCGCGCTGGCCGCTCCGCTGAAGGTGGCGGGCACTATCTATGCGTTGAACGTCAGCCTTTCGACACAGGAGTCGATCGCCGCCATCGCGTACGAGCTCGGGCCTTCGCTGCTCGACCTGACGCGGGCCGTGGCCTATGACCTGAAGCTGCAAACGGCGAGATCCGATTGAGCCTGGACAACGACCCTGCTCACATGTCGAAGCGAACGAGGAGCTGAGCGTGCGACGTACAAGCTCCTTTCCACTGCTCCGCAGGAGCAAACGGGGTCTAGTGCTACGACGGCCATCCTAAAAAGACGGCCCAGACTCTTCACCTCGTGGGCTTTAAAGCCGTGCATTACTACAGCTGAACTTGGCACAGGTAGCTCGGGTGCAAATAGCCATCAAGGCCATGGACCAAACCTCACGCCGTAGCCGGCTTGTTCTTCTCGAAGGCGCTGCAATCTCATTTGCGAGCAGCCTGGCCATCCGCGGTGCTCAAATCCATGGGGTGTCCAAGTGATCAGTGTGATCGGCTTAAGGATGCCGGGACATCTTCGCGGGTCGCTCGCCCGCGCGTCGATATCTGAGCCAAAACTAAAGACTGCTTTGCGAGCAATCAATCCGGCTCTCACCCAGACAAGGAGACAGCAGTAATGTGACGATCTTCGGCGAGTCGGAGGGCAGTTCGAACGCCGCGGCCCATCGCCTCCGAAGGTTCCGCGGGCCTCTCACAAGGCCATCATTCAAAGCGGTAGTTAGCCATACGCTGGCCAGTCGTCCTAGATGTTTTCGATGGCGCGCAGTAACGCTTCATTAGATTGTTCGCGCGTCTGCGCGCGATCAGCGTCTGGGATCGTTTCGCGAGTGCTGCGAAGCAGGTTCATGGCTCGGCATCCTTCGGGTCTTGTTCCCAGCCATCCAGCCTCAAGGGTTTGCTCAAACTTTGCGGTTCAGCAGGTCAAGATCGCGTCGGCATTCACATGGGACACCTACTTCTCGAAGACGAGTCGCGGCCGCATCTTCCGTCCAATCTTTCGGATATCGCGGCGCATGGCGGCACTCAGGCCGCGAACCACCGGCGACACGATCATCCGGCTGGGCCAATCGATTTTGTTGCGAGTCACAAGCCAGGACTCCGCATCCGTTGCCTGGCGATCGAGCATGAGCCCGGCAAGAGTCCGTCCATTCCTGGCGCCTAGCGGCATGCCGTGACCCCAACATCCATTTGCGTACCCGATCCGATCATCGGCAAACAAGCCCACGTGCGGAATGAAGTCCCGCGTTGTCGAGATCGGCCCCCCCCAACTCTGAACGGTCCTGAGATCAGAGAGAGTGGGAAAAAAGGATGCAAGATGGCGAGGCCCCTCCCTGAGGAAGTCACTGCTGATGTCAGGCGACATTTCATTGCCATGCGGAACCCTCGCGTAATAGCCACCAACGTAGAGCAGCCGGCCATCGCGGGTTGGCGCAAAAGAATAGAACAGCTTCGACATGAGGTTGACGCCCGCTCTGCGCGGCCAGTTCAGGGCCCTCCAGTGCGACTCTGACAGGGGTTCGGTCACGTTGGCGTAGACAAACACCGGTGACTGGGATCGCCGCATTCCCAGATCTTCAAGCCCCGGAAGAAGGTGGGAATATGCATTCGTTGCGACGACCAGCTTCTGGCAGCGCAAGGTGCCGCTTCCGGTATGCAGGCGGATGCAGCTTGCTTCGCGCTCGATGCACACCACAGGACTGTTCTCGTGAACCTGAACTCCCGACCTCTGCGCCACAAGCTTCAGAGCTCGAAGGTACTTCAGCGGATTGAACTGGCCACCGCGCCGATCGAAGACGGCTCGGCCAAAGTATGGACTTTGAAAGGAGCGCGCAACCTCCGCCTCCGGGATCGGCTCGAGGAATGAGTCCTGGCCGACCTTCCGGCAAAACGCGAGGTACTCGTCAAGCGTTCTATTGCCGTCGGCTCTGAGCCCCATCTCGAAGTAGCCAGTCTGCTCATGGTCGCAGTCGATGTCATGCTCCTCGATCAGAGCTTCGATCGTCGAGATGCCTTCCTGGATGTAGGTATACGCCTCCCGCAATTTCGCTGTGCCATAGCGTTTCATCTGAGCCTTGAAGTCGCTCTCGCCGAACGCAACGATCAGCTGCCCCGCATTGCGGCCGCTCGCACCGAACCCCACCACCTCGCTCTCGAGCAAAGCCACCGAGACATGCCGGTCCAGATTCTTCAGGTGATACGCGGTCGAGAGGCCAGTAACACCGCCACCCACCACGCAAACATCCACGTCGAGAACACCCTCCAAGGGTGCACTGGGCGCGTAGGGCTCTGCGGAATGGAACCAATGGGATCGGCTTCGATGTAGCAAGTGCGTCCTCGGTGGAGTCGGGGCGGGTGGTTTCATCCGGATGGCGATCAGAGCGCAGCCCCAGCAAAGATGTGGAGGACTATTCCAGGCCGAGTGCCCGGAGCAAGGCGTCGGGTGACATATGCCGATCACCACCCTTTTCAGCGGCGTGGATCAGTTCGCATATCGCCCTGTTCGTTTCCGCCGCTCTCCCGTGCCGTGCCGCGAGCCGAACCACTTCGCCATTCAAATGGTCGATTTCAGTCGGCCTACCTGCTTCCAGGTCCTCCCACATCGACGACCTCGCCTGGGGATCCATGGCAGAGATCGCCGGGACCAGGGACAGATACTCCTGATCTTCCAGGCGGAGCAGGGCTGGAATCTTGTCGCATGGAAGTCCGCCGACGGTCGCTGGCTTGATCGAAGCAGCATCAAGTGCCATCAATGCCTCCTCGACGAGTGCGGCCAACACGCGTCGGTAGCCACGGATCGAGAGCTGCACGCGCAGCGGCTCGCCCGACAAGGCATTGATCGGGTTATTGAGGTTGAGGAGGAGCTTTCCCCATTGCACCTCCACAAAATCGGTTCTGAGCGTCAAAGGGAGCCGCGCATCCGAGAACAGCGAAAGCCAGGGATGCCATGCCTCGTGGCCTTCCGCCATCAGTTCGCCAAGTGTCGCGCGATGAAAGCGGCCGTCAGGAAGCTGCACGACATTGAAGGGAATCATTGCTCCCAGCACGATGTGGTTCGGCAGCGCGCTTCGAAGCTTCTGAACATTGTCGACTCCGTTCTGGAAGCTCGCCACGATCGAACCCGGCTTCGCGAGACGCCGGATGTCCGGCAGCACGCCTTCCGTGTCGGCGCTCTTCACCGCGACGATCAAGAGATCGCTCGGCGGGATGCCGTCGACGCGATCCGAGAATCGGACGGCGTCGGCAGAAATGGAAGCGTCCCAGCCGTGGAGATCGGAGACATGCAAGCCATGCTTCGAGATCCGTTGCCCCATGGCGCTGCGACCGATGAGACGAACGTCGGCGCCGGCGCTCAGCAATGCTCCGCCGACAAAGGCGCCGATCGAGCCCGCGCCAAGAACGGTGACAGTCGATGCCAAGGTCGCACTCCTTCAGGCAGAGTAGCCTGGATCAAGCCGGTCGAGCTTGCGCAGGAGCGATGGCCAAACGAACTCCCCCGCCTTCCCTCCGGTTTGCACCTTGGTTGCGTGAGCCACTCCCGCGAGGATCTTGGGGTCCACGTGGACGAGTTCACTTCCTCCCGATTGAGCCGCGATCTGGATCTGGCAGGTCGTCTCGAGCGTGTACATCGCGAGGAAGGCATCGGCGATGGTCCTTCCACAGGTCAAAAGACCGTGGTTGCGCAACACGAGAAAGTTCGCGTTCCCCAAGTCCGCCTGCAGACGTGGCTTCTCGTCGTCGTGAATCGCGACGCCTTCGTAGTCGTGATAGGCCAGGGACGAGAGTACGAAGGTCGCCTGCTGGCTGATGGGCAAGATGCCGTTCTTTTGCGCACTGACAGCAATGCCCGAGCGCGTATGTGTGTGAAGGACGCACTGGATGTCCTCACGCACGGCGTGCACCGCGCTGTGAATCACGAAGCCAGCGGGATTCACCGGATACGGCGAGTCGATGATCTTCTTGCAGTTCTGGTCCACCTTGATCAGGTTCGACGCCGTGATCTCCTCGAACATCAGTCCGTAGGGGTTGATCAGGAAATGATGCTCCGGTCCTGGAATGCGTACGCTGATGTGGGTAAAGACCAGATCGCTCCAGCCGTGCAGAGCGACCAGACGATAGCAAGCCGCGAGATCGACTCGGAGTTGCCACTCCTCGGCGGAAACGAGACGTTGCACGTCAGATTGAACAGGCTCGTTCATGGATCATCCTTTATCTTGAGTCACTGATGTGCGTTTGGAGCGGTAGGCAATCCCCGGGGAAGCCGGAGGAGGTCCCGGATCGAGGGCGACGGTCAGGCGAACAAGCGCGGGATACCCCGGTTTTTGGTTGGGGGAATCCGTCAACCCATGTCCAAGAGGCATCACACGTCTGCGGATGCCTTCCGAAGCAGTGCACGAATGGCTTCGAGAGATTCGGGTTCGTCGAGAAGCGGCGGGTGGCCGCGCCCCTTCACTGTCGTGAGCACCGTGTCGGGGTGGCTTTTGATCATGCGCTCGACCGTGTCGGCCGTCAGAAAGTCGGAATGCTCGCCGCGCAGCAGTGCGATGGGCACCCCGCGCGTCGCGAGATACGCGCCCCATGCATCTGGACTCTCCCGACCCATCCGAGCAGCGTCTGCGAGAACGAGCAGATCGAAGTCACGGGCGTACCTCCCGGGAGTCATCTCGCGATAGGCTCGAAGCATCAGCTTGACCCATTGTTCTTCTTCCAGAGCCGGGTACTGGGCACTGAAGTGGTCCTTCACCCGTGCCAATGCGACATCGAAGCTGTAGTCTGCATCTTCCGCGTGTCCGGCAGATCTTTTCACGGATGCCGGACCGATCTCCGCGCCGATGTCATTGAGGACTAGCCCGCGCACTCGCGCAGGAGCCTCTCCCGCCATGTTCAGTCCTATGAGCCCCCCCAATGCAGTGCCGAGAACCGCGACACGGTGGACGCCGAGGTGATCAAGGAGACTCCAGACGTCCTGCACGAGAAGGTCAAAGTGGTACTCCTTGACGTCTGCGTAGCGCGTGGAAAACCCCCTGCCCCGCAGGTCCGGAGCGATCACTCGCACGCCCGATTCAGCAAGCGCGGGCCCCAACTCCACGAAATCGCGTGAGTTGCGCATGAAACCGTGCAGGCACAAGAGCGGAACGGCCCCAGCGCAAGTGCGAGGCACGAAGTCCCTGTAGAAGATGCTCGCCCCAGAGGGCGAGGCAAACCGATCCTCGGCGAGCCGGATCTCATTCTTGGCCATCAGAGAACTCCTGTGAGTGAAAAGTAGGGCGCGCCCGGCGCCACCATCGAAGTGATCCTCGAACGGCGTCACTGTAGCATTTATTCGATGTTAATCAAGTTTGAGTTAGACTGATGTTGCGCGCGGGCGCGCTTCACATTCACCAAGCAAGCAAAGACATGAGCGACACGAACATCGTCATTGGCGCCGGCATCACGGGTCTGACTGCAGCCATCACTCTTCAGAATGCAGGCAAGAAGGTCATCGTCGTCGAAGCGTCAGAACGGCCAGGCGGCAGGCTGGTGAGAATCGAACGAAACGGCGACGCAGCGGAGGCAGGCGGCCAAGGAATTCATTCGAACTACCGGGACATGCTCGGGCTCATCCGCGCCGAAGGCCTCAGTGGTGACCTCATGCCGCAGTTGAACCATCAAGCCGGCCATTTGAATCGACAAGGTGCTCTTTGCTATCCCAAAGGGAATTTGGGCCTGGCCAAATTGATGGGTCCACGAGGCACGCGAGACCTGGCGTGGTTCGTCACACGATATCTCGTGTTGTCGAAGAAGTTCGACCTGTTCGAATCGTCGGTCGATATTCCGGCCTATGACAATGCGACCGCTGCCGAAGCATTCAGTTGGGCGGGCGACGAATTTCGAGACTATGTTTTGCGCCCTTCGGCACATGCCATGTCAAACACGACACCAGAATTCACGAATTTCTATTTTTTGCTGAATTTGATGAAGCTGGTCGCCACCACGAAGGTAATGACGCTGCGCCACGGCAACGTCTCCATTGCAGAGCATCTGGCAAAAAAACTCGATGTTCGATATGGCATTGGCGCAAAGAAAATCCTGACAAACAAGGGCAAGACGGAAGGGGTACTTCTGGAAGATGGGAAAGCGCTAACTGCACGCCATGTCATTTTGACTGCCCCCATGAATCGCGCAGCAGAAATAATTCCCGATGACCTGGCCGCGGAACAAAGATTTTTCTCTGAATTCCCGAACTCCCCTTTTGTTCTGGTCTATTTCTTTCTTGACCGCCCCCTCCCGACCGAGGCATTCGTCTACGTCGGACATGCATTTCGCGATGTTGCCTTCAACATGGCACTCAACCATACGGTGAAGACCCCTCACTTGGTGAGGAGCGGCAAGGCGATCATCTCTGCATGGTCCAGCTTCCCCAAGTCGGGGGAACTGATCGGTAAGCCTGACAGTGAAGTTATCCTGCAGGCATTGAACGAGATCGAAGTCTTCTTTCCAGGGATTTCCCGATGGGTAGAGGAGGCTCGCGTCCAGCGGCACCATTGGGGAATAGCGCGCCTCTCTCCCGGCCAGCACGGTAAGATCCTCGAATTCAAGAGAAACGTCGAAGCACTGAGCGGGATTTCGTTCGCAGGCAACGATTACGACGGCGTTCATATGGAATCCGGCGTACGAGGAGGCTTACGTGCAGCGCAACGTGCTCTGAAGCACAATTAGCCCTCCGCCTAGCGCGTCGACCTCCCGTTATCTCTTCGTGTCACGCGAAAAATAGGATTCCAACGAAATGACCGACGAAATTCCGGACACAAGCACGATGCCATCTGTGCGCCCGAAGGCGTCCCACCGCAAAGGTCGTACCCCCGAAACCAGCAGAACGCCTCGCGTTCCAACGCAGGAGCGGAGCAAGGCGCGCTACCTGGCGATCATCAAGGCTGCAGAGGAGTTGCTGGAAAGATCCAATATCGAGGATCTCAGTCTCTACGATATCGCGAAGCAATCCGGCATCGCACCAGCGTCCGTGCACTATCTTTTCAGCACGATCACGGCAGTGCATCTCGAGTTGCATCGACTGCATAACGACAAGCTCACGGAGCGGGTGATCGAGAGCTCGGCCCCTTTAATTGCTCAAAGGAATCCCAGCTGGCAGGAATGGATATACACGAGCATGAAGGAGGCTCGCGATGCGCTGAACAGCAGCCGGCCCATGTCGGAAGTCATGCTCGGGCCGACCATGCACAGGCAAACCCGTTTGACGAACCTTAAAACCAACTTCTCGCTGGGGCAAAAGGCCGTCGAATACATGCACGCTGTTTTCATAATGCCCGACATCCCGCATCTTGATCGCTACTACGGCTATGCAGCCGAGTTCAGCGATGCATTGTGGTCGGGTGCCTACTCGGCGCACGGGCGAATCGACGATGAGACATTCGCCGAGTCGGTCAGGGCAACAGTTGCATACCTCCGGTGCTTCCTACCCGAGACTTTGCACCTTCGAACATCGAAACCGTAGTCCTCGTTCGAGGCTTGATAAGCCGAAAAACTCGATGTAAGACAAATATCTGAAGCTCTGTGCCGAGGTAATACAAGCCTCCCCTGGGTCTGGCTTTCGGGCACATCTACTTCGCGTCTCCCACGACACCACGCTTCGAAAGCAGGATCCATCGCCGCTCATCGGTGGCCAAAGCCGCAGTCAGCGAGTCACCCGACGGGCGGACAGCGACCGAGAACGTCCGTCCACCGTCGCGGCTCTGAGCTTGCAAGCCATCGAGGCCAACAACCAGGACGTCGTCGCCATGGACCGATATGGCCGTCACCGAGCTTTTGCTTTGAAGATCGATCGACTGCCACTGTTGCGTGGTTTCATTGCGGCGCAGCAAGGTGCCGCGCTGGCCTCCCACGAGCAATGTGCCGTCAGACAGCACAGCGCCTGCCCAAAGCGACCCTTTGTAGCCGGTATCAAGGTAAGTCCACGTATGCCCCTGGTCCATCGACCGCAGAACTTGGCCCCGCTCCGCAGTTGCATAGGTGGCCCCCCGCTTGTCCGCAAACAGGCCCAGTAGATTCAGATCGGCTTTCTTGCCTCCCGGGGGCGGCGCGATGTTCTGGGGCGCCCACGTCTCGCCCCCGTCGTCCGTCGTCAGCACGAGAGACCACAAGCCGACAGCAACGCCATGCGCGGAATCAAAGAAGTGGACGGCGAAAAGGGGCCGATCTTCGTCGGTCGAGAGCCTCTGGATCTTCCAGTTCTCGCCGCCGTCGCCGGTGGAGAGCACAACGCCCCAGTGACCCACAGCCCAACCGTGAGTCGCGTCTGCAAAGCTCACGCTCGTGAGCGTCGAGCTGACCGGTACCTGGTGCGCCTGGCGAAAGGTTGATCCCTGATCATCGGACAGGAGCACAACGCCGTTGGCACCGACCGACACGGCACGCTTTCCGCTCCAGGCGGCCCCCAGCATCATCGCCTGGGTGGCGATCGGCGTCCGCACCGCCGCCACAGGGCGGAGTGCGGGAGCCTCGGTCGCTTGCACGACCACAACGCTGGTTGCAAGGCTGATTGCTGCTGTGGCACGAAAAATACATTTCATATCTGACTCTTTGCTCAATGTGCCAGCGCTCCAACCGCACGCACGGGCCTGCGTCGGGGAAATATCCGCTCCAGCCAGACTGCAAACGCCGGCAGCACCGTGATCGCCATCACCATGTTGACGATGAACATGAAAGCCAGCAGCTTGCCCATGTCGGCCTGGAACTTCAGAGAAGAGAACGACCACGTCACGACACCGGCAGCCAAGGTGATCGCGGTGAAGATCGTGGCAGTACCGACCTCCAGAATTGCGTGTTCGAACGCCTCGACGATTCCGAGTCCGTTCGCAAGGTGCAACTGCAGGCGGTTGTAGATGTAGAACGCGTAATCCACGCCTATACCGACGGCCAGCACCATCACGGGGAGGGTCGCGACGGTCAATCCGATATCGAGCTCCTTCATGAACCAGTAGCCGATAAAGGTGCCGATCGTCAGAGGAAGGCAGCACGCAAGTACCGCACGAAGATCCCGATAGGCAACGAACACGAGCAACACGATCGTCGCGTAGACATACAGCATCATCGGCAGTTCGCTGTGCTCGATCTCGTCATTGATCGCCGCCAACACCCCAGCATTGCCGGACGCGAGACGGATCTTTACGCCATCCATCGGGTATTTCGCGCGGAAATCCTTTACCGCTGCGATGACTCCATTGATAGTGGTCGCCTTGTGGTCGGCCAAGTAGATGTGAGCCGCGGTCATGCTGCAGTCCTTGCGCATGGTTCCGGGAATCCGGCTTATCTCTACGGCGAGTGCAGAGTAGTTCCCTGAATCGATCGGCACCACTGACATCTTCGGGTTCCCTTCGTTGTATCCCTCGTTGTATTGCCGCAGAAGGGAAGAAAACGAAACGACAGAGAGGACACCCGGCACCGGCTGCATCCACCAGGCAAACCGTTCCTGGTAAGCCCCGATCGCGACGTTGTCGCAAGAATCCGGCGGGGCTTCGAAAGCGACGCTGAGCCAGTCCAGCCCGACGTCGTAGCTCGCGCCGATCGATTGCGCATCACGATTGAAGCGCGCGTCCGGCCGCAGTTCCGGAGCTCCCGCTTGCAGCGTTCCTATGACGCGGTCCCTGCTCTCCCAGGCTGAAGCCACCAGAACGACCGCGGCCGAGAGCAGAACCACCAAGGCAACCCGGGGTTCGGCCACGCGGGTGACAAACCGAAGCCAGCGGGCCCGCTCCGCGCCCTTGCGTTCAGCTCCAGCGGCATACGCCTGGTCCACCTGAACCAGGGAGGCGGCGATGGGCAGCATCACCAAGTTCGTGATGATCTTGTAGGCGACGCCAAGCGATGCCGTCACCGCGAGTTCGCGCACCATCGGAATGGGGACCAGTAGCAGCGTGATGAACGACACGAATGCCGTCACCAGGGCGAGCGTCCCCGGTACGAGCAAGCCTCGAAAACTCGACCTCGCCGCCTGTTCGGTTGTCTTGCCTTGCGATATCTCGCGAACGATGAAGTTGATCTGCTGAACACCGTGCGATACGCCGATCGCAAACACGAGGAACGGCACCAGGACGCCAAGCGGGTCAAGGCCATAGCCCAGAAGATGCAGCGTCGCAAACTGCCAGACCAGAGACGTCAGTGAACATGCGATCGGCAGCAGCGTGAGCTTCATCGAGCGGCAGTACCAGTACACTGCGGCCGCGGTCAGAAGGAGAGCCAACCCGCAAAACTCGAGGACAGATGACGCCCCCTCTGCGATGTCACCGATCTGCTTGGCGAAGCCGATGATTTGGATCTCGTAGTTCCGATCTTCGAACTTGGAGCGAAGCTCGGATTCAAGCAGACGGCCGAATGAAACATAGTCGATCCGCTGGCCTTGGGCATCGAACTCGTTGAGGTCGGCGGTGATCATCGCGCTGGTCTGGTCGCGCGACACGAGGCTGCCGATGTAGCCGCCCTGGGCGGTCGACCGTTTGATCGCCTCGACGGCACTGGCATCAAGACGGTCCGGCGTGACGGTCCCTGGAATGATGGGGTCGGCCCGGAACCCGTCCTCGGTGATCTCGTTGACGAACGAATTCGGCGTCCACAGCGATTGCACGCTGCTACGAGAGATGTACGGCAAGAACGTGAGAGCCTGGGTGACGTCGCTGAGCTTCTTTAGCCCTTCGGGCGTCCAGATGGATCCCGCTCTTGCCTTGACCACGATGGTGAGGCGGTTCGCTCCCAGGAAGTCGTTGCGGTAGGCGTTGAAGGTTTGGACATATTCATGTCCCACCGGCAACTGCTTCTCAAAGCCCGCATCCATCCTCAACTTGAGGGCGAAGAAGCCCATGAACACTGTAAAGACGGCCAGCCCGATCAGGACGGCGCGCCGGCGAGCGAACAGGATGGCTTCGATCCTTGCAAGGAACCGCTGCGACGCGGTGGCTCCGCCGGGAGCCATTGCACTTTTCTCTTTCACATCGGACCTAGAAGTTGCGGGACACAACGATGCCGAAGAAATCACGATCGCGTACGGGGTTGTCGAGCAATGTGCGTCCACCCATGAAGCGCGTGTAGTTGGCGCTGACCTGCCAGGTCGCGGGATTCTGAATGAAGTTCACGTAGTAGTTCACCGCTGTGACACCCTTCATGAACTGGGAAGAAATCCCGGGGGTTCGACCGAACAGGCCTCTCCGAATGTAGATACCCGGATTGACCTGCCAGCCCTTGATCAGGGAGCCGTCGTACACCCAGTTGAAATCCACGTTGATCCCGCCCGAATACTTGGTACCTACCGCCGATCCGGGGGTGAACAGAGCGCCGGTCTGGACCACATCATTCAGTTCATTTCCCCACAGCAACCCTCCCGAAGCAATCGGAGAGCCTGCGTAGCTGGACTTGAGATTCGGATAGCCAATGACAACCGTCTCGGTCGTCAGCGTCGCGGTGTCCGCCTTGAGAAGGCTGAGAATCGGACCAGCGTTGCCAGGCTGAAGTGCGAGAAGCGATGTCAGGTGCCACTGATAGCGCTCAGTATCCGCCCAACATTTCCCCCCTTGGGCCACGCACCCGCTTGCGGGATTCAGAGGCACCGCGTCTTTCGGCCGGTACGACAGTTCGGTGCCGATGGCCCAGTCTCCCACCGGAAAGTTCGCACTCAGGCCGAACATGCGGCGACTCTCCGGGTAGCGATAGATGGTCGCGCCTTCAGGACTCAGAGACGTCTGGGGCAGCTTGTCGTGATAGTTCATCACGTAAGCGCCGAGGTTCAGGTCGGTCCCTTTTGGCTGGTAGCGCAGCGCGAGTCCCCATTGACCGGAATCTTTTGCCCGGGTGGTCGTCACGCCGTAGGCGTTGCTTCCGACGCCGACGACGGAGGTCGAAAAGTAGCTGCCCACAGGCGGCAAGTAGCTCTTGTTCCAGCCCACCTGCACATAGCCCTCAACATTCACCCCCCCGCCCAGGCCAGCAGCGACGCTCACCATGGGGGCTGGCAGCACGAACTCTTTGACCTGCGCCCCTGGCTGAGCGGCCCGGTTGACGTCGATTGAGTTGGTGGCGTTGATGCCACCGATCTCATAGAGACTCTCGCCCCAACTGATGACCTGGTTGCCTGCACGAACACGCACCTGCTGCCCCGCCACGTCGAAGGTCTTGCTGACCCAGAAGTCAAGGAGGCGCGCCTTGAACCGCAGGTCTCTGCGCGCATCTGCGGACAGACCACCCTGGATGTTGGGCGGCACAGCAGACACAAAGTCCTGACCGCTCACCGCGCCCGTCGTGTGGGTCGCGGAGAAGTCTCGGGCCCATGCGGCACGCGCCATGAAAGACAAGCCCTCCGAAGGCATCTTGAGCAAAAGCTCATGGGTGCCCTTGAGGTACGTTGTGAACGGCCTGCCCTCCTTGTAGTTGATGTTCCCCTGGTCGCTCAGGCCGCTGAATTGCCCCATGATGCCTCCGCCCGTGCGCGCGAGGGTCGTGCTGTCATACGTAGGAGAGACCAGAGAGTTGCTCGGGGATTCGGTCCGGATCCCGGTTCCGATCGAGACGGTCGAATCGAAGCTGCCCTGGATCGATCCGTCGGCGTTTTTGAAGGTTGCCGCCTGCGCGGCACCCGTTGCCAGGGCAATCGCTGCCAGCTGATAGCGAACGACTCGCGTCGAGCGGCTCGAGGAGCGAAGGATGATGTTGTTCATTGCTTTTACTCCGCTCGAATCAACGCTCACTGCGCGCGCGCAGGCTTTCGGCAGAGTAGTAGTCAGGCTTCATCCGGGGGTTGCCCGTGCCGTCGACGACCCATTTCATGTCGGTGCCGTTGGCGAGGGCGGCCCCATCGATGAGGTAGCGGCCTTCCGCCAAGTTGTGCTGGACGAAAGCAACCGAGTCGCAAGACCCGGTTTCGTAGACAGGGATGACGAATCCCTCTCGAACCTTCCAGGCCTTGCCTTGAGCGTCGTAGTCGACCGCACCCACAAAGGTCCAGCTGTCCTCGTCGATATAGAACTCCCGCTTAGGCGACGAGTGGCGCAATCCTGGTTTGACGGTGGCCTCCACAACCCAGACGCGATGCATCTCATACCGGCGATGCGTGGGGGAGATGAACTCCGGTTTCAAGACATCGTCGGCCTTGGCCTTGAAGTCGTATGGACCGAAGGCGTTGTAAGGAATCACCATTTCCTTCTTTCCAACGAGCTTCCAGTCGAAGCGGTCTAGTGCGCCGTTGAACACATAGGCTTCATCGATGTTGTACTGATTCTCGTAGCCGATTTGAGGGGCGTCGTAGGCATAGGCCGGCATCCGACGCGTGCGCCGCTGGCCAGGAAAATAGTAGAAAGTTTCCGAAGCTTTGTTGGACGGCGCCACGAACACGGCGCCCTGCCCCGCCAACGCCGTCGGCGACTGATAGCTCATGGTGTAGTACGACTCGATCTGCTCGGCCTTGGCGAAGGTCGTACTGTTCTTGTCCGCCCATGGCATGTAGGTGAAGCTGTCGGCTGTCACCTTGATCCACTCGCTGCTGCCCTTGCGAGGAGACACATACACGATCTGGTTCACCATCTCGATGCCCGCGCCGCGGTAGTGCATCTTCGCGTTGATCATCACCTCCGCCCCGCTCTTGGGCATCGGAAATGGAATGCCGGGAACGAATGCATCCGAGAGACTCAGGCCATCCGGATTCAACTTCGCGAAGCCGACGTTCTTCTTTGTATTTTCTGCCACGACACCCGGCGCCCCGCATGTGCGGCGGCTGGGGTAGACATCCATGCTGTAGCCCTTCGTGGACTTGATCAGGGCCACCTGGCCTGCGTTCAGCTTGTCCGCATACTTGTCGACATTGGTGGCATCGATGGTGTAGAGAGGCTTGTCCGACTTGTATTTGAAGAAGTCGGAGCGCAGCGCGCCGAAGGTCCAACCTTGACCCACCGCACCGGGCGGCGTCCATTCAGGGATTCCGCTGGCGGTGCTCGCCTTTTCCGCTCCCATGGGCGTGAGCTCCGTGCCGAGCTTGCCTGCGTCACCGCTCTGGGCAACCGCCATGGTCGCCACACCCGTGAAGGCAAGAGTCAACATCATGGTGCTTGATAGCTTGGCGAACCCCGTGGCGCGAGGAGGAAGAATGCATTTGGACCTCATGAGATATCTCCAGTTGGAAAGTTGACCTCGCCTGCGGCAAGCACTGACCGCTGCTCGCCGGGATCGCTTCAGCAGGCAAATAAACTGACTAATAGCGACTTTTAAGCCAGACAATCGCGGTAAGCAGAAGTCGTGCCCAACGCAGCTCGCGACAAATATCTGACTAAAGTCGATTTTTATCTTCTGGCGGGGCCGAAACAATAGGGTTAACCTCACTGAAACCTGATGCGGCACTCCTAAGTACGAGCGATGCACTTTGGTTGTGCATGGCTGCACCATGTGGGCCTCAGCGGCGGCAGCATTTGTGCAACATCGAATACCAAACGGCCTGAGCCTTTAGGCATGGCTCGCGACGAACGCTTGTAAGTTGCTTAAGATCTATTCATAAACGAGAGTGGCCGAACGAATCGATAGACCTAGCAGCTCAGCCGCAAGCTCGACAGCACGATTGCTCGCCCGTGCAAATCTACCGGCACCTGGCGCGAAAGCGCAGATGTACGCCCTATCAGCCAGCTATCGTGTGAAGGATCGCAAGTTCCTCTGGAGCGAAGCGCATCGACCGGCTCACCCTCGAGATCGCGGTGCTCACTCAACGCACCGTCACTCAGATTGACTTCCACCGAGCCGGCGAGCAGCCTTCAGCATTCGACGATGTTCACGGCCAGACCGCCGCGCGCGGTCTCCTTGTATTTGGTCAGCATGTCGGCCCCCGTCTCTCGCATGGTCTTGATGACCTTGTCCAGGCTCACATGGTGAGCGCCGTCGCCATGCATAGCCATGCGTGCTGCGTTGATCGCCTTGACTGACGCGATAGCGTTTCTCTCGATACAGGGTATCTGCACGAGTCCCCCCACGGGGTCGCAGGTCAAGCCCAAGTGATGCTCCATTCCGATCTCGGCGGCGTTTTCCACCTGCATCGGACTGCCGCCCATGGCAGCGCAAAGCCCTGCGGCCGCCATGGAGCAGGCGACCCCCACTTCGCCTTGGCACCCGACCTCCGCACCGGATATTGAAGCGTTCTCCTTGTAAAGGAGACCGATTGCCGCGGCAGTCAACAGGAAATCAACGACACCTTCGTCAGTCGCGTCCACGACGTGACGCGAGTAGTAGTGCAGAACAGCCGGGATGATGCCCGCCGCGCCGTTTGTTGGGGCCGTGACTACGCGCCCGCCGGCGGCGTTTTCTTCGTTGACTGCGAGAGCGTAGAGGTTGACCCAGTCCATCACCTGAAGCGCGTCGGGTGGTCCCGCGTTGGGCGCGCTCAGGCTCCTGAAAAGTGCTGCCGCTCTCCGTCGGACCTTGAAACCGCCCGGCAGCACGCCTTCCGTACGACATCCCCGCTCGACGCACAGCTGCATCACCCGCCAGATCTCCAGTATTCCGGCTCGCGTCTCGGCGTCGCTGCGCCAGTGGCGCTCATTGCACCTCATGACTTCCGCAATGCTGCATCTGTTTTGTGCAGTAAGCCTTAGAAGGTCTGCGCCACTGTGAAATGGCAGCGGCAGGACGGAGGTGTCCGGTGCGATGGCCTTTTGCTTCGAGCGATCATGAGCCAACTCTTCGGTAACGACGAACCCGCCCCCTACCGAGTAATATTTCTTCTCCGACACGAGCTCGCCACCAGCACCGTAGGCCCTGAACCGCATGCCATTGGCATGAAACGGCAGCGCCTCGCTCCGGTAGAAAAGCAGATCCGACTTTTCGGTGAACGCGATCGCTCGCATGCCGTTCAAAGTGATCACGCGCTGCTTTCGGACGTCGTTCAGCAGCTCCTCTATCTTCTCTACATCGATGGTGTCGGGTGCGTGGCCGAGGAGGCCAAGCACTACCGCCTTGTCGGTCCCGTGGCCTTTTCCAGTCGCGCCAAGGGAACCGTACATTTCTGAGCAGATCCTAGCGACAGAATTAAGCTTCCCCGCATCGACAAGCGAATGCACGAACATCCGGGCCGCACGCATGGGCCCGACCGTATGAGAACTCGAAGGACCGATGCCGACTTTGAACAAGTCGAAAACGCTGACTGCCAAGATTGATTTTCCCTCGTGCCAGGTTATTCACAGCGTGCGCGGCGCAGCCTATCAAGATTGACACTCGACGACTGAAGTCGCCCGTAGCGCCCAAGCCCGCCTTCTGGAGCGATGTCAGGCCCGCTTAGCAAGCGGGGGCGTGCGCCCATACTGCGCCGTTGAACGAGAAGCGGCAAACACTGTGAGGATAGCCAACACAAGGAGGCCAGCTGCCACCCAACCCACCGGACGCACGCCACCGAATCCGAACACAACACTGGCAAGCGCCGGGCCTATCGCCAAGCCGAAATTCGTGACGGACCCCGCCAAAGCGGCGCTTTCTCCTGTTTCGTCCAGCTCAGCAAGAACGCTCAGGAGGTAGGGATTGGCAATGACCACACCCGCATTGATCAGGCCCAGAGCAACAAAGAAGCCCCAGCGGCTCCAGCCCTCGTACATTCCCAGGGCGGTGCCGATGAGGATCGCAAGCCCCCAATAGATCGGCTTGAATGCCCCCGCGCGATTACCCATCCAGTTAGTGAGAACAGCGGCAGGAATCTGAATCAACGCGGCGATCGTGAAGGTCAGGCCGAGCTTCTCATCGTCGATCATCAAAGAATGGCTCGACGGCCCTGCAAAACTGATGGTGACGGACTGGGAAATGAACAGGGCAAACACTGCGATCAACATCCAAACGATGCCGATGCTTCGCGTCGTGGGCTTCTGACTCATGCTCGTTGTCCAAGACAGGCTGGCCACGGGCATCTTCGGCGAGAGAACAAGCCCCAATGCCATCATCGCAAGTTGCACGATCTCCGCGCCGGTGGGGCCGTACCTTCCGATGAGAAGAGGCGCGATATACATGGCAATACCGTAAACCACGGCGATCACGATCGCAGCTTGTGCGAACCATTTCTCCGGATGCTCGTAGTACGAGGCGAGGCCGTAGACACACGCCACGAGAACGCCGGCAGCAACGCCGAAAACGATCTTCAGTGCCGCGTAGATATACAGGTCATGAGCAAAGATCATGGCTGCCGTGGCCCCAAAGCCCAAGAAACAGGCACCCATCGACCAGGTTCTTTTGCTTAGCCGAGAGATCCGCCTGCTCATCAACAGCGCTGTGAGCGACAAGACCAGCAGCTGGGCGGAAGCAAGCCAGCCGACGTGATCTTCGGTCAGGCTGAAACGCTTCATCGCCGTCATCACATCGTAGGGAAGCAGGTAGTTGGGCAACCAGCCGAGGGTCGCGAGATACAGCACTGCGCATTTCTCAAGGCCGACGAGCTTGCTTTTCATGGTGGAGTCCTTGGCAAGGAGATGTGAACGAAGGGAAGTGAGTGCTACGCCGGCCGACCTTTCCCGCTCCTCCGCTCACCACCTCGGCGCACAAGCGAGTCTCGGGAGATGGGTCTCAGTCCATGAAACTGGGGTCCAGCTTCACAAGCTTGCGCACTAGGCCATCCCATGGATCACTCGTGCCATCGCCGTTGACCACGCGCTGCAGTTCGGCCTTGAACATCTCCAGCAACGGTGGTCCGAACTGAATGAGCTCGCCACCCTTGGTCGACGTCGCCATCATCTGGATCCTGCAAGCCTTGCGGATGTTGTAGTGCCGAAGGAAGGCGTGTTTTGCAAAGTAGCCGATCGTGATCAGTCCATGGTTCCGCAACAGCAAGGCGTTGTTGTGGAGCCCCAGGCTGGCCTGCAGGCCAGCAGCGCATTCCGGATGAGTCTCCACCCCTTCATAGGCGTGGTAGCCGATCCCGTCGGCGAGCGCGAAGGCGGCGGACTGGGAGATGGGAAGAAGCCCCTGGGAATTGCAAGCCACCGCGGCGATGATGTCATCGTGCGTGTGGATCACGAAGTTGGCATCGGCCCGAGCTTCGTGAACCGCGCGCATGGGATACCAAGAACAAGGGACAACGCCAAATGGCGTTTCGGAAACCACCCGCTCATCGACTGTGATCTTCACCAGGCTCGACGCCGTAACCTCTTCGAACAATAGACCGTTGGGGCCGACGAGATAGTGCTCACCCACCCGCGCAGAGATCAACTGCATCGAAAGATCATCCCATCCCATCAACGGAATGAGACGGAAGAGCGCTGCGGTGTGGACTCTGATTTCCCATTCTTCGTCCGAGACCTTTCCCTTCAATGACGGGTAGGCGGTATCACCAATTTTCAATTCCATCTCTGCTCCAAAGTAAGTTGCTGAATCCGATGAGTCGCGCAGAGTCCGCCTCAGAATTCGAAGTACGCGGGCCCTGAGCGGTCCCAGGCCGCACTGGCAGCTTTCATCTGGGCGAAGCCGTCTTCCACAGCCGGTGAGGATTGGATCAACTCGATGACGCTGCCTCCATCCAGCTCCGCCTCGAAGAATCTCGTTTCGACACCGATTACTGAAACCCAGCGACTGATCGGTTTCAAACCGCGTTCGACAAATGCAGCCGCATCTGCGTCGATGTCTTTCGACAGGATGCCGAGGTGGTGCGATCCAAAGCCGTGCACCGACTTGAACTCCGTGAGCGAGGACGGCGCATCGTTGTGCTGCTGCATGAGTTCGATCTGGAGATCTCCGGCGTATGCGAACGCAGCACTGATGTCGGCGGAGATGTCTTCGCCGCGATGCGTTTGCACCGCGTACTTCAGATGCCGGCCGACAAAGAAGGGCCCTACGCCCATGGCGGTCCAGCGCGTCACGGCCTTGTCGATGTCCTCCACCAGGTAAGCGACCTGCATGATCGCGCCGACTCCACCGCTCGCCATAAGCAATTCTCCAAAGTAATGCACCGGTTCCGTCACAGCGCCGCTACCGCGCCAGAAAGCCGTTGTTAATCTAATATTAGTTGCTTTCCTGAGGTGATGCAACGGGCCATCAACAGGAAAATCCTCATATTTCCCCGATTACAGTCGCCTCGCGTGCCGCCGCCGATCCAGTTTCAGAGTTTTAATAGTAGACTAACAACAGCTTTTAGCGGCTCTGCTGTGCAATCAGGGGCAGCTACGCGCGGGGCACGCGCCGATGCCTCGAAGGAACTTGAGCGGCTGCTCCGGGCATGCTGCGCCTTCTGCACGGCAACAGCTCTACCGAATGGTTTCGAATCGGAAAGAGTCATGAATCAAACGTTCGACTTCGTCATCGTGGGTGCCGGCTCCGCCGGCTGTGTGCTTGCAAATCGACTGTCTCGAGACCCCAGCGTGCGTGTCCTGCTTCTAGAGGCCGGCGGATGGGATAAGGACCCGATGATCGGCCTTCCCGTCGGCATCAAACCGATGACCGCCAAGAAGCAGTACCGATGGGTGGACACCTCAGACCCCGACGAAGGCCTGAATGGTCGCATCAATGAGGTGCTCCACGGCAAGGTGATCGGGGGAGGCTCATCGATCAACTACATGGCGCATACACGCGGCCATCCCCGCGACTACGAACGCTGGGTCGCCGCTGGCGCTGATGGCTGGGGATTCGAGGATGTTGCCCCCTTCTTCAAGGAATGCGAGGCTTGGGAGCACGGGGAGAACGCCACCCGGGGCGGCGTCGGAGAGATCGGCGCTCAACTGGGACGACTTGATGATCCCGTCTTCGCTGCATGGTTCGATGCGCTTTGTGCCCTTGGCTACGATGGGACTGACGACTACAACGCATCTCACCCCGAAGGCTTTTGTGCGGTGCAGTACTCCATCAGAAACGGGCGCCGCTCTTCGGCCGCGCGGGAGTTTCTTCACCCTGTTCTCCAGCGCCCCAACCTGACCGTCCAAGTCGAATCGATGGCGACAAAGATCCTCTTCGACAAAACGAGGGCCGTCGGTGCCGAATACGTTACCAGGGGCCAAAAACAAGCGGCGCGCGCCGGGCGGGTTGTGCTGAGTCTGGGAGCCATCAATACGCCGCATCTTCTGATGCTCTCGGGCATCGGGCCTGCGGCGCACCTGCGCTCGATGGGCATTTCACCCTTGGTAAACCTTCCTGTGGGGCAAGGCCTGGAAGACCATCTGGGTGTCGAAGTCATGTGGGAGCGGAAGCAGCCGGGGACGTTTCATCAATCGCTCAGATTGGACCGAGCGGTCTTCAGCATGTTTCGGGGGCTGGCGTTTCGCAGCGGCCCGGCTTCGCGTCTGCCAGGCGTCATACTCGGTTTCGCAAAATCAAACTCGGCTTTGCCGCAGCCTGACTTGCAGTACTACCTGCAGACACCTCCGCCCTATGCCGACGTCTGGTTCCCGGGGCTGAAGCGCCCCTATCAAGACACGCTCAGCGTGAAGATGAATTTGCTGAGCCAGCAAAGCAGAGGTGAAATCCTGCTTCGTTCCACAGATCCGACCGAGCGGCCGCGCATTGTCTACAACTCGCTGTCCGAGCCGAGAGACATTGAAACCTTGCGGGAAGGCGTGATGCGCGCTCAAGCCATGCTCGAGTCAGCGGAACTCTCTCCGTTCCGAGGCAACCCTCTCATGCCCGATCGTCCTTTCCGGAACAACGCCGAGGTCGACGCATACATCCGGTCTCATGCGTTCCAACAATATCATCCTGCGTGCACCTGCAAGATGGGCAAGGACGAAACGGACTCTGTTCTGAACCCGGACCTGAGTGTCCGGGGCCTCGATGGACTGAGCGTGGCGGATGCATCGGTCATGCCAAACCTCGTCTCCGCCAACCCCAACATTCCCGTCGTGATGCTCGCTGCCAAGGCGGCAGCGATGTGGTTGGGTTGAGAGTGAGCGCATTGCTCGACTCCACCTTCGCCATCACCACTTTGCGGATGATGGGTTCTAGCAAGTCGCCACGACAAATAGGCCTTCCTCTTCAGGACCTGGAGCCGTTCGAGCAATCATGAAATTCAATGACAAGCAGCGCGATTCTGAATTGGTCGAAAACATTCGAACGCGCAAACCAGTGTTCTGGACGAACCCTGCCCGGGCAGAAAACGGACGCATGGGAAGTACTTGGGGTGGCCGGCCAATTGGCCGTGAAGACGTACGCGCAGCAGAAGACCGGTTTCGAAGATTCAGTCGCGTTCTAACGGACATGTTTCCGGAGTTGCGGGACACGCGCGGTGCAATTGAGTCCGCCGTCCTTCCGGTTCCGGCTCTTCAAAGCCACTTGGGCATCCCCGTGGAATCGGGACGCGTACTCATCAAGGCGGACCATGCGCTGCCGGTCGCGGGCTCCATCAAGGCCCGAGGCGGCATTCACGAGGTGCTGGAATTCGCTGAGAAGCAGTTGCTAAAAAGTTCAGCAGGTACGCTCGACGGCATTGGCGACCTTTCGTTCGAGACGATTCGCGAGAGGCTCGGCAAGTATCGGGTTGCAGTTGGTTCCACGGGCAACCTCGGCCTCAGCATTGGTGTGATCGCATCGGCCTTGGGCCTGGGGGCCACTGTTCACATGTCTGCGGATGCAAAGCGCTGGAAGAAGGATCGACTGCGCAAGCGAGGTGTTCAAGTCGTAGAGCACGAAGGCGACTATGGCGCCGCTGTAGAGGCCGGCCGTACGGCGGCCGCAGCCGATCCCAATTGCCATTTTGTCGATGACGAGGGATCGCTTTCCTTGTTCATGGGCTATAGCACCGCCGCGAGTGAGCTCCGGACTCAATTGAGCGGCCTTGGGATTCGCGTCGACGCGGACCGTCCACTTTTTGTCTATCTTCCCTGTGGCGTCGGGGGAGCACCGGGGGGGATTGCGTTCGGTCTTTCCCATGTATTCGGCCCGCACGTGCATTGCTTCTTTGCAGAGCCAACGGCCTCGCCCTGCTTTCTTCTCTCGCTGCTCGACGAAAGCGGCTCGAACCCGAGCGTCTACGACATCGGCCTGGACAACGCCACGGAAGCTGACGGTCTCGCGGTGCCGCGCGCGTCAGCACGCGCAGTCGAAGTGATGAGATCAGGAATTGGGGGCGTCTTCACGGTGCAAGACGACGCGCTCTTCAAGAACTTGCACGCTGCGGCGATCACGGAGGGGATCCGTGTCGAGCCTTCGGCAACAGCTGCTTTTGAAGGCCCGCGATGGCTGACTTCATCCGGTCCTGGAAACGAGTACCTCGCACGTCACGGACTCACTGGAAGTCTTCCGAAGGCGACACACCTGATCTGGACAACGGGCGGCCTTTTCGTGCCGGATAACGAATACCAGGCGTTCTTCGAGCGCGGCGCCTAGACATTTCGCAGGCAGCGAGCCACATCCCGATCTCGTCGCGCACCAGCCTTTCGACGCTGGAGTCGATCAACACCATCATGCAGGATCTCGGGCCCTCTGAGCTGCTCGGTTTAATCGAAACAGTTTTTCCTAGAAGATGGTGGGTTGCAGTTCTTTGCGGAGTTCGAGTTTGAACTTCGCCGGGGTCAAGTATTGCAGGCTGCTGTGGGGACGTACTTTGTTGTAGTGACTGCGCCAGGCTTCGATCAGGACAGCGGCTTCGCGGCGCGAGCGGAACCACTCGATGGAGAGACACTCGTCGCGGAACTTGCCGTTGAACCTCTCGTCGGTGCCGTTCTGCCAAGGCTTGTCAGGCTCGCTGAGCACGGTGGCGATGCCGGCGTGCGCGATCCACTCCAGGATGGCTTGGCTGACGAACTCGGGCCCGTTGTCCGAGCGCATGAACAGCGGGACCCCGTGCAGGCTCGCCAGGCGCGACAGCACCTCGATCACCCGTTTTGACCGAATGGCCCCGGCCACATCGATGGCCAGGCACTCGCGGGTGTATTCGTCCACCACGGTCAGGCATTTGATCTGCTGACCACTGGCCGTGGTGTCGAAAACGAGGTCATAGGCCCAGACCATGTTGGCCTTGAACGGCGTGTAGATGCGCGGGCGCACCGAGGCGATGCGCTTGCGTGGCACCAGCAGGCCTGCCTGGCGCCATAGGCAATGTGTGCGTGACCAGCGCGGCTTGAAGCCGCTGCGCTGCCCGATGGTCTGCAGGTGTCTCGCACGGCGCTTCACGAATTGGGGGACGAAGAACTGCTTTGTCGAGTACGACCTGTACACCATGCACTTCGGTCCGATCGTCAACGACGACGTGGAGAAATACCTCTTTGGCGTCATCGACGATCAGGGAGCGAAAGCAGTCCAAGCTTTCGTGCTCGGCAATCACGCTGACGTGCATGAGTCGTTTCAGGACTTCTTCGAGCACATGGCAACGCAGAAGCTGTGCACGCCCAAAGGCCTGGACTGGATCCGCTCGTGCTACGGCGCTGGGCCAAGTCGACTTGATGATTGAGATGCAGGCTCTGCGCTCGATGCATTGCGCCATGTGGGGCGAGGGCGTGCGAGAGATCGTCTCGGCGCAAGACTCCGATGCGAAGTTCCCGGTGACGGTCTACAACGCGGCGGCGGATCCGAAGTCCACGCAGTGCGCCTACCCTCAGGGTCCGCCTGTAGCGGCCATGGGCTCTCAGACAGTCTTCGCGCTGGACGCCAATTGCGCATTCTGTGCTTCGAAGTGCGGCCTGTGTCATTGCCCTTCAGCTTGAAGCTGGGCTTCTGGGCGCGCTAGCGCTTTGCGCGCCTCGACCTGCGCACCATCCAGAGCTTGTTCGCAGTGGTGCGCAGCATCGGCGGGATATTGTGATCCCATGCTGAGTATCGAACCACCAAAAACGCGGAAACAGCGGCGCAGTCTGCCGCGGATCCACACATCCAAATAAAAAGGAGAACACCAAGCACTTATCCCATTGTGAAGCCTTGGATCTCACCAAATGGGGTCGGTATTCGGTGGAAATGCAGGGTCAGAGATCGGGGGAATTCAGCACTCCGATGGATGCTCAGCCACCATCTAGTCGTCGTGTAGCTTCGTGCCTGTCGGCTTACCTTGGTCGAGCAATTTCGTCTCGCCCCAGAGCCGTGATGCGAATGATGAGCGCCTGCCTGGGAACATCCGGATAGTCTTCGGAGATCGGGCTGATTGACGCGTCGATCAAACCCGCCGCCTTGAGTACCAAGATGCTCCTGATCGAGGCTCCGCCTTCGATGCGAAGAGGGAAAGGAGAGTCCGCGATGAGGCACAGATATTCAAGCGGCGAGAGGAAGTTGCCCACTGTCCTTCGCGTTGACCTTAGAAGATCACGACTCGTATCGGCCAGCTCCTCCAAACCGTTCTCAGTAATCCTGCGGACTGTTGCGGCCGTGGTTTCTCCGTAGCAGGGTTTTCGGTTTCCCGACGTGTACACCTCGGCCTCAATCAGCCCTGTCGCTTTGAGCAAGGAAACCAGCTTCAACTCGTGCCGGTCTACGACATACGCAGGCAGGCGCATTTGAAGCAGTTCAAGCAGGTAGGCATAGGGTGTGTTGGCCCTTAGTCCCTCGGCCATATTTCCGGATCGGATTTCCGCGTTCATCGCCCCTCCATGGGAAATATTCACATTTGCATGAAGCGAAGGGCGGATATGTAGGACAAAAGATACGAAATATGGAAAGCAACGCCGCGGCGTTTTCCGCTGTCAGGAAAAGCAGATTCCCTAGCATGTAGCGGGCGAATGGATGGCTTCTATCGGGAATGCAAATTTCTCGGTAGCCTCGCCATCCATCAGGGCCGCTAGGACTCGCGGGTTAGCGTCGCAATTGCTTCTACCTTGTTCGTATACGACACTGCTTAATGTGCGCTAGTGTGCTTCTCACTTTTCGACAAACTGACGCAACCTAGGCCGGCACGCAATTACGTGCGCACGCCGTCTCCGGCGACCGCCGTTCCCGCACAGGCAGGCTGTCGATGGTGACGGAAACGCAAGGATGAAACCCGAACTGTGAACTCCCATCCATGAGGCGAAAAACACTTACCGCACGCCAGTTGCGCGCGGCCAGTTACCTCGAGCAGCTCGAGATGCTGTCGCGGCTGCAACTGCCAGCCGTGTGCTCCAAGCGCGAGGAGATCGACTGCATCCTCGCGCTGCGCAGTGCCTCGCTGCTGGAGGCGCTCACCGAGCCGCCGGTGGTTCTGCGCACCGGCGAGCGATTCATTCCACGTGCGATCGTCACCAGCATCACGCCCGAGGGGCGCATGGCGCTGTTGCGCGGGCGTCGCGCCATGCCGCGCGAGATCCCGTTCAATCCCCCTCGCTGAGCGGGCGTCCCGATCGCGAGCCGCCCCGGTGCCAGGCGCATTAGGCGCGCGGAGGAGGCGTGTCCGGGCGTGTCCGCGCTCGCCGGCGCGGTGGCGTTGCCCGGGGCCGCAGTCACACCATCGGTGGATCGGTTTCGCGCTCGAGGTGCCGGTGCATGCCCGCGGCGGCGATGAATGCCCGGCTCGCATCGGCGGCATCCTTCGCCTCGGCGAGGATCAGGCCCGGATCGGGCGAGCCATCGGGCAAGGTCATCGGAATGCTCGCCTCCGCCAGCAGCGCCTGCGAGGCGCCGAAGGCCAGGATGGTCTTGCAGTGCCGGTACTGCTCCTTCACGAACTCCATCGTGTGGCCATCCTGCGTCAGCGACTCCAGGGCCGCGAGGCCGTCCGGCAGCACCAGCGCATCGAAGAGGACATTGGGGCTGTTCTCCATGCTGGCGTCCGCCTCGAAGGCCGTACCGTCCGCCGCCGTGCAGCGGCCCAGGCGCGATCCCACCAGCCGCGGCACGGCCCCCGCGTCCACCAGCGCCGACACCAGCACGGCGATCGGTGCGCCCTCGATCCCGTCGGCGACCAAGATCGCGATCTTGCGCGTGCGGATGCCTCCGTCGCCCGGCCGTGTCAGCAGCGAAAGCGCGGGCGAGCGGTCGACCTCGGGCGCGGTCGGCACGTCCAGCACGCGCGGCAGCGGCGCGGGCAATTCCATGCCGAGCCCTTGCGGGACCTGCTGTGCCCCGACATGAGGCGAGATTTCGCGCGCGGCGGCGGCGCTTCGCGGTAGGACGTCGCGCTCAGCGCAGGCGCGTATGGCCGCACCCGGAAAAAAAGAAGCCCGGCAAGACGCCGGGCCGCAAGCCGATGCAGTTACGCATCAAGCACCCGCTCAGGGAGGAAAAGCGGGGATGGATCGCTCCACCGGGACGAATGGTGAATGCGGGGGCGCAAGCCGCGAACGGGAAGCGCCCCCTCTTCGCTCGTAGGACCCGCCGCACAGCCGTTGCGCCCGCGCCTCAGTCGGACTCGCGCTGGTATTTCTTGAGCTCCTTGTGGCGATCGCAGTGCTCGAAGATCGCGAGAAACACTGGCGCTCTCGGAAGCGGCGTGTGTCACTGCTGAACCTTGCCACTTCCGTTCACGATCGAAAGCTCGACGAACTTCGAGCCGTTGCGCTCGCCGCCGCCGAAGCCGATGAGGTAGTCCCCGAGGTCGTAGTCGCTCATCGCGTTCAGCGTGGCGATCGTTCCCTCGCGCGTGGGCGTGCGGCCTTGGCGCTGCACGGCCTCCACGATCACGCGACCGGCGATGTAGCCCTCCATCATCAAGTAGCTCTTCGGTTCCTTGGGCTTGTGCTGGCTGGCGGCCTCGGTGAACTCGCGCTGCAGCCGACTGGTGCTCTTGTAGGGGTTCGGCGTGACCTGGGAGATCACCACGCCCTTGAGGTGGTCCTCGCCCAGGCGCTGTGACAGCTGCTCGATGTCCGCACCCGAATACGCGAAGAGCTGCGCCGTGCCGCCGCTGACCCGGTAGGCCTCGATGAAGGCCGCGGTCGGTGCGCCATTGGCCACCAGGATGATGGCTTGCGGCGTGGCCTTGGTGAAC
This sequence comes from Variovorax sp. 278MFTsu5.1, assembly GCF_048305045.1. Classification (NCBI taxonomy): domain Bacteria; kingdom Pseudomonadati; phylum Pseudomonadota; class Betaproteobacteria; order Burkholderiales; family Comamonadaceae; genus Variovorax; species Variovorax sp. 278MFTsu5.1. Next base: position 376,348 of record NZ_CP157623.1, read on the forward strand.
ACCCGCACCGCTTCTGAGATGGACGTGTTCGCGCCCCGGCTGCTGCCGGTGTAGGAAGCACGCGTCACGAAGCGGACCTTGGCCTGCGCCGCTGCCTGGTCGGCCGCCGCGACGATGGCGTCGCTTCCGGGGCCGGCTTCGTAGAGCAGGCCCAGCTTGCTGATGCCCACCGTCGACAGCTGCGAGGTGAGCTTGGCCAGCTCGCTCGGGATGTCGGCGCGCACGTTGAAGAGCTGCGCGTGCGCGGGCGCGATATCGGTGGTGCGGTAGCCCACCAGCGCGACGCGCTGCTGTTCCAGCAGCCGCGTGGCCAGCAGCTCGCGCAGATTCTGGCTGCCGAAGTAGCCGGCCAGTACCAGCGGCCGCTTCTCGATGAGCAGCTTGCGGGTCTGCTCGACGGTGGATTCGGGCCGGCTGCCGTCGTCCTCCGTCGCCAGCGCGAAGGTGTGGCCGTTCACGCCGCCCTTGCGGTTCGCCGCGTCGAAAGCCAGGCGCATGCCGGCCGCATAGCCCTGGCCCTGCTTGGCCTCCAGGCCGCGCATCGGGGCTACCTGAACGACCATCACCTCGATGGCAAAGGCATGGCTCGTTGCCGATGCCGTGATCGCCATGGCTGCCAGCCAACGCGCGAGCTTGCTTCGATTCATGGCCGGCTCCATCTCTTGTCTTAAGGAGTGCTGAGTATGTGCAGCACATTGACACATGATCGGGGGCATTCCCGGATCGCCGCAAGGGGCTGAGGTCGACGGTGTGACATCGTCACGGCGGTTCCTAAATCCAGATCTTGGCCGTCACATAGGTAAGCACGACGCCGACGCCGATCGCCGCAGCACTCAACATGAAGAGGACGGGAGAGAGCTTCAGCAAGTAGATCGCACAGCCAGCGGTGACCGCAAACGCCGCCGCATGGCCCGCGAACTCCGAAGTGAATGTGCTGATGGTGTTGATGTCCTCGTTGAGGATCGCCTGCAGCCGGTGGCTCTTCATGCGCTCGATCGAGGCGACAGGCGCGTGCAGGATTCGGAGCGAGACATCCTTGCGCAGCGCTGCGACGACCCTTTGCCCTGTGAAGCTGTTGACGATGCCCGCCAATGCGTGCCCACCGACCGAGAACAGCCCCAACGCAGCCAATCCCACCGCAGCGGAGCGCTCGATGGCCGCGTTGCCATGCATGGCACTGTTGATCTGCTCCAGCAGCAACGCGGTGGCCATGCCACTCACGCATCCCAACAGCGTCGCCAGGACGATCGCGTAGGCGAAGGGCCTGAGCAAGCGCCGAGTTTCAGCAGAGAAGGTCGAATGTGTGTTCAAAAGCGATGCATTCAGAGATGGCGGCGTCCAGTGCACGATCGCGGACGGCACAGGCTCGCTGCGACTGGAATGGGTGTCGGTGGGAGGCTGAGAGGTTGTGTTCAGCGAGTGCCTGATGTTGTGGTGCTTGGCGTGGATCCCCTCCTCATTCTTTCGTTGTCGCATGAAGGATCGCTCAACGAATTGCCAAGATTTGATCAAGATCCGCGCCGTGCCGAATGGTCGTTGCGCGATGCGGATTCCCATGACAAGAAGGCGGTGTTTAGGAGGCCGAAATCGAACGAAGGCGCCGCATAATGCGCACCCGCCGCGGGCACCCTGTTCCGCCCAGGTCGGGGCGCCATTGCCCTTCAGCGGCGGCGCACATTGAATCCCTTATGGCCGACGAACGTATCCTGATTGTTGAAGACGACCCGCAGATTGCCGAGGTGCTTTCTGCCTACCTGCAGCGTGAAGGGTTCCAAACGGCGCACAGCCGTGACGGTGAGGAGGCGCTGCGGATGTTCGGGCAGTGGCAGCCGGCGCTGGTGCTGTTGGACTACATGTTGCCGCGACTGAGTGGCAGTGAGGTCCTGGCCGCCATGCGCCGCGCGAGCGATGTCCCGGTCATCATGGTGACGGCCATCAATGACGAAGCCGAAAAGCTCGGCGCGCTGCGCTACGGTGCGGACGACTATGTGGTCAAGCCCTTCAACCCGAAGGAGGTCGTCGCACGCGTGCAGGTGGTTCTTCGGCGTTCGCGGGCTTCGTCGTTCGCTGCGAAGTCCCGGCTTTCTCATGGGGCGCTCGAACTCGATCTCGATGCCGTGACGGTGCACGTCGACGGTGATGCCAATCCGCTTGAATTGACCATCACCGAATTCAAGCTGCTGTCGACCATGATGCGGCATCCGCGCAAGGCCTTCACTCGGTTCGAACTGCTGCAAGCCTGCCTGCCCGAAAGCGACGCGCTCGAGCGGGTGGTCGACACGCACGTGCACAACCTGCGGCGCAAGCTGGAGGAGCGCGGTGTCACGGGCATCCCTCTCGCCGTGCGAGGCGTCGGCTATCGCCTGGGCGGTTCGTAGCGATGCGCTCGCGTCGATCACTTTGGGCGTGGCTCACTTGGCGGATGGTCGTCTTGGCCATTGCCGCGACCGCAGCGGTGCAGGCCGGGATGTGGGGGCGCTACAACTACCTGGAAGCAAAGGCTGAGTCCAAACTGCCGCCCGCGGTGGCCGCAGAGATGCGGCGTCTTGAGATTGAGCCGGAAAAGAACGCAAAGCGGTTGCAGGAAATCTATGCCATGTACGGTGAGATTTTCGCGCCGCCGTCCGATACCGAGGATCTGATCGTGCAGGCGCTGTTGAGCCTGGCCATCGTTCCCTTCGTGGTGGCGTTCGGCCTGATTCTGGCGCGCCGCATCGTTCGGCCGGTCTCGCACGTGGTCGCCGCTGCAGAGTCGGTGGCGACGGGACGCTTCTCGGCGCGGGCACCGGTGCTCGAAGCGGCGCCTGCTGAACTCCAGCGCCTCGCGATGCACTTCAACAAGATGGCGCAGCGCTTGGAGGCGTACGACAGGGAGCTCCACGATTCGAGTGCGGCCATCGCGCATGAACTTCGCACGCCTTTGACTGCGGCGATGGGACGACTGCAGGGCATTCTGGATCGGGTGTTCCCGTACGAAGAGGGCCAGATCGCCACGGTCCTGGATCAGTTGGAGCAGATCCAGCGCATCATCGGTGACCTGCAGGTTCTTTCGCTCGCGCAGGGTGGCCGACTGCATCTGGAGATCAGCGAGTTCGCCGCGCGGCAATTCGTCGATGAAAGAATCCATTGGGCCAGCCCCGCCTTGCAGGCGCGCAGCGTGCGGGCCGTCAACCATGTCGAGGCCAGGCAGACGCTGCGCGCGGACAGGACGCGGCTCGGTCAGGCTCTGTCGGCCCTCATCGACAACGCGGTGCGCTACGCAGGTGACGGGGGCATCGTGGAGATTGACCTTGTGGAGCGAGACCTGGGCGTTGAATTGATCGTTCGCGACCGGGGCACAGGTGTTTCATCCGATGACAAGGACTTCTCGCGCTTCTTCGAGCGCTTCTGGCGCAGCGAGCAGTCTCGCTCGCGGCACGCCGGCGGAACCGGCCTGGGCCTGTCGGTCGTGCAGGCGATCTGCAGGGCCCATGGCGGCCACGCGAGCGCTTCAGCACGCGCCGGTGGCGGCGCAGAAGTGCGCATCTGTTTGCCGTACACGGGAGCGGCGATGGATTCAGGCACGTTGGTGGCCTAACGATGCGGTCGGAGGTGTGAACAGAAGGCGCGTGATTTCTTGCAGCACCGCATCCAGCGCAATCTCGCGTGCCGGGGGGACTCCGCCCGCCCGTGCTCAAGACCTCGGCTCGGTGTGCGATTTGCACCGTGCGCTGAGCGGTGAAAGCGATTCGGCATAGCCGCGGTCGAAGGTGAGGGTTTCCTTGCGAGCCGAATTCTTCGGCGGCGAGTTGAAAAGGTTTTTCGTGACGACGGCAGCGGGTTTGCTTTTTCCTGCGGCGACGCGAGGATCTCAATGGGCACTTGCAGTTGGGGAGTGCGACTGTCCCAGATCGCGCGCGTCACCGGTTCCATTTACATCGTGACTGGCAGGCTGCTCGACCCGGACCACGTGTCGCGGATCCTGGGCAAGCGACCGCCCAAGATCTCCATCATCGCGACTGCCAGCGCGCGCAGGGAGGCGAGTGTGATCAAGCGCGGCTTCCCTGATGTGCGCGTCGCACAGCGATTGCGATGCCAAGGTGGTGCTTGTCGAGCCCGACACGGTCTGGGTCTCGAGCGCGCACTGCGGCAGGTCCGCGATGATCGAGTCCACCGTCGGTCCGCATTCGACCCAGCGTTCTCAACAGGGCCCTGGAATCCTTTTTCTGCAAGCTCTGGTCCCAGTCGCGCTCGAGATCCAGTGACCTTGTTCCGACGTCCGCCCTCCCCACTGACAGCCAGATCCCCTGAAACGTTCTTCCTTTCCGGAGGCAGCGCCCTGTCGAGGCGAGGGCGCTGCGGATCGTCCTGCGGCCGTCGCGGGCCACCTGACGGGTGGCGATGCGTGAGCCTCGCGTGTGTCCTAGGACTCGAGCGTTTCCAGCGGGCCGAAGAACTCGTAGCGCAACTGCTGCTTCGGTATGCCAAGCGCCAGCCCGTCGGCATAGACGGCCTTCATGAAGGGCTTGGGTCCGAGAAAATACAGGTCCACGTCGCGGTCGGATGGCAGCAGCTGGGCCAGAAGTTCTCGGTTCACGAAGCCGATTGCATGTGGCCGGTCGGCGGCGCGCGGCGTGTCGTAGACGTACAGCGGCTTCACGTTCGCATGCGTCGCAGCCAGAGCATCCACGCGTGCGCGGAAGGCGTGGGCGCCGCCGTGACGGGCCGCATGCACGAAATGCACCGGCCGACCCGTGTGCGCCATGGATTCCAGCATGCTCATCGCCGGCGTGATGCCCACGCCCCCGGTGACCAGCACCAGCGGACGGGTTTGTTCTCCTGCGGGGTGCAGCACGAAGTCGCCGCACGGCGCTTGGACCTGCAGTCGCGCGCCGACGGTCGCAGTGCTGTGCAGCCAGTTCGAAGCCCGGCCCCCCTCCTCCTTCTTGACGCTGATGCGGTACCACGGCTTGCCTGGCGCGTCGGACAGCGAATAGTTGCGTCGCACCGGCTGGCCGTCGATGTCCAGCACGAGCGTGATGTACTGGCCAGGCGAGAACGCGAGCAGCGCGCCGCCGTCGGTGGGCTCCAGGTAGAACGACGTGATGACATCGCTTTCATCCTCGCGACGCGCGACGCGGAACTCGCGCGTTCCGCGCCAGCCTCCGGGTTGTGCTGCGTTGGTGCTGTAGACCTTTTCCTCGGCGGCAATCAGCAGGTCGGCCAGTGCGCCGTAGGCCTCGCCCCAGGCGGCAATGACTTCATCGGTGGCGGCGGCGCCCAGCACATCCTTGATGGCACGCAGCAGGTAGCTGCCGACGATGGGGTAGTGCTCGGGCAGCACGCCGAGTGCCGCATGCTTCTGGATGATGCGCGGCAGCGCATCGCCAATGGCTTCCAGACGGTCGATGTGTGCTCCATAGGCGACGACCGCACCTGCCAGCGCCCGAGCCTGGCTGCCGGCCGCTTGGTGGGCTTCGTTGAAGAATGCCTTCAGCTGAGGATGCCCCTCGAGCATGAGGCGGTAGAAGTGGCGGGTAATGGCCTCGCCGTGCGCCTGAAGCGCAGGCACGGTGGACTTGACGATGGCGATGGTTTGCGGGTTCATGGCTTTTCCGAATTGATGTTGGCGGTGTCGACATCTCACGATCTGTGCCAGCGACAACCATGAGCCAAGTCCCTGTCGCCATTGGTGATTTTTTTGCAATGGTCAAATTGACAACATCAAGCAGTTGTATTTATGACCACAAATGATGTCAGTTTGACCCATGACCTTCCGCCTTCGGCGGCTGAAGCGAGCAGATACCGATCGCTTCTGGCCGCGGCGCGCGGACTCGTTCAATGCGATGCGGCTGCTCTCTTGCAACTCGAAGGCGATGTTCTCCGGCCGATGGCCGTGGACGGCTTGAGCGACGAGACACTCGGACGCCAGTTCCCGGTGGCTGCCCACCCGCGTTTTGCGCGTCTGCTCGACAGTCCGCGAGGCCTGCGGTTCGCCCATGACTGCGGCTTGCCGGACCCTTACGATGGCCTGATCGTGGGGCAGCCTGGCATCCTGCCGGTGCATGACTGCATGGGCGCACCGCTGCGTCTGCGTGGCATCCCATGGGGCTTGCTCACGCTCGACGCCCTCGAGCCGCACACGTTCAACGCGGTGAGCCCGGCCCAGGTCGAGGCGCTCGTGGCACTCGTGGAAGCGGGCGTGGAGGCCGTCCAGACGATCCGCGAGATGGAAGCTCGCGCCGCGCGCGAGCAGGCCGTGGCTCACGCCCTGCGCGCTGGGCGCGGCGCACCGCGCGAATTGCTGGGCAGCAGCGCGGCCATGAAGCAGCTTTACAGCGAGATCGAGACGGTCGCCGTGTCTGACCTGACGGTGCTGCTGCTGGGCGAGACGGGCGTGGGCAAGGACCTGGTGGCGCAACGCCTGCACGCGCGCTCGCGTCGCAGCGAGCAGCCGCTCGTGCAGGTCAACTGTGCAGCACTGCCCGAGGCGCTGGCGGACAGCGAGCTCTTCGGCCACAAGCGCGGCGCGTTCACGGGCGCCATGCACGACCGCGATGGCAAGTTCGAGATCGCGGACGGTGGCACGCTCTTTCTGGACGAGGTCGGAGAATTGCCGCTGAGCGTGCAAGCCAAGCTGCTGCGCGTGCTGCAAAGCGGTGAAGTGCAGCGCCCGGGGAGCGATCGCACATTGAAGGTCGACGTCCGCGTGATTGCGGCCACCAACCGTGACTTGCCCGCGGCGATCGCGCAGGGACGGTTTCGCGCGGATCTCTACCACCGGCTTTCGGTCTATCCGCTGGTCGTCGCGCCGCTGCGCGAACGGGGACGCGATGTGCTCGCGCTCGCCGGCGGCTTCCTCGAGGAAAACCAGCATCGCTTGGGCGCGCGCAATCTACGGCTCTCGCCGGCGTCGAAGTCTGCCTTGTTGGCGCACGTCTGGCCAGGCAACGTGCGCGAGCTTGAGCATGTGATCAGCCGCGCATCACTGCGGGCCGTCAGGGAGCAGCCCCGCGGGGCACGCTGGACGGCCATCGAACCACGCCACCTGGCGTTGGAGAGCTCCGCAGTTGGCGCTCCGGCTGACCTGAGGAGGAAGGCCGTGTCCTTACCGGCAGAGGGCCAGGTCCCTGCGGTTGCGGTGCGCAGCACATTGCGTGAAGCCACGCTGGCGTTCCAGCGAGCCTGGCTCGATGAGATGTTGACGCGGCATCAGGGTCACCTGGCCAACGCCGCGCGTGAAGCTGGGATGGACCGCAGCAACTTCCACCGGACACTGCGCAAACTCGGCCTGCTGCAAGCCAATGATGCGGACGCCCGCAATCAGTCCGGCGCGAACCTGTGAAGGCCCCGCGCGCCTGCGTTCAGCAAGCAGGGCCTTGCAAAAAGGGCCGGGTGCCGATTCCAGCTGCGCATCCCGAGCTTTGCCTGTCTGTTTCTTCCTCCCAAGCACGCACCGTGGAGAGGGCTAGAGTCCATCCCGCATGCTTGGAAAGAAGTCCCGAATATCCGCGTATTGCGTGTCAGCCTGCGCCATCAGTGCAAAGGCCTTGAGCTTTGTGGCGTCGGCATAGGGAACCTGGGAGCTCCCTCCGCCCGAATGCCGGCACAGCAGATCGTCGTCATCCAGGTTGAGCAAGGTGCGGCATGCCACCGGGCGAGCCTCGTAGACGGTGCAACGGTCTGCACGAAGAAACGGGCAAGGCGTCAGCGGACCCGTTTGCAACTGCCGTTCCATCTCGGACAGGTTTTCGGCCTGCGCGTGGTCTGCGACGCGCAGGCTGCGTCTTGGCACGCTCGGCGCCCTGCCGCTGGCGCGACCCAGCAGACGGGCCTCGATCAGAGAGATCGTCACCGGGATCTGGCAGCAATGACTGCACCCTGCTCGGCAAGCTGAGAGTGCCTCCATCGGTCGAGCCCAGGCCGATGCAGCTCGCTGCAGCTAGATCACCCGCTGTGCCACCGTCTTTGCTTTTTGGGAGGCCTTCAGCAAAGGTGTGGCCTCCCCGGAGGGCGCAAGACAGGCAAGCTTCTCCTGTGCACGCTGCATGGCCAATGGCAGGCGGTCGCGCTGCCGCTGGGCCAAGTCCGCTGCTGCAGCCCCCGCCGCCAAACTCATGAATTCGATCCGACGCAAGTTGTTGATCGACTAGCCTACCACCTGCGTCGGGGTTGCTTGCCCCCCGTTCAGCGCTGAAAGCCTCAGAAGTCCCGTCGCTGAGCACTGGCAGGCGCAGTCGCTGGATTCCTGCCGTGACCGAGGCAACGGGCCGATCTTCCAATCGGTCCTCCAGCATTCAAGTCTGGGTGCTTTGTCGACCGCGCTGAAGCCAAGACGACATACCTCTGCACCGTCCATGCGGCGGGCGTTTTCTCGGCGCATCGCTCGGGACGCATGAGCGGCCGCAGGCGCGAGACGAAGCGGCCGAAGAGCCTGGGTCGACGGCCCGTCCTTGCATCTGGAGGCCGCCGGCGCGTATGAGGCCTTCAACCGTGCAGAAGACATGCTGCCCTAGAGGCGCTCGGCGTCCAGCTCTTGCGGGAGGACCGCGAGGAAGAAACCTGATTTACGACGATCCTGCCGCGGACAAGGTTTTCCGTAGCCCAATAAATAGACTAACGGCAAACAGTTTCCCGCCAGAGGAACACACAAAACCTCCGCCTCCCAGTCATAATCCGTGCCGTTAGTATGTTTTCTCTGCCGATGGCATCCGATTCGACATTGCCCCTTTTCGATGAGTCGCCCGATTCAGGCCATGTGAGCGCTTTCCGCGAAGCCTTCGAAGCTTGGCTTGGCGACCAGCGCGGCTCGGGGTTGTTGCGTCGCGAGGGCTCGGTATCGGTCTACGAAGACATGTGGGAGGCGTTCGCGATGTGGTGTCTCGGGCAATCGCCTGCGGTGACTTTGTCGACCCTTGACCTGGCTGACCTGCAGGCCTTCCAAGCGGCCCGGTTCGGACGCAAGACCTCCGATTTGTCCTTGACGCCGCGCTACGCGTTGCGGCTGATGCGGCTGATCGACCGGGTGCTGCGCCACCATGCATCCCGAGCGGACACCATGGCCAACTCGGCGGCGGCGGACTGGATTGCGGCCAATCCTGAGATTCGCTATGCCGACGCTGCACATGCCGATCCCCTGCCTGACTACCTCTCAGTGAGCGAGGCCCGGCAGCTCATTGCGTTTCTCTCGACCGCACGGCCGCGGCCCGGAAAATCCCGCAATGCCCAAATGCCGCTGACCTGGCAGGAAGTGCGCAATCGCGCCTCGGTGGCTTTGCAGCTCGGCGCCGGCCTCACGCCCGGCGATGTCCGTGCCCTGACGCTGGACTCGCCCGTCTCACAAGGCGGTCGCGTGCGGGAACGGCCGTGGAAGCTCCAGGTACCCGGAAATGGCAATTCGCCACCACGCGAAACGCCCGTGGCGCCATGGGCCGCGGAGTTGCTGCAGCACTGGCTGAGCGTGCGCGCCGAAACTGGCATCGCAGGGGCCTTTCTGTTCCCTTCCACGCGCACCGGTAAACAATGGCAAAAGCCCTCACAGTACGAGTGCGCGAAGCGAGTGCTCGAGGAAGCCGGGGCCGACTCACGCGAAGGAGGGTCCTTCCGCTTGCGACACACGTTCGCTCTTCGGCAGTTGCGACGAGGGACGGCGCCAGAGCAGATTGCGGGATGGCTCGGCATCGAGCCCGCGAAGATGAAGCGCTACGAACGCGTGCTGCCGGGCGTGATCGACGTCGTGTGATTGGCAAGCAACTGTACCGAGGGGCTCATCCTCGGTGCCTCGCGCAGCGAAGTTGCCAACTCCTCTGAACCAAGCCTGCGCCACGGGGCCCCCCCCCGCCTGGGTGCGCTACTTCCGCGCACTTCACTTCGACGCTGCTGCATGGTTCAAGGCAGTGCCGACACCGCACGGCAGTGAGCAAATGGAGGCACGGCTTCGCGCATGCCGGACCTGCCTCGTCGCCACGTGCGATGCCGTCTCGACACGTTCTCCATGAAGACCCCAAGGATTCTGAACAGGTCCGCGCAACATTCACCTCTCGTCGGTGATCTGCGCGGAGCAAGGATTCGATCGGTTTCAAAAGGGGATGAATGAGGTTGGTGTTTCGACGATATGCGCTGCTCGGCCTGCTCCTCGCAGCGGCGGTCACGGGAATCTGGATAGGCGTTGCGGAGCCGAACTCGGGCCCCGAGCTGGCCACGGCGAGCGTGACCGTCGGTGATTTGGAGCAGACGGTACTGGCCGTAGGCCGATTGCACCCCAAGGAACTGGTCGCCGTCGGCGCTCAGGTTTCCGGGCAGGTCAAGCGACTGCATGTGGCGCTGGGACAGCCGGTGAAGACCGGCGATCTCATCGCAGAGGTTGACGACCAGCCGCAGCGGATCTCGATGCGCAACGCGCAGGCCGCAGCGACCTCGCTGCAGGCGCAGCTGGCCGCAAGGCGCGCGGCCCTGGCGCAGGCTGAACTCGCCTTCGAGCGCCAGGAGGCCTTGCTCGCGGCAGAAGCCACGGCCAGGTCCGACCAGGAGGCCGCCAAGGCAGCATTGGAAGCCGCACGCGCCGAGGCCCGCTCGCTGGAGGCCCAGATCGAACAGGCGCACACCCAGATCGAGACCGCACGCATCAACCTTGGATACACCCGCATCTTGGCCCCGATGGATGGCGTCGTCGTGGCCATCGTCACCAAGCAGGGCCAGACGCTCAATTCCTTTCAGACAACGCCCACGATCGTCATGCTCGCCAAGCTGGACGTCATGACGGTGCGCGCCGAAATCGCAGAAGCCGACGTACAGAAGGTCGAGCGTGGCCAGCAGGTAACCTTCACCACCCTGGGTGACAAGCGGGACAAGTACGTCGCGCAGATCGAGCGGGTCGAGATCGCACCCACGTCCATCGTGAACGAGGTGGGCGGCGCAGGTTCAGCCGGCGCAGGGGGCTCATCGGGCACGCCGACCTCCTCGCGCGCGATCTACTACAACGCCGTCTTCGACGTCCCCAATCCGAAGGGCCAGCTGCGCCCCTCCATGACCGCGCAGGTCTCCGTGCTGATCTCCCATCTCAGGCAGACGCTGCTGGTTCCCACCGCCGCGCTGGGCGAGCGCGATGCACATGACGCGTACACGGTGCGCGTGGTCGACCCGCGGGGACGGGTCTCGGTGCGCCAGGTGCGCATTGGCGTGCGGACCAACGCGACTGCACAGGTCCTGTCCGGCCTCCAATCCGGCGACGCCGTGCTGATCGGCGAGACGGTGCCCACCACGGCGCCGGGTGGCGCAGGGCTGCTGGGGTTCTGAGCATGGGCCAGCCGCTGTTGGAGTTGCGCGCGCTGCGCCGGGAATTTCCTTCCGGGGACGGCACCGTGGTGATCCTGAAGGACATCGACCTGAAGATCGACGCGGGAGAGATGGTGGCCATCGTCGGCGCGTCCGGGTCGGGCAAATCGACCCTGATGAACATCCTCGGCTGCCTCGATCGACCCACGGCAGGCAGCTACAGGGTCGCCGGCACGGAAACAGGGGAGCTAGGCCCCGACGAGCTGGCCGCCCTTCGGCGCGAGCACTTCGGCTTCATCTTCCAGCGCTATCAGCTGCTCACGGATCTCTGCGCCGCAGCGAACGTCGAGCTGCCGGCGATCTACACCGGGCTGGCCGCCTCGGCGCGTCAGGCACGCGCGCAGTCGCTGCTCACGCGCCTCGGCCTGCAGGAGCGCATGAACCACCGCCCAAGCCAGCTCTCGGGCGGCCAGCAGCAGCGCGTTTCCATTGCACGCGCGCTGATGAACGGGGGCGCAGTCATCCTGGCCGATGAACCGACGGGCGCACTCGACAGCGCCAGTGGCGAAGAGGTCATGCGCATCCTGCAGGAATTGCACGCCGATGGCCACACGATCATCCTTGTCACCCACGACATGTCGGTCGCATCTCATGCCGCACGGGTGATAGAGATCAGCGATGGTGTCATCGTCGCCGACCGGCAAACCGCAGCCCGCACCGCATCGAAGCCCCCGGGGCTGGCTTCGCCCTCGCCCGCCGCCGCCTTGATGCGAGCGGGCGCGGATCGTTTCGCTCAGGCGTTCCGTATGGCCCTTCGGGCAATGAACGCGCACCGGCTGCGCACCTTCCTCACCATGCTCAGCATCATCATCGGCATCGCGGCGGTCGTCTCCGTGGTGGCGCTCGGCAGGGGCGCGCAGGCACAGGTGATGGCGCAGGTGCGCGAACTGGGGACCAACACGCTCGATGTCTTCCCCGGCAAGGATTTTGGCGACACCCATGCCGCGGCGATCGAGACGTTGGTCGCCGCCGATGCAGAGGCACTTGCCGATCAGCCCTACGTGGACAGTGCCACGCCGAACCTCTCGATCAACGTCACCGCGCTTTATCGCGAGCTCGCGGTCGCCGGCCAGGTCACTGGCGTGGGTGCCGGGCATTTCCGCGTGCGTGGGCTGAAGCTTGCATCGGGCCGCTTCTTCGATGCCCTCGACATCGAACGTCACGGCCAGGTCGCCGTGATCGATCCGAAAGCGGCCACGACCCTGTTCAAGTCCGCGACCCGGGCCATCGGCGAGATCGTGCTGCTGGGCAACATGCCGGTCGAAATCATCGGAGTGCTCCAGCCTGTGCAAAGCAGCTCCAACACTTCCACCCCGACCTTCTACGTACCCTATGCGGCGGTGGCAACGCGCCTGTCCGGACAATCCCATCTCGACAGCATCAGCCTGCGCGTGCGCGACGCCGTCTCCAGCCAGGCCGTGCAGCAGGCAGTGACCGCGATGCTGAGCGAGCGACACGGCCGAAAGGACTTCTTCATCTTCAGCTCCGACCAGATCCGACAGGCCGTCACCCGCACCAGCACCACGCTCACCGTGTTGATCTCAGGCATCGCCATGATCGCGTTGCTTGTCGGTGGCATCGGCGTGATGAACATCATGCTGGTGTCCGTGACCGAGCGCACTCAGGAAATCGGCGTGCGCATGGCGATCGGTGCCCGTCAATCCGACATCCTTCAGCAGTTTCTGATCGAGGCGATGCTGGTATGCCTCATCGGCGGCGTCCTGGGCGTGCTGATTGCGTTGGGCCTGGGCCTGGCGGCCGACTTGATGGGACTCGGCCTCCAGATGTCCTTCTCCATCGCTTCCATCGTGCTGGCTGTCGCCTGCTCCTCCCTGATCGGGATCACCTTTGGTTTCCTGCCGGCGCGCAATGCGGCCCGGCTGGATCCGGTCCAAGCGCTGGCGAGGGACTGATGCGTTTTCCCATCCCATGCCGCGCCAAGAGGAGCATGACTGCCGCGGCGGCGGTGAGCGTCTTGCTGGTCCTTGCAGGTTGCGCGGCCCTCGCCCGCACGCCCTACCAGGAACCGGCCGTGCCCCTGCCGGCGCACTTCGAACACTCGGATATCGCCGCCGGTGTCCCGCGCAATGAGGCATGGTGGCGCTCATTCGACGACCCGCAACTCAACGGATGGATCGATCTGGCGCTCCAGCACAATCCCGACCTGGCAATCGCAGGCGTCCGGGCGCGCCGCGCCTCGCTGGAAGCGCAACTGGCCGGCAATGCCCTGCGGCCGGTGTGGGAAGGTGCCCTTTCGAGCAGCGCAAACCGCGCTTTGTCGGGAGAGAACCGACGCACCAACGAGACCGTCAATGCCCAGATCGGCGTGCGCTGGGAGATCGATCTGTTCGATCGCCTCGGTGCGCAGCGGGATGCGGCCAGCTTCGAGGCACGGGCCAGCGCGCAGGATCGCGAGGCGATCGCCCTGTCCCTCGTCGCGGCAGTCGCGAACCTGTACTGGCAAATCGGATTTGCCAACGAGCGCATCGCGTCCGCAAGGCAGAGCCTGGCGTACAGCCATCGCACACGCGAGCTGATCGACGCGCAGTACCGGGCAGGCTCGGTCTCCCGCCTCGAACTGCGCGAAGCCGAGCAATCGGTGGCTGAGCAGCAAGCCCTGCTGAGCCAGCTCGTACAGACAAGCAACGAACTGCGTCAGGCGCTGATGGTCTTGTTCGACGGGTCGCTGCCGCCCGGTCCGGAACCCCTGCATTTGCCAGACGCAATGCCCGCGCCTGTCGGTGCAGGCCTCCCCGCAGAGTTGCTCGGACGGCGCCCCGACCTGCGCGCAGCCGAGCTCCGCCTGCGCGCCTCGCTGGCCAGCCGCGATGCCACAGCCGCGCGCTTTTATCCGACGTTCTCGCTCACGGGCAGCCTGGGAACGTCCAGCGCGTCGCTGCTGGAAGTGCTGCGCAATCCGGTCGCCACCTTGGGTTCCGAGATGGCGCTGCCCTTCCTCAACGTGCGCGGGATGCAACTGAGCAATGCCGTCGCCCGGACACGCCACGAGGAAGCGATCCTGAGTTTCAGGAAATCGCTCTACGCGGCGCTCGCAGAAGTCGAGCGGGCGCTTTCAGCGCGCACGCAGCTGTCACTGCAGGCGCTCGCGCGCCGGCGCGCCCGCGACGAAGCAACCGAGAGCGAGATGCTCTACGAAGTTCGATATCGCAAGGGGCAGGTTGCCCTGCGCGCCTGGCTCGATGCGCAGGAGCGCAGGCGCGTGGCAGAAGTGGCTCATGCGTCGATTCGCCTGGCCTTGCTGCAGAACCATATGACGCTGAATCAGGTGCTGGGCGGCGCCGTTCCTCCCATGGACAAGATCGGGGAAATGCCGAGTGACGGGGGCCTGAATCGCGTGACGCGATCGCCCTGAAGAACCTCTCGCTTGCAACCTCGGCCCTCCCCGCGCCCCCCTCGGAGCCTGAGCCCAATTCCGTGCGACTGCTCCACCCTACCCGAAGTCTTCGCATGCACGTGTTCATGGCCCGAACCAGAAGACAAGCCACAGGGCAACCGCCCCGAGCGTGGCGAGCAGCAGGAGCGTTTCGGCTTTTCGGCGCAGCCAGCCAGAGCATTTCGCCTTCCAACGCCCGATCGCGGTCTTGCCTCGCGCGAAGACCCCCGACGGACCGAGCCGACGCGCTATGCCGTTCTCACGGCGGGTTCTACGCGGCGGCGCGAAATGGCCCATGGCGGCAAGCGGCACCGTCGGTCAAGGGCAAGGCGGCTCGTGAAGCGCGGCGCGACAATGACGCAGCAATGCGCTTCGAGCGGGTAGCTGTCGCCATCCTGGAGATGCCTTCAATCATCGGCACTCAAGGCATTCGCTCGGCCAGCGTTGCGCCAAGGCCTGACATCGGCGCGACGCGGACACCCACAGTCCGCAGCAAGTCGGGCAAGCCAGGATCAGCCCACACCATGAATTCGACGCCGCGTCCGTGGCGAATGAGGTCACCCATTCTTGGCGTGCCCGGATGACACATCAGAAGGTCACCGTTTCGGGCGTGCCTGAGCCAATGCCGCAGCAACGAACCGTATCCACTCTCGGTGGCCTTGAAGTCGTAGACGCCAAGCAGGCGGCGATTCGCGAGAAAGCCGAGCGAGCGCGCACGGCGGCGGAAATCCTCCGCCCCCACCAGGCGATCGATAAGCCACGCCTTGCGGCCGTCGGGACGCCGCACCGAATCCATCAGGGACGAGGTCGGCGCGGCACTCACACGCACCCACGGCAGGGAACTTCCGTAGCGTCGCATCAGTACATCGAGCACGATGTCGCGTATTTCCGGCAAGTGGTGCACGTGCTCGTGACTGTCGAGGTGGGCCGGTGCGCGGAACATTTCCTCCTCGAAGGCATCGAGCTGATCCAGCAAGGCTTCGCGTATGCGCCGCAGAGGCAGCAGCCGCAGATGGGCGGCCGCGATGAGCGTTCGCACCGACCCCAGCGCTGGCGCGCCATTGAACGGCAGGGTCAAATTGAAATGCAGGCCGATGTCGACGTGGTGGACGTCGAGGTAGCGCGCACGCGCGGCGCCCTCCTCCCAGTCCGGCGCCTGCGTCATGGCGCTCAAGGCGCTCACGCGCCGCATCTCGGCCAACTGCAATGCCGCCGCGTTGACACCTTGGTTCAGGCCGAAGTCGTCCACGCAAACAGCAATGCTTCGTTGCTCGGGGCGGGACAGCCCATCGTCGACGGAGGGCGGCCTTGCAGCGGCATGCCCGGACAGGCCACTGGATGCCGACGGACCGTTGCGTGCAGCTTGGTGGCTCATCCGGCAACCTTTCTGATCAAGACCTGTTGCCGACCCTGCGGCGGCAGTGAGGCAGGTCGAGCGCCTGGCCTCTGCTGGGCGCGGGTGACGTACTGGCGCACCGAGGTCGCCCCGGGTCCAGGGATGCAGAGCCGGCTCGGCTTCAGCACGGGCATCCTCATGGCTGGCGCTCCCTCGAGGCGGCTTCACGGGATCGCTTGACGAGATAGAGAGGCCGTCCCTTCACTTCATCGAACACCCGCGCCAGGTACTCGCCGATCACACCGAGCGAGATCAGTTGCACGCCGGCCAGCAGCAGCATGGCAACAACGATCGTGGTCCAGCCCGATACTTCGTTGCCCCAGAGCATGTACGACACGGCCAATCCAACGCCGTAGCCGAACGAGACAAGTGCAAGCGCGCCTCCCACCACGCTCGCGGCACGCAACGGCCAGCTGGTGAACATGGTGATGCCGGTCAAGGACAGGCTGCACAGTGCACGCAAGCTGTAGTGGCTGCGCCCATGAGGTCGGGGCGGCGGAACATAGACGATCTGTTCCACGCGGAAGCCGACCCAGGCGAACAGACCCTTCATGAACCGACTGCGCTCGGGAAGCGCACGCAAGGCTTCAACCACCTGGCGGTCCAGCAGACGAAAGTCGCCCGCGCCCGCCGGAACCCGATAGCGCCGGTCCCGGTCGATGAGGCCATAGAACAGGCGGGTGCCAAAGCGCTTCATCCAGCTTTCGGTCTTCCGGTCGGTGCGCACCATGCAGACCATGTCGGCCCCCTGAGCCCAGCGCGCGACCATGTCGGGAATCAACTCGGGCGGATGCTGGCCGTCACCGTCCATCAGGACAACGAGATCTCCCCGCGCCACGTCCAGCCCGGCGCTCAGTGCAGCTTCCTTGCCGAAGTTGCGGGAGAGTTCCAGCGACCGAACGCCATGGTCCCGCCAGCGCAGCGCCACCTCAGCGGTGGCATCCGTGCTTCCGTCGTCGACGACGACGATCTCCCACTCGCGAGCGAGGCTCGAGAGCACGACCACGAGTTGCGGCAAGAGCAACGCAAGATTCCTCGCTTCGTTGCGGCAGGGAATGACGCAACTGAGAAAGGCCACGCGTGCTCTGGAAGTCCGCTCGGCAAGCGAGTCCTGCGCAAGGTTGCCGGCGCACGCGCGCGGCATGAGGGTCGGGGACATGGTGTCGGAGGCTTCCGTGTCGCGCTTTCTCGGGCGCACCGCGCGTGAATCAATGGGTGACATTGGGCTGTCCAGTGCACCGTGCCGAGATGGAAGCCGGCGCGATCACGCGCCAGTGCAAGCCCGGAAAGTTGTCCCCCACCGGGCGATAGCCGACGTCCGGAACTGCAGCCCTGCTGAGTTCCAGAACGCCGCATTCATCGGCCAATTTCTTGTCCACCCATGGACTGATGTCGAAGCGACCGTGGATCAGGACCAAGGGTTGCTCGGGAAGTCGCAATGCCAGCGCACCGGCTTCGGCCGGCGGCCCCGCCACCACGTGGATCGGACCTCCGAGTTCGATGCGAGCCGCTGGCGCTACCGCGTCAGCCAGCCCCTGCGCGTCGAAGTTGCGCCAATGATGCCGCTGCCATCGCACCTCGCCATTGGCGGAGATCATTTGCCCCCAGAGCAGCAGCAGCAACTGAACCAGGCCAAAGGCCTTGAGGGCGGACCTCAGCGAGATGGCGGACCACAACCGCCTCCAGCGGCCCAGTTCCATGGCCGCCGGGACGGCCAGCAGAAGGAACGGCGCGCCCCAATGCAGTTGGAGGTCCGCGCCGACGAAGAGTCCCAGCGCACAGGTGAAGACCAGCGGCGTGGCGCCGAAGCACAGCAGCAGGCATCGGCTCATGCCTGCATCGACCACCACAGCCGTGGGTTGGTGCGCGGGATCCGGCCGCGCTGCGCGCTCGAACGCCCACAGCGCCAGCAGCAGAAAGAGCCATGCGGGAAGCGCACGGTTCAGAAGCTGGTCCACCAACCAGCGTGCGCTGCCGCTCCATCGACTCGCGCCCTGCAGGTCGAGCCCCAGCGACGACTCCATGGCATAGCGGATGGGCCCCAGGCCGTTGTACCAGAGCCAGTACAGATGCGGAGACACCAGTGCCAGGGCGGTCACCATCGCCAGCAGCAAGCCACGCCGATGGCTCGTGTCTCGCCAACCACGCTGCCAACCCCAGAACACGATGATTGCCAGGGCCATCACCGCGATGTGGTACTTGGCAAGGGCGCCCAGACCCAGGCACACACCCAGGGCAAGCCACCAGCGCGATTGCCGTGTACAAAACGCCTTCCAGGTGAACGCGGCGCTGGCGACCGCAAAGGGCATCAGCACCACTTCGTGGTTGTAGTAATAGAGGCGCCCGTTGTAGTAAGTGATGCAAAGTGCCGCGAGGACAGCGATGGTCGCGTGCACGGGTCCCCGCAGAGCCGCAAGGAACCGCCAGAGCACGCCCATGGCTGCCAGCGCGAATATCGCGCCCAGAACATAGGTGGTGGCGCCCGATAGCCCCAGGGCCTGCACCGGCAGCCAAAGCACCCAGGTGGGCAGCGGCGGGTGCTTGTAGTAGCCCCATTCGAGACTGCGTACCCAGGTGAGCTGCTCGATGTTGTCCGTGGGTGGCACGAGGCTCGAATGAGCCAGATGCGGCAGCCAGACGGCGGCAAACAGGACCAGCAACAAGGTGA
Source organism: Variovorax sp. 278MFTsu5.1 (assembly GCF_048305045.1). Lineage (NCBI taxonomy): Bacteria > Pseudomonadati > Pseudomonadota > Betaproteobacteria > Burkholderiales > Comamonadaceae > Variovorax > Variovorax sp. 278MFTsu5.1. Next base: position 395,119 of record NZ_CP157623.1, read on the forward strand.
GCCAGACGCCGTCGGGGCGAGGCGAGCACGCCGCCATCGCATGGCGCAGGACGGCTGCCAGGTGGGCGCCGTCGGGACGCGCCGCGCCGATGCGAGACACCGGGACCGAGGGATCCGCAGCTTCTGACAGGGATGGAGTTGAAGCGGTGTCTGCAGGCGGGGAATGCATTCGGGGCGCGCAAGCTGGAAGGAGCTTCATGGGTGGACGAAGGCGCCATGCTCGTTCGCCATCGTTCAGAAGTGCTGCAATTTCCATCAACATTCGATCAAGCGACGTACGAATCCCTGCCATTGGTGCAGATTGATATGCGCTGTCGTCGCCCGGCTGGCCGCATATCGCAGCCATGAGCGATGGCGCGGCCCTCCTGGGTGGCGCCCCGTTGAGGAAGAGCGCGCCTTCAGCATCTCCATCAGATCTGGATCAAGCGCAAGCCCGTTCTCCACGGGTTTTCACAAGAATCGTCGTCAGGCCACTGGCTTGGCAGGTTCTCGATGCAGCAGCTTCTCTCGCCTCAGCGATGACCGCCCCGAGGGTGCTGCATGCGTTCACCCTCGAGCGCGCGGCCCGTTCGAGTCCACGCAAATCCAACTGGCCGGTTTGCTCGCCCATTCCGAGGCATGCACTCCCGCCTCCTTTTTTCCAGCCCTGCACGTCGTCAATTGATGAAGAAAACCGAATCCGTTCTCCTCCCCCGAGAGGATGCGCACCTTCACCCACCAGGGGCAATTTCGCCTGGCCCGTCCAACGGATGGAGCGCGCAGCTGATGCGCCTGCGGGGCGCAGCCATCGCCTGTCGAACAGCCCTCATCTGGGCATGCGAAGACTTCGCCACGGCGCAACGCCTGATGCTGGTACGCATCGATCGGCAGTCGCCTGCGTCGCAGCCTGCGTGATGACGCGTCTCGTTGAGCGCGACGCCCGCACGCGCGAGCCCTACTCCGGTGGATCACACCTCTGGTGCCTCACGCATCGATGTGATTGCCTGCAAGGCGCAGCAGACCTCTCGGGTCGCGCTGCTCGCCGCCACATGTTGGCTGTGCTCGCTGCCGCATGCTGCTGGCTGGCCGGTGCATCGACAGTTGCTGCGCAGGACATCGCCGCACGGCCTCTGGACTCGAACGAGATGAAATGGGAGTGGATGTTCTCGCCCTACGCCCATCATTTCCGCCGCAGCAGTGAACACCGCAACGTATACCTCATCGGCGTGGAGCGGTATCAGACCGAAAACTGGCTGGTGGGCGCGGGCGTGTTCAGCAACTCGTTCGGCCAACCCTCCGCCTATGCCTACGGCGGCTACCAGTGGAGTGGGCTGTTCGGTCAACCGAGGCTCTACCTCAAGCTGACAGCCGGCGTCATGTACGGCTATGTCGGAGAGCACAAGGACAAGGTGCCGTTCAACCGCAACGGATGGTCACCCCTGGTGGTGCCTGCCATCGGCTACAGGCTCGACTCCCGAAATAGCCTCCAGGTATCGGCCCTCGGGACCGCAGGCCTGCTGTTCTCCTACCACTACCGTCCGTGACGCCAGTGGTTCGCTGCGGTGCAGCGCTTCATCTTCACAGTACCTGGACATTCAGTGAAGAGTTTCTCCACGAACAAGCAAGACCATCGCGCGGATCTGCACGGCCTCAACGGATTGAGATAGATCCGGCGCCGCAGATCATCAACGGAGAGAGGGAAAATCATGAAGCCACGCGCGCGCTGGCCCAGCGCCCCGCACCTGCGTCCCTATCTGCGCCTTTATCTGCGCCGATGGGTTGGCGCCGTGTCCACGGTGTTGCTGTCGATAGCGACACAGACCAACGCGCAGGCCCAGGTGGAAGGGCCGCGGGCGCCATCGACACCGCCCAACGCCATCGAATCCATCACCGGCTCGACCCGTGCCGACGTGGACTTGTTGCGCATCGACTTCACCCGCCCGCTCGCTGCGCTGCCCGCGGGTTTCGTGGTGCAATCCCCCGCGCGCATCGCGCTCGACTTCCCAGGGATCACCAGCGCCGTGGGGCGATCGGCCATCGCCTTCAATCTGGGCCATCTTCGCGCCGCCAATGTGGTCCAGGCGGAAGAGCGCACCCGCGTGGTGCTGAGCCTGCGGCATGCGGCCACCTACCAGGCCGAGATCCAGGGGCGATCGCTGCTGGTCTCGCTGCAATCGAGCACGGGCCAGCCGCCGCGCACGCCGCCATATGGCGATTTTGCAGAGAACCGTGTCCGCAGCATCACGCCGCTGCAGGAGATCGACTTTCGGCGTGGCGAGGACGGTGCCGGCCGCATCATCGTGGCCATGGGCAGCCGCCAGATGGGGGTGGATGTGCGCCGCCAGGGCGCGACGCTGGTGGCCGATTTCATGCGGGCGTCGCTGCCCGAGGGATTGCGACGCCGGCTGGACGTGTCGGACTTCGGGACCACCGTCGACACAGTGCAGCCGCAGCAACTGGCGGACCGGGTCCGCCTCTCCATCGGCGCACACGGCGACTGGGAGCAGAGCGCCTACCAGACGGACGAGCAATTCGTCATCGAGGTGCGTCCGCGCAAGGCCGATCCGGGCAAGCTCACACCCGGCGCGGGCTATGCGGGCGAGAAACTCACACTCAACTTCCAGAACGTCGACATGCGGGCGCTGCTGCAGGTGATCGCGGACTTCACCGGCTTCAACGTGGTGACCTCGGATACCGTCTCCGGCACCCTCACCCTGCGGCTCAAGGACGTACCGTGGGACCAGGCGCTGGATGTCATCCTGCAGGCCAAGAACCTGGGCATGCGCAAGAATGGAAACGTTCTCTGGATCGCGCCGCTCGAGGAGATCAACGCCAGGGAAAAGTCCGACCTCGAGGCCCAGGCCTTGCTGGAGAACGTGACGACACTGCAGACGCAGTCGTTCCAGCTCAACTACGCAAAGGCCGCGACGGTGGTACAGAACCTCAGGGGTGGCGGCGGAACTTCCGGCAGTGGCGGCAGCTCGGTCACGCGGCTGTTGAGTGCGCGCGGCAGCGCGATGTCCGAGGCCCGCACCAACCAACTCTTTGTCACCGACACCCCCGCACGCCTGACCGAGGTGAGCGAACTCATTCGCAAGCTCGACGTGCCGGTGCGGCAGGTGCTGATCGAGGCGAAGATCGTCGAGGCGTCGGATACCTTCGGCAAGTCATTGGGTGCCAGGCTGGGCGGCGGGATTGTCGATGGGAACAGCTCTGTCGGCACCACTCCTGCAGGCAGCAGTCGCGCCTTTGCGCCTTACACCAACCGCAACTTCGTGAATCTGCCAGCCGGGAGTGCCGGTAGAGGGAGTGCCCCGGGGGTGTTTGCGGTCTCCCTGTTCAGCGCAGGGTACACGCGCATGTTGAACCTGGAAATCTCGGCACTCGAGGCCGAAGGCAGGGGCAAGCTCGTATCCAGCCCTCGCGTGGTCACCGCCGACCAGACCAAGGCCTTGATCGAGCAAGGCGAACAGATCCCGTATCAGCAGGCCACATCCAGCGGCGCCACCTCCGTCTCGTTTCGCAAGGCCGTGCTGAAGTTGGAAGTGACACCGCAGATCACTCCCGAGGGCAACATCATCCTCGCACTGGACGTGAGCAAGGACGCGCGCGGAGTGAATACATCTGCCGGTCCGGCGATCAATACCAAGCACGTAAAGACTGACGTACTGGTCGAAAACGGTGGCACCGTCGTCATCGGCGGCATCTTCGAGGTGACCGAGATCAACGACGAGTCGCGCGTGCCGGTATTGGGCGAGGTCCCCTATTTGGGCGCACTGTTTCGCAAGCGCACACGCACCTTGAACAAGGTCGAGATGCTGGTGTTTATCACCCCCAAGATGATGGGGTGACCTGCGTCAAGGCTTGATGGCGAACGCTCCCTGTTGGGACCTGTCCCGCGTGGAGTGGTCGTGCTGACGCGTCGCGTTCTACTGGCGCGTGACGCTCCCGATCCTGAAGCGGGTCGTGGAGGAGAGCCACGAAGATTGAAGGCGCAGCGAACCATCCCGATGCCAGGCGCCGGCACCAAGCGCTCAGCGCCCCTGGAACCGCGCACTGGCCAGTTGGGACAGCGTCGTCGCGGTCAGTGCGCGAACACCCACGCGCATGGCGGATTCGTCGATCTGAAACAGCGGCGAGTGATTCACCGGTGCGTCCTTGTCGCCCAGCGGCGAAGCATTCAGCATCCAGAACACGACGGGCACTCCGGTCGAACCAAAGGCACCGAAGTCTTCCGAGCCCATGGAAGCAGGCATCTGGCTCACCTTCGCGGCACCGCCAGCGGCAGCATCGAAGGCCCCCACCATCGAAAGCGTGGCGTCGCGGTCGTTGACCAGCACCTCGTAGCCGTCTCCGCTGTCGATCGTCACCTCCGCCTGCACCCCGTAGCTCGCCGCGATACCCGTGGCCCGGCGGCGGATCTCCTCCTGGGCGATCTTCTGGTTGGTCGTCGAGAGCGCGCGGATCGTACCGGCGATCTCGGCCGTCTCGGGAAGCACGTTGAAGCGATTCCCGCTTTGCAGCATGCCGGTGGTCACGATCGTCGGCCCGCCGTCAATGGTCGGGTTGAGCCGATGACTGACGATGTTCTGCAGGCCCAGCACGGTCTCGGCCGCAGCCAGCATGGGCGTGTTGGAGACCCACGGTGCCGCGCCATGGCCGCCCGTGCCCTTGAACAGGATCCGGAACACGTCGATGCTCGCGAGCATCGGGCCCGGCCTGTAGCGGATCGCGCCGGAAGGCGCCTGGTTGCTGATGTGCTGGCCGAGCACCACGTCGACCTTGGGGTTGTCGAGCACGCCCTCGCGCACCATGGCCATGGCGCCGCTGGACTTGCCCAGGCCCGGGCCGATCTCCTCGGCCGGCTGGAAGATGAAGACCACCGTGCCCCCCAGTTGCTCGCGCAGCGAGGACAGCACCTTGGCCGCCCCCAGCAGCATGGCGATGTGCGCGTCATGTCCGCAGACGTGCGAGACCGCGACCGGCTTGCCGAGCCAGTCGGCCTTGGCCACGGACTTGAAGGCCAGGTCGTTGCGCTCTTCCACGGGCAAGGCATCCATGTCCGCGCGCAGCGCCACCACGGGGCCGGGCCGTCCACCGCGAAGCACGGCCTTGATGCCGGTGCCGGCGATGCCGGTGCGCACCTGCAGACCCGGCATGCCAGCCAGGGCCTGGGCGATGTACTTCGCCGTGCCGACCTCCTGGTAGGCCAGTTCGGGGTTCTGGTGGATGTGCCGGCGCCATTCGACCACCTGAGGCTGCGCGCCATCGGACAGGGCCAGAGCCTGCGAGAGCAGAGAGGCTGCCGTGGCGGGCGCGACACCCTGCGCGTGCGCCCCCATGAAAGAAGCTCCGAGAAGGAAAGCGCAAAGATGGCGTCGAAGGTTCATGGTGATCGCAAGAGTTGCAGAAGAAAGGAGTTGAATGAAGCGTGCGTTGTCGCACTCTATTGCCCGGCAGTGCGCTGCCTCGCGGCAAGCGCCTTGCAGAGTCACCGTCGCGACGCAGCGGATTCGTCGCGGTGAATGTCCTCTAGCAATCGATAGACCAGGTCGTCCGGCGCCGCGCGGCCATTCGGCTGCCGCGACCCGAACAGGGCCGCGTCGTCCTGCGCAAGCTCGGGTCGCGCGCGCTCCTCGATCCAGTCGTAGACCACGGTGCGCGCAGCCACACGCCACTGCCCTGCCCGGCGCTCGAAGCGGTCGACATAGCGCCCGCAGAGAAAAGTCTGCCGTTGCGGCAGCGCGGCCGTGGACTGCAACGCGAAGAAGCTGCTCTCCACCGCGGCCGTGTCGCCATGCAACTCGATCAGCACGTTGGTGATCTGGTGGACGCGTCGCCCGCCCCGGCGCAGCTTGTCCAGGGCTTGGGCGATGAAACCCTCGGCGCTGCCGTTCCAGGCGCCGTGGCAGTCGGTGGCATCCTCCCAATAGGCCGAGCGCAGGGCGGCCTCGTCGCAGCGGTCGATGCCGCGGCAGTACCGGTACAGGCAGTCCCGGATCGCTTCGCGATCCAGCAGTGCCTGCAACGATGCCTGGCCGCTCATGTGGCGGCAGGCGGTGACCGCCGGAACAACTGCACGATGTTGCCCTCGGGGTCGCGCAACGACAGCACCATGCCGTGGCCGCCCATGTCGCGCATGCCGAGCACCTCGCCGCCCGCGTCGGCGATCCGCTCCTGCGCACCGTCGAAATCATCGACCTCGAACACCATCACCAGGCCAGAGGCAGCGGGTGCCGCCTCCTCGAGGCAGGCCAGCGAAACGTTGGTGTTGCCCACGCCATACTGGAACCAGCGGTCCCCGTCGTTGAACTTCAAAGGCAGGCCGAGCGCCGATGCGTAGAAGGCGTGCAGTTGCCGCGGCTGCTTCGCGGCGACATAGACGTTCTGCAGTCGTCGCGGGGCCGCCGGCTGTGCGGCGCTCACAGCGAGGTCTCCGAGGCGCCGCCGTCCAGGCGCAGCACTTCCGCGTTGAGGAAGCGCGCCGCATCGCCCGCCAGGAAGCAGATGGCATCGGCGATCTCCTCCACCGTGCCCAGGCGCCGCAGCGGCGTGCGCGCGATGCGCCTGGCATCGAGCTCCGCATTGCGGTGCTTGGCCGTTCCCTCGGTGGGTACTGCACCCGGCGCAACCGCATTCACCCGGATGTTGCGTCCACCGAGGTCGGCGGCCGCCGCGCGCGTGATGCCCAGCACCCCCGCCTTGATGCCGCTGTAGACCACCGAGCGCATCGGTGACTTGAAGCCCGCGATGGACGCCACATTGACGATGGTCCCCCCGCGCTCGGCATCCATTGCCTCGGCCGCGGCCTGGATGCCCCAGATCACCGACTTGAAGCCGATTTCCACCATCCGGTCCATGACCTCGGGCGTGATCTCGGCCAGGGGCTGGTAGCGCACCCAGGCAGCATTGTTGACCATGATGTCGAGCCGCCCCGCCTCGCGCGCCAGTTGCATGACGGCCTCGCGCATGCCCTCGCGGCTGGACACGTCGCGCGGCAGCGCAATGGCCTTGCCGCCGAGCGCTCGGATCTGTGCGCAGGCCTCCTCGACGAACTCCTGTTTGAGGTCGTTGACGCCGACGGTGGCGCCCAGCCGGGCCATCGCCAGCGCGGTCGCCCGGCCGATGCCATGGCCGGCACCGCTGATGAAGGCCACGCGGCCCTCGAGGGATGCATTCATTGCTTGCCTTTCTCTGCCTGTTCGGGAATGAGCAGCGCGTCGAGCGCGAAGGCGCCCTTTCCCGCCTCCAGCACCGCCAGCGGATTGATGTCGATCTCGGCCACTTCGCCGGCATGCCGCGCGGCAAAGCACGACAGCGCTGCAACGGCACGTGCGGCCGCCTGCACGTCGGCCTTCGGCCGACCGCGCGCACCGTCGAGCAGCGGGAATGCCTTGAGCGAACGCAGCATCGCCGCGGCCTGCGCCTCGTCGACCGGCGCGCCCTGCAGCGCCACGTCCTTGAGGACCTCGGCAAAGATGCCGCCCAGCCCCACCATGACCATCGGGCCGAACACCGGATCCTTCCGGGTCCCGAGGATCAGCTCGACGCCGCCTTGCGCCATCTGCGCCACCAGCACGCCGGCGACGCGGGCCTGGGGCACCTTGTGCGCCACGCGGGCGAGCAGGCTCTCGTAAGCCTCGATCAGCTGACCTTCGGAGCGCACATCCACCACCACGCCACCGACCTCGGTCTTGTGCGCGATGTCGGGCGAGACGATCTTGAGCACCAGCGGAAAGCCGATGTCGCGCGCGGCGGCCAGTGCCTCGTCGCGGCTGGCCGCGATGGCCTCCTTGAGCACCGGCAGCCCGGCACGGGCGAGCGCTGCCTTGGCGCTGGCTTCGGTCGCGAAGGCCTCCGCAGGCAGGGTTTCCCGCTCGATGGCCGCGCCCGCGGGGGCCGGTTCGGCGCGCACACCGAAGTGCACCAGTGCCGCGAGCGTCGCGCAGGCCGCATCGATGCCCTCCACCACCGGGAAACCCATCGCATTGAGCTGCGCGCGCACCTCCTGCGGCGCGCGTGCGCACAGGACGATCAGGCGCGACGGGTGTTCCTTGCGCACCTGCGCGAGGGCCGTCAGGAACACTTCTCGCAGCCGAGGTACATGGAAGGCATTGGCCGACTGGAGCACCAGCGCATCGCAGCTGTCGTCCTCGGCCACGGCGGCCAGCACCTTGGCCAACACCTCCGGGCGGCTGGACACCTGCGCCGTCATGTCCACCGGATTCGACGGTGATGCGAAGGGCACCACCTGCAGGATCCGCTCGCGGGTCTGCGCAGCCAGCTTGGGCAGCGCCAGGCCCTGCGCACTGGCGGCATCCGCCAGCAGCACGCCGAAACCACCAGAGGCCGTGAGCACCGCCACCTTGTTGCCACGGGGCAAGCGATCCGGCCCGAGCACGGCGAGCGCATGGCCCACCTCCAGGAGCTGTTCGATGCTCGGCACGCGGATCGCGCCGCCATTGCGCAGCACCACGTCGAACACGGCGTCCGAGCCGGCGAGCGCGCCCGTGTGAGAAGCGGCGGCGGCGCTGCCCGCTTCGGACACACCCACCTTCAGAACCACCAGCGGCTTGCCCGCCTTGCGGGCCATTGCCATGGCTTTGTGCAGCCTGGCGCCATCGCGGCAGGTCTCCATGCAGCAAAGGATGACCGAGGTGCCCGGATCCGTTGCCAGCGAGGCGATCGCATCGGCGATGTCGACATCGCACTCGTTGCCGGTGGTCAGCATCCGGCTGATGCCAAGGCCCCGCTCGGATGCGAGGCGCAGCGTGTAGCTGCCGAGATTGCCGCTCTGGGAAACGATGCCCACGGGGCCCGCGGCGGGGAAGGTATCTTCCAGCGCCACCGAAAAGGTCGCGATGCTCCTGTCCGGCACGCCGATCGCGCCGAGGCAGTTCGGCCCAACGATGCGCATCCCGCTGCGCCTGGCCACCTGTGCGATCCGGGCCTGCAGCCTGCCGCCCTCCTCGCCCATCTCGGAGAAGCCGGCGGAGAGCACCACCGCCGCGCGCACGCCGCGCCCGGCGCAGTCCTCCACGGCGTCGAGCACACCCTCCGGCGGCACGGCGATCACGGCGAGCTCGGGCGCCTCCGGCAGGTCGGCGACGCTCGCATGAGCCTGCAGCGTCTGCACGACGCCGGCCTTGCGATTGACGGGGTAGATCCGGCCCGCATAGCCATACTTGCGAAGGAACTGCAGCGGGCGTCCGCCGATCTTGGTGACATCGTCAGAGGCACCGAGTATCGCGATCGAGCGCGGACTGAACAGCGCCTCGAGGTCGCGTCCCACTTCCACCAGCGCCTGCATCTCAGCGCCCCTTGTAGACCGGCGAGCGCTTCTCGAGGAAGGCGCGGCGCGCTTCCTGCGCATCCTCGGTCTTCGACAGCGCCATGGTGAAGTTCTGCTCGAAGCGGTAGCCATCGCGCTGCGGCATCAGATCCATCATGTTGGCCGCCTGCTTGGCATAGGCCATGGCCAGCGGCGCCTTCGCCGCGATCTCCTGCGCGAGCTGCAAGGCCACCGGCATCAGCTGGTCGGCCGGCACCACCTCGTCGAGCACGCCGCGGCGATACAGCTCTGCTGCCGACGCGCGCATGCCGGTGAAGAACAGGCGGCGTGTGAAGGAACGGCCAAACATGGTGCGCAGCATCGAGACGCCGCCGGCCAGGCCCACGTTGATCTCCGGCATGGCGAAGGTCGCGTCCTCGCTGGCCAGGAAGATGTCGCAGGCGGCCATGAGCCCGAAGCCGGCGCCGAGCGCCGGACCGTTGATGGCAGCGATCACCGGCTTGGCGCACTCGCGGATCGCATTGCCGGTCTCGCGCGTCAGGCGGTTGTGGCCGAGGAAGTCGCCGGCCTTGCCAGGGTCAGGCCGGTCCTTGAGGTCGGCACCGGCGCAGAAGTGCTTGCCGGTCCCGGTGAGGATCGCAACCCGGATGTCGGTGCGCTCGGAGATTTCGTCGAAGGCTTCGATGAGGCCGCGACGCGTCTCGCGATCGAGCGCATTGACCGGCGGCTTGTCCAGGCGGACGACGGCGACGTATTCGGAAACTTCAAGGCTGACGCTCATTGCGCACTCCTGGCGAGGTTGGAAAGGGATGAGGGACCGGCATCGCCCTGCGATGCCTTCAGGTGGGCGGCATGCAAGAGGCGGTCGCCGTAGCGGAACTCGGAGGCGATCAGTCGCTGCGCGAGGCGCGTGGCGAGCACCTCTTCGCTCAGGCCCATGCCGCCATGCATCTGGATCGCGGCTTCGGCGCAGCCGCGCGCCGTCTCGGCGAGCGACACCTTGGCCAGTCGCAGGCTCCGGCGCAGGTCGCAGACCTTCTGTTCGTGCGCATGGAAGCAGTGGATCGTCAGCCCCTTGGCGCCGAGGTACTTCACGTACATGTCGGCCACGCGGTGGCGCAGCACCTGGAAAGTGGAAAGCGCCACACCGAACTGCCGCCGCTCCTTGAGGTGGCCGAGCGTCTGCTGGGTCAGCGCGGCAAGCGCGGCCACGGTATCGACGGCAGTGAGCAGCAGCGCGGCATCGCTGGCGGCAGCCAGTGCATTGCGGGCCTGGCCGCCGCGCGCGATGCAGCTGCCCTGCGGCACGGTGAGCCGGGCGAGTGCAAAGTCGGCACCGCGTCGGCCTTCCATCGTGCGGTAGCGCGCCATGGGCACACCGACGCGCTCGGCGTCGACGAGAAAGATCGCCGCCTCGCCATCCACCTCGGCTGGAACGAGCCAGTGCGTCGCGGGCAGCGAGACATCGACACCCTGCACGAAGCCATTCAACTCGTAGCCGATGTCGAGGTGACGCGCCCGTAGCGCCATCTCCTCAGGCATGGCGGACAGGGCGATCAGCGGCGCGAGCTGCGCCGAGCCCTCGGCCACGGCCCCGAGCCAGCGGTTTCCGACCTCGGGCGCGGCCGCCTGCAGCAGCAGAGGCACGACCGCGCAGGTCTCGACCACCGGAAGTTGCATGCCATGCGTGGCGAGTCCTTCGACGATCGATGCCAGGTCGGCCAGGCTGCCGCCCACGCCGCCGGCTTCCTCGGGCACCAGGGTGGCGGTCCAGCCCAGCTCGCGCACCGGGTCGCCGGGCAGTTCCGGCACGGCGGCGTGGTCCTGCGCATAGCGGCTCGCCGCGTCGAGCAGCATGCCCGGAAAGAGGGACGGGAAAGAGGTGGACATGCTTGTCAGGCTCCCAGAAGTTCGTTGGCGATCACGTTGCGCTGCACTTCGGAAGTGCCGCCGGCGATCGTGCGGGCCCGCGTGAACATGTAGTTCTGGATCCAGGTGGCGGCGGGCACCTCGGGATCCGCATCGGCGAGGAAGCGATGCGCGGCCTCGGGCCCGACGGCATCGAGCGCGATCGTGGTCAGCCGCTGGGCGACATCGGCGCACGTCATCTTGATCGCGGACGGCTGCACGCCCAGCGCACGCTGGTGGATCAGATCGTCGGTCGCCTGCGCCATCATCACGCGCGCGCCCTTCGCTTCGGCTTCGCACAGCAGCAGCTTGTGGTGCAGGCCGCTGAAATCGCGTCGCCCGCGCGCGGCCGTTGCGGCCTCCTCGACCAGCCGCACCACCTGGCGACGCAGCAGCTCCAGACGGGCCACATTGGCCGGCGGCAGGCGCTCACGCTCCAGCAGGTACTTCGCGCAGGTCCAGCCCTTGCCCACCTCGCCGACCAGGTTGTCGGCGCGCACGCGCACCTCTTCGAAGAAGACCTCGTTGAGGTGGTGCCATCCGTCGATGGTGCGGATCGGGCGCACGGTGACGCCCGGCGCATCCATCGGCACCAGGATCAGCGAGATGCCTTCCTGTTTCTTCGCCTCCCTGGAGGTGCGCACCAGCATGTAGATCATGCTGGCCTCGTGCGCATGCGAGGTCCAGATCTTCTGGCCATTGATGACCCACTCGCCCCCATCCAGGCGCGCACTGGTGGACAGCGAAGCCAGGTCCGAGCCCGAGCCTGGCTCGGAATAGCCCTGGCACCACCAGTCGGAGCCGTCCAGGATGCGCGGGAGAAAGCGCGCCTTCTGCTCAGGCGTGCCGAAGCGGATGATGACCGGCCCGATGTGACCCAGGCCATGGTGGTACAGCGGCGGGCAGTCGTTGTCGGCCATCACCTCCTCGAAGATCAGGCGCTGGCGGATGTCCCAGCCGGTGCCGCCGACCTCGGCGGGCCAGCTCGGCGCGCCCCAGCCCTGGGCGTTGAGGATCTTCTGCCACGCCTGGTATTCGCGCTTGGTGATCTTCTGGCCCGCGGCGACGACGGCACGGATCTCGGAAGGGCAGGACTTGCGGGCGAACTCCTCCAGTTCGCGCCGAAAGCCGGCGTAGTCGATGGACATTCTCGTTGTCTCCAGGGATTCGATTCGATGGGGTTTCTTCAGCCCTTGCGCAGCTGGGCAATCAGCTCGTCGAGCGCCGCGACGGCGGCGTCGGCATCGCGCCGGCGCAGGCCGCGCGCGACGTTGCGGCGCAGGGGAAAAAGGTCCGGGCGCGCGCGCACCGGCAGCACGTGCGTCATGCGCTCGCGCAGCACGCCGGTCATGGTCTGTGCCATCAGCATCAGCGCCTGGTTATGGCCCGCGGCGGCAATGGCGCGGAAGAAGCGGCTGGCCGATTCGATGCGGTCCTGGCGCGAGGCGTCGCCGGGGTGGGCCTCGATGGCGTCCACGGCGTCCTCCACCGCTGCCAGTTCGGCGTCGTCGGCACGCTCGCAGGCCAGGCGCAGCAAGGTGCCGTAGAGCGTGCGGTAGGCCTCGTCGACGTCCGCGTCGCCCAGCTGGCCTTGCACCACCAGCTTGCGCAGCGACTCGGCCAGCATCATGTAGGCGCCCTTGTAGAAGACCAGCGCATGGTCGCCACCGCCGGCCGCCATGTGCCGCACCTCGCCGATGAAGACGGTGTGATCGCCCGCCTCGTGGCGGGCGAACACGCTGCACTCGAAGCTCGCCAGGCAATCGTCGATCAGCGGCATGCCCAGCAAGCCGGGCTGCCAGCCCACGCCTTCGAACTTGTCTTCGATCTTGCTGGAGGCGAAACGTCCCGACAGCGCGTCCTGGCGCTCGGCCAGGATGTTGATGGCGAAGCTCTCGACCCCCAGGAAGGTCTCGCGCAGCCGGCTGGCGTTGCGCAGGCTGAACAGCACCAGCGGCGGTTCGAGCGACACCGAGCTGAACGAGTTGCAGGTCAGCCCCGCGGGCCGCCCGTCGGGCGTGCGCGTCGTGATGACCGCCACGCCGGTCGGAAAGCAACCCAGCAGCTGGCGAAACAGCGCGGGTTCGACGACGGGGCGGGTGCGTTCTTCGGCGACCTCGGACATGGGCGTTCTCCTTCGCTGCGGCGCCTCAGGCGGCAACGACCTCGCGCTCGGCTGTGCTGGCGTGCGGCGGGTCGTTGGCGATCTCCTGCTGCACCGCAGGAATGATCACCTTCGACCAGGTCTGCAGCTGGCGCAGCATGGTGGGATGGTCGAAATCGCCCATCTGCGTCTGGAAGCAGTAGTGCACCGGCTTCAGGGCGCGGATCTCCCTGACCACGCGTTCGATCACGGTGTCGATGCTGCCCACGGGCAGCAGCGCGCGCATCTCCTCGAGCGTGGGCTCGCCCTCGACGATGCCCTCTTCGACCTGGTAGTCGTCGGCGATCTGCGCGGTGCGGCGCTTCAGGCTCAAGGCCACGCGGCGCTGGTAGCGGGCGCAGTCCAGGTAGGCGTCGACCTCGGCCTTGTCATTGCTGGCATAGGCCGCGCGCAGCAGGCCCACCTTCACGCCGGCCGGATCCTTGCCTTCGGCTCTCGCCACCTTGTCGATCAGCACGCGATGGGCATGCATCTTCTCCACGCCGCCATCGCCGCCGGAGACGAACACGTGGTGGTCCGACTTCACCGCGCGCGAGACGAAGGCCGGGTCCACGCTGGTGATCCACATCGGCGGCATCGGCTGCTGGACCGCGCGCTGGCTGATCGCGCTCATGGGCTGGCGGTAGTACTCGCCCTCGTAGCTGAACTTGGGCTGCTTCAGGCCCAGCTCGAGCATGTCGAGCATCTCGAAGGTGCGGGCCTTGGCCGACTCCAGCGAGACGCCGAAGCGCTCGAACTCGAAGTGCTGGTAGCCCGAGCCGATGCCCAAGTTGAGGCGGCCGTTGGACAATTGGTCCACCATGGCCACGTCGGCGATCAGCCGCGCGGGCGTGTACAGCGGTGCGACGACAATGCCGGTACCCAGCCGGATCCTGCGGGTGGCTGCGGCGCAGTGCGCGATCATGGTCAGCGGCGACGAGCACATGCCGTAGTTGCTGAAATGATGCTCCGCGAACCATGCCGCGCCGAACCCCAGCTCGTCCGCCAGGCGCGTCTGCTCCACGGCGTCGCGCAGGATCTGGTGGGAGGTTTTGTGCTTGTTTCGCTGCTGCATCAGAATGAAGATTCCGAAATCCATTGCCGGTGCTCCTGTGTGGTTGGTGCCTATGTGCACGAATCGTAGGAACGGGAGCCGCCTGCGGATCGCCAACGTGCGCACAGCTTGTTTGCATCTTTTGAAATGAAGGCCCTCGATTCGCTGCGCATCTTCGTCACCACCCAGAGGAAGGGCAGCCTCTCGGCCGCGGCGCGCAGCCTGAGCCTGTCGCCTGCGACGATTTCGCGGCGCATCAGTGCGCTCGAAGAGGAGCTGGGCGTGCAGCTGGTGGACCGCACCAGCCGCAACCTCCGCATGACCGAGGCGGGACAGGCCTTCCTGGAACGCGCCGAGGTCGTGCTCGAGTCCATGGCGGAGGCGGAGCAGGCCGCACGCGACGCCCGCCAGCGGCCCGAAGGTCGTTTGCGGGTGCATTCGCGCACCCACATCGGGCTGCGGGTGGTGGCGCCGCTGCTGCCGCGCTTCGCCCAGCTCTATCCGGACATCCACGTGGAAGTCGAGCTGTCGGAGCATCCGGTCAACCTCGTGGAGCACGACTTCGACGTCGACATCCGCACCGGCGAGTCGAACGACTCCGGCTTCGTGATCAAGCGGCTGCTGTCCAGCGACGAGGTGCTGGTGGCCAGCCCCACCTTCGTGAAGACCTACTCGCGCATCAAGCACCCCACCGACTTGCCGCAGGTGCGCTGCCTGACCTACAAGCGCGAGCGCGAGGCCACCATCTGGAAGTACATCGACGAGGCCGGCGAGCAGCAGGAGTTGGCCATCCAGGGCGTGCTCAGCGCCAACAACGGCGAACTGCTGCGGCTGGCGGCCATCGGGGGCATGGGCATCGCGCTGCTGTCGGAGGCCACCGTGCGCGGCGACCTGCGCTCGGGCACGCTGGTGCGGCTGCTGCCGGACTACCGCTTCGCGGTGCGGGCGTACTCCAACGGCATCTTCGCCGTCTTCCGCCAGAATCGCACCCTGCCGCTGAAAGTCCGCGCCTTCGTCGATTTCGTGGCCGAAGCGCTGAAGGACGAGGATCAGCGCTAGAGCCTGCCGGCCGGGTCTCTAGCCTCGGGCGAAGCGATGCGGCAGGCGTCCTGAGGCGGGCAGGCCTTCGATCACGAACAGCCCGCCGTCGTGCGGCTTCGGGCCTTCGAGGCGGGGGCTGCGCGATATCGACGTCAGGTAAATCCGGTCGAGGCGCGCGCCCCCGAAGCACAGGCTGGTCGGGTAGGTCGCAGGCAGCGCCACGAGGCGCTCGAGCTCGCCGTCCGGTGCAAAGCGCGCGAGTTGGCCCGCGCGGGTCAGCACCGTCCAGAAAAAGCCCTGCGCGTCCACCGTCGCGCCGTCCGGTCCGGACTCGAAGCGTCCGGTGTCCACGAACTTGCGCTTGTGGCGCAGCGGCCCGCACGGGTCGTAGTCGTAGGCCCAGATCGTGCGCTCCAGGCTGTCGGCCAGATAGAGCGTGTGGCCGTCGGGACTGAAGCAGGGGCCGTTGGCGAAGCCGGTGTCGTCGGCCAGTTGCTCCACCCGCGCGTCGGGTCGCAGCCGGTACAGCCCGCCCAGGACAGCCTCGCCGGGTTGGCGCTCCATGTGCATCGTCCCGGCAATGAAGTTGCCGGCTGGATCGCACTTGCCGTCGTTGAAGCGCACGCGGGGATGATCCACCGTGATGTGCGCCAGGATCTCCAGTGCGCGCGTGGCGAAGTCGTAGACGGCGAAGCTGTTGCGCAGCGCGACCACGACGGCGTCGCCGCGGCATGGCGCGATGGCCCCCACGGGCGCCGGGAGGCTGTGCTGCTCGAGCACGCCGGACTGCGGACGCAGGCGCCAGAGGATGCCTGCCAGCGCGTCGATCCAGCATACGGCCTGTGCATCGGCATCCCAGCAGGGGCTTTCTCCAAGCCGGTCCCTGGTTTTTCCGATTCGGCGAATCCGTGCGTCCATGGATGAAGTGTGCCGACCGGTCCTAGCCGGTCGCGACGCGGCGTGCAAAGCATCTTTTCACTCCCTGCAGCACCGGCCCGACGGCGGCCATCTAGACTGATTCGCGAATCCGATTCCGGATCAGAACAAGGAGACAACGTGAGCTTTCGCAACACCATCGTCGGGCTGGTGATCGGCGCGTGCGCCCTCGGCAGCGCCTTCGCGCAGCAGGTCACGCGCATCGTCGTGCCGTTCGCCGCCGGCGGCGGCACCGACCAGTACTGCCGCATCCTCGCGCAGGAGCTCAACAAGCACGGGCTGAACGTCATCATCGAGAACAAGCCCGGCGCCAGCGGCATCCTCGCGGCCGACCACGTCGCCCGCGCGAAGCCCGACGGGCAGACCGTGCTCGTGTCCTCTCTGGGCACGCTGGCGAACAACAGCGTGCTCTACGATAAATTGCCCTACGACGCGGCGAAGGATTTTGCGCCGGTCACGCAGATCGCCTACCAGCCGGCCATCATCGTGGGACGCACCGACCTGCCGTACAAGAACATCAAGGAATTGGTCGCCTACGCCAAGCAGCATCCGGGCAAGATCAACCGGGCCTCGCCGGGTGCGGCGATCCTCACCAACCTGGCACCGATCGCCTTCGAGAAGGCCCAGGGTTTCAGCACCACCCACATCCCGTTCAACGGTGACGCGCCGGCCTTGCAGGCGTTGCTCGGCAGCCAGATCGATATCCACGGTACATCCATCACCGGGGCGCTGCCCTACGTCAAGGCAGGCAAGCTGCGCGTGCTGGGCGTGATGGATTCGCGGCGCCTGCCGCAAGTGCCCGACGCGCCGACCTTCAAGGAGCAAGGCTTCGACATGGAAGCCACGCTGTGGTATTCGCTGTCGGTGCCGGCCGGCACACCCAAGCCCGCGATCGAGCGCCTCAACAAGGCCGTCAACCAGGTGATCGCCGATCCCGACTTCGTGGCGCGGGCCCGCGCCATCGGCATGGAGCCGCGCGGCGGTAGCCCCGAGGACCTCGACAGGTTCATCAAGGCCGAGTCGGACCGCTGGCTGCCGGTGCTGCAAAGCCTGAACCTGCCCAAGCAGTCGCAATGAAAGAAGGCCCGGCCCCGCACATGAACCATCCCAACCCGCTGCCCCTGTCCGGTGTTCGCGTCCTGGACCTGTCCCGGGTCATGGCAGGGCCACTGTGCGCGATGGCGCTGGCGGACCTCGGCGCCGAGGTCATCAAGGTGGAGCATCCCGAGCGCGGCGACGACACGCGGGACTGGGGCGTTCGCATCGGCAGCCACAACACCTCCTACTTCAACAGCTGCAACCGCAACAAGCGCTCCATCTGCGTGGACCTGCAGGCCGAGGAAGGCCGCGACGTCGTGCGCGATCTGGCCACGCGCTGCGACGTGGTGATCCAGAACTTCAAGTACGGCGGCGCGCAGAAGATGGGCCTGGGCTATGAGGACCTGAAGAAGGTCAACCCCGGTATCGTGTACTGCTCGATCTCCGGCTATCCGGTCCTCGGGCCCGAGAAGGCCCGCCCCGGCTACGACCTTGTGGTCCAGGGCGAGACCGGGCTGATGGCGATGAACGGCGAGGAAGGCCAGGGACCGCTGAAGTTCGGCGTCGCCGCGGTCGACATGTTCACCGGCATGTACGCGGCGCAGGCAATCCTGGCCGTGCTGTACGCGCGCACGCGCACCGGCGAGGGACGCCATGTCCAGATGTCGCTGTACGACAGCGGCATGATGATCACCTCCTACTATGGCCTGACCGCCTGGCTGAACAAGGGCGACCCCGCCAAGTTCGGCAACTCGCATCCCTCGATCGTCCCCTACGGCGTGTTCGACGCCGCGGACGGACCGGTGGTGATCGCGGTGGGCAACAACAGCCAGTTCCGCAAGTTCTGCGAGGAAGTCATCTTCTGCGCCGAGCTTGCGCGCGACCCGCGCTTCGAGAAGAACACCGAGCGCTCGAAGAACCGCGGCGAGCTGCTGCCCATCCTGCTTGCGCAGATCCGGCAGCACACGCGGGCCGAGCTCATCGAACGCATGGACCGCGCAGGCATTCCCTGCGGCGAGGTGCTGGGGCTGTACGAAGCCCTGCAGTCGCAGCGCACGCAGCAGGCGCAGGTATGGCACCGCTTCGAGGATGCCGAGGCGGGCCCGCAGGCCGTGCATGCGCCGCCCTACGTCATCGATGGCACGCGCACGGGCGTGCGCCACCCCCCGCCGCACCTGGGCGAGCATACGGCCGAGGTGCTGGGCGAGCTGCTCGGGCTGCCGCAGGAGCGGCTGCAGGCCCTCGGCGAGAAGCACGTCATCCGGTAGCGCGGTACCGCCTCGTCCCGCGCACCGGCACACGCGAACGAACGCAGGCTTGCGATACCCGCCTCAGTCGTCCAGCCGGTAGCCCGCCGCGGCGATGGTGCGCTTGGCGATGTTGAGCTGGTGGATCTGGCTGGTGCCCTCGTAGAGGCGGAACAACCGGACGTCCCGGTAGAAGCGCTCGATCGCATGGCCCTGGATGAATCCCGTGCCGCCCAGCATCTGCACGCAGCGGTCGGCCACGCGCCCGCACATCTCGGAGGCGAAGTACTTGCAGATCGAGGCCTGCATCGCCACCTCCTCGCCGTCGTCGCGCTGGCGCGCGGTCTGCAGGATCAGCGCGCGGGCGGCCTGGATCTCGGTCTGGCAATCGGCGATCAGCGCCTGCACCAGCTGGAAGCCGGCCACCGGCTGACCGAACTGGCGCCGCTGGCAGGTCCATGCGACCGCTTCGTCCAGCATGCGGATGGCCGGGCCGGTGCACAGCGCCGCCAGATGGATGCGCTGCTTGTTCAGCACCTTCATCGCGGTCTTGAAGCCCATGCCCTCGCGCCCGCCGATGAGGTTGTCGGCCGGCACACGGCAGTTCCGCAAGTGCACTTCCGACACCGGCGAGCCGGACTGCCCCATCTTGCGGTAGGGCTCGCCGGTGGACAGCCCCGGCGTGCCGCGCTCGACCAGGAAGGCGCTGATGCCGCGCGCGGTGGGGTCGGCGGGATCGGTGCGCGCCATCACAGTGAACAGGCCGGCGATGGGCGCGTTGGTGATGAAGCACTTGGTGCCATCCAGGACGTAATGGTCGCCGTCGCGCACCGCCCGGGTCTGCAAGGCGGTGGCGTCGGAGCCGGCCTGCGGCTCGGTCAGTGCGAAGGCGCCGGTCAGTTCGCCGCGCGCCAGCCGCGGCAGGAAGCGCTCTTTCTGCCGCGGCGTGCCGTCGGCCACCAGCGCTTCCGAGCCAATGCCGGTGTTGGTGCCGACGCGCGCACGAAAAGCCACCGAAGCCTGCGACAGTTCCATGGCCGCCAGCACCAGTTCCTCGGTGCTCATCCCGGCGCCACCCCAGGCTTCGGGGATGGACCAGCCGAAAAAGCCCCGGGCGGCCATGTCCTCGACCAGGTCGGCGGGCACCTCGTCGTCGCGCTCGACCTCGGCCTCGCGCGGGATCAGGCATTCACGCACATGGCGCCGCAGGTCGGCCAGGGTCTGCGGGAAGGAGGAAGGGTCTCGGATCATCGCGGCAGTCTAGGTGTGAAGACGCCGGGCGTTCCGCCCAGGGCGTGCAAAGGTGCTTTGTATGCCGTGTGGTTTGCTCCGGCCGCGGATGCGGCGGAGGCGGCGGATGGTCGCTGGTCGGACTTCGCCCCTCGGGTTTCCCCCGGGACCGCTCGCGTCGTGGCGCTCCATCAAAGTTGCGGGCACCAGGATCAAATCATCGGCGCGGATAGGAGCCGAGGACGCGCAGTTCGCGGTGCTCCTCCAGAAAGGCGGCCAGGGCTCCCTGCTTGGCATGTCCTTCGACTTCCACCAGATAGCGATGCGTGTCCAATGTCTTCTTGCTCGGGCGCTCGTAGATCGTCAGGATCCGCACGCCTGCCGCGCCGAACTCGGCCAAGGTGCTCGACAGGGTGGCATCCGAGACAGCGACCAGCAAGGATGTCTTGTCGTCGCCGGTGGGCGCCGGCATCTGCCGGCCGAGCACCCACCAGCGGGTGACGTTGTGCGGGCCTTCCTCGATGCCGTCGACCAGCGACACGAGTGGATAGATGTCTGCCCCGACCTTCGGCCCGAACGACGCCGCATCGGGCGTCGCGCTGCGCGCGACCGCCTGTGCGGCCGCGCCCGCGCTGGCTGCGTCGATGCGACGCACGCGGGGCATCTCCCGCTCGAGCCACGGTCGCACCTCTTCGAAGGCCACCGGATGCGCGTGGACCGCCACGATGTCTCCTCGCTTCGTCCCCGGTTTGGTCAACAGGCTGTATCCAAGCATCTTCGGGTACTCGGCGACGATGCGCACGTCGGGCAGGTCGATCACCGCGTCGAGGTAAGGCGTCGCGCCAACTGCGGAGGTCGTGGCGGGGACGCAGGCGCGCTCGATCTTTCCGTCGGCATAGGCCCTGAACAACTCGTCGCGCGACAACGGCACGAGATCCCTGGCACCGAACAGGTCCAGGCAAGCCTGGTGCGTCCAGCTCCCTGCCGGCCCCAGGTAGCCGATGGAGCCGGCAACGGCAAGGTCCGGGGAGTTTCCAAAGAGCGCCAGAACACAGGCAACAGCATTGATGGCTCTGAACTTCAGCATGGCGGCAGACAGAAAGTTGGCGGATGCAACGTGGTTCGTTGATGTGCTCGGGCTGGGAAAGTGTTTCGCATGTCAAGGGGCTGCCGCAACACCTTCGTCGTGTGCAATTCGAGGACCCTCGCGTATGCCCACACCCCGACCGGGGCGGCAGGCCGCTGTTGCGCGACATGCAATGGCAGGCCTTACCAGCACGGCACGGCACGGCACCGGAGCATCCGGACCTTCGTCTTCCAGTTCTGCGTAGCTACTCCCGGGGCTTCTCAGCGCAACGCGCCGACTCCATCCACCGCGCAACCCCCTTGCACTTTGCGCCAACACGAAGATCGAATTGATCTCGGCCTTGATCAGCCGTCACCCCATTGCGCGGCCATGCGCGAGAAGGCGGCGATCGCGTCGACCAGCCCTTGCATCGGCCTTGGGCTGGCCGCGAACCCCATCGAGCAAGGGTCATGTCCTGAGCTCGTGCACCACGGCCAGCGCTCGCTCCTCGGGAAGCCACCTGCCGCAGGCAACAGGCGCATCGTGGTGTCTTTGAAGAGTCCTGCCGTCACGCCTCCCGTGCCCAGCATGGATGGCCGACCAAGGGCATCGCGTACATGGCGAGGATCAGTTCGGTTTCGCCGTACAGCTCTCCGCTGCAACGAGGGCCGGCACGCCAAGCTGAGCAGAGTTGCGGCCTCGGGCGCATGCGAACTGAGATAGGCCAAGACCGGTTTGTGGGACAGCCGCAGGCAGTCTTCGATCGCGCCGGCCAACAGTTCGGGCCGACTGACGCCTGACGCCTGACGCCTGACGAACCAACGATGACCAGGACATCGTAGGTTGCGCTTGCCAGGAGGGCCGGGATCACCCCGCGCCGTAGATCCGGCCGCAGGCCCGCCAGGGCAACGTCGATCGGATTGCGATCGAGCGAGGTATGGTCGCCGCTTTGCAAGGCACGCAGCGCAACTGCCGCGAGCTCGTCGGCGCCGGGGCCTCGAATCCGCAGATCCCCCTGTCGGACACAAGCGTGCCGGCGCCCCCGTCGACGTGAAGAGGCGATCCGCCGGCCCCGCAGAACGCGCCTTGTTGCGAGTGCGGCCGAAATGTCCAGAAGGTCGCCAAAAGTTTGGGCGCGGATCACACCTGTCCTGCGGAACAGGTCGTCGTACATGCGGTCCGTGCCGGCCATCGCACCGGTGTGCGAGACGGCCACCTTGGCGCCCGCTCAGAGCACCTGACCTTGAAGGCACGACGGGCTTGCCTGCCATCGCCGCCTTGAGCGCAGCAGCCTGGAGCGCAACAGCCCGGAATTTCTCGGGACGCCGGATCGCTTCGATGTCAGCGCGATGACCCGCGTCACCGGATCGGCGAGTCAACGAGTTCAGCGAGACTGAGGCCGCGCCTCAACCAGCAGGAAGAAGGCTCTGTTGCGGCTTCTGCACCACCATCGATGCGCGCGGTCGCGCTAGTGGCCTAGTCGCTCGGCAATTTCCGGACGGCCAAGGCTTCGCACGGCAGCGAGGTTTTCGAGCTGGGCAGCCCGGGGGCGAGCTTTGCCTTGCTCCCAGTGGTAGATCGTCTGACCCGAGACACCGACAAGCGTCCCGTAATCGGCGGCGGACAAGCCCAGTTTGGCGCGGTGCGCCGCTACACGCGACGCGCTGAAACGTCGACGTGGACCGCCTTCTTCGTCGGACGGCGCCGCTTCTGCCGTCGACATCTTGCGCGAATCGAGCTTGGAGAGTTGCCGCACTGCTTTTTGCAAAGCAGCAATTTCACGCCTAAGTGCCGCAATTGCGCTGCGGTGTTGAACGCTTTGCTTCTTCAACGTTTCGATCTCCGCGCGCACCTCCTTGCGGGCTACGCGTGCGATCTCTTCCTTCAGTGCTGATGCGATATTTGGCATGGCCGCATTGTGCCTTCTGGGAGAGTTATATGACGCCGATTGATGGCAGAGTTCGGAGAACCTCTGAAAAATGATAGGTTCTGGGCATCAATGCAGTACGACCAGAAGGTTGGACTGAATCGCCCCGGGTTTTCTAGACACCTCTGAGCCTCAAACCTGAGGCCCAATAGGAGGTGCCATGAGTAAGCAGAGATATCCCGAAGAGTTCAAGGCCGAGGCGGTCAAGCAGATCACCGAGCGCGGTCACAAGGTGGCCGATGTGTCGGCCCGGCTGGGCGTGAGTCAGCACAGTCTTTATCAATGGATCAAGGTCCAGCGCATGCCCGCCGGTGATCGGCAGGCGCAGGTGTCGCAGACAGACGAACTGCGGCGGCTGAAGGCCGAGCTCAAGCGTGTGACCGAGGAGCGCGACATCCTAAAAAAGGCCGCAGCGTACTTTGCCAGGCAGTCCGGGTGAAGTACGCATTCATCGAGCGCCATGAAGGCGAGCACAGCGTTCGCAGCCTGTGCAAGGTCATGGCCGTTCACCCCAGCGGCTACTACGCCTGGAAGGTCGAGCCGACGAGTCCTCGTGGCAAGGACGATCAACGTCTGCTGGGCCTTCTCAAGCATGCCTGGCTGGAGAGTGGCTGCGTCTATGGCTACCGCAAGTTGACCATGGACATGCGCGATCTGGGCGAGACATGCGGCAAGCATCGCGTGGCTCGCCTGCTCAAGCTCGAGGGGCTGCGCTCCCAGACGGGCTACCGCCGACGGCCTGCAAGTCGTGGTGGCAAGCCTGCCGTGGTCGCCCCCAATCACCTGCAGCGACGCTTCATCGTCAGCGAGCCCAACCAGTCCTGGGTCACGGACATCACCTACATCCGTACCCACGAGGGTTGGCTGTATCTGAGCGTGGTGATCGACTTGTTCTCGCGCCATGTCATCGGCTGGTCTATGGGGCACCGTATCGATACCGAATTGGCCCTCAATGCTTTGTTGATGGCTTTGTGGCGGCGCCAACCCAAAGCGACGGTCACCGTGCATTCCGACCAAGGCAGCCAGTTCACCAGCCATGACTGGCAAGGCTTCCTGCGCGATCACAACCTGGTGAGCAGCATGAGCCGGCGCGGCAACTGCCATGACAACGCAGTCGCAGAGAGCTTCTTCCAATTGCTCAAGCGAGAGCGCATTCGCCGAAAGATCTATTTGACGCGCGATGAGGCCAGGGCTGATGTCTTCAACTACATCGAGATGTTCTATAACCCCAGGCGTCGCCACAACACCGCTGGCGACTTGTCGCCCGTAGAGTTCGAGCGACGCCATTTCCAACGGCTCAAAGGTGTCTAGAAAACCCGGGGCGATTCAGTCCGGCGCGCTGGATCCACGCCTGTACAGCCTCTCGGGTTCCAGGCGTGAGCTCGAACTACACCGGGCGCCGGGTCTTGTGCTCCATCACCGTCGCCCGTGGCGCATCCTGGCCCCCGTGACGGACATCTCTGACTTTCAGGCTGACAAGATCGCAGCCCCGCAGCTTGCTATCCAGGCCCAAGTTGAAGAGAGCGAGTTCGCGCGCTCGCCCCTCCAGTTGCACCCGCACCCGCAGCGCCCAGATTTCCTTAAGCTTGAACGGTGCCTTCTGGCCGACGATCTTGCCTTTGTTCCAGGGTACACGGCTGATTGCAGTGTTTGCTGATCCCATGATGGTCTCCCATCGAGTTGAGGGAGCCTCAGCATGCGCGGACGGACTGTAGCTGTCCTTTAACGCCGCGCCCACGCAGTGCTTGCCTTCGTTGCGCTAGGCATCGGCCTTCACGGCCACATTTGACCTCTGCAAGGAGCACAATCGGCTCAAAAGCCGACCAGCAGACTCCTCGAGACAAGCGCAGGAAAGCCTTGTTCAACGCCGTGCGCATTTCGTCACCGATACTGCGGTGCACTCCGCCACCCCAGCACGCTCGGCGCTAACTCAAATCAACTCATCAGTCAGACGCGCGGCTTGCGCATTCTTCGCGTGCAGCCGTCAGATCTCGCCAGTCATGTCATGGGGTTCGCGCCCGCAGTCCAAGTGGCCAGCTCGAACTACAAAAACGGTGTCAACCTCAGGTCGGTCAACACCGGCGACCTTTTTCGAAGATGCCAACACTTCTGATTTGATTGGGATCGTGAGCGCCCTTCAGATTCGAAATGCGTCATAGCGCCGTCCGATACACGCCAACGTCTATTTCATATCGGAGATATTGGAATGTCTGCAATATAGGCGAGATGCCGACAGGCTTGCGACTGCAAAAATACCGACGGAGCCTGCTGGACTATTTTTCTACCCATCAAGCTGCGAAAGCATGTCCAGCGAATAGTAATTTCTATTTAATTCCAAATCGAAATCGCGCTGCGAATTTTTGTTGCGAGTCAGGTTGCGGTCAGATATCTTCGTCGAACGGCGAGAGCGGCAAAAATTAAGCCCAACAACTGCCATGTGAAGTCCTGCGCTCTTTCGAGCGCAGGGGAGTCTTGCCGCATCATAAAACCTTTAAAGGCGACTCATGCTCGCAAAAATATTTCTTCGAATTTTCTCGGTCTCTGTTCTGACTGCAGCAGCAATTCCACTCGATGCGAGAGCCCAGGAGATCATAAATCCTTGTCGCATCGAAAATGGAACAAGCGATTATCCACCAAATCTTCAGAGATACGAACTCGGCCACTTCAGGATCTTCTACACGACTACTGGCGATCACGCCGTAATTGATACCGCCGACATCAACGCAAATGGAGTGCCGGATTATGTGGAAAACCTTGCCAGACAAGCCGACTTCACACATAAAGCATTGACTTTCCTTGGATTCCGTAGCCCGCTGGAAAGCGCACGCTACAGAGCAGTCAAGTTCATCGATATTGGGGTCAAAGACCTTGGAGGCTATAACGGACTTTCATATGACGAGCCGTGGCGATACCCGAATATTCCCCTCAAGACCAACGACTGCACTGCGCTCATCGACATCCATCGGAACCTGGTTGGATTCCCCGGGAATTGGGCCATCGTGTCGCACGAGCTTTTTCATCTTTTCGGAAATAGCTACACGATGTTCAAGGCCAGCTGGGTCAGCGAAGCTGCATCGAAGTGGGCGGAATATATTGTGCGTGCAGGCTGGAGTACCGGACCAAGCGTGACACCATTGCCATCCACCATGGCCCAGATGGAGACGCTTGTTTTTCCCGAGCACTATCCCATGGAGTTCTGGAATCGACTGCTCCAATTCATGGACGCATCCCCCAATAATTCAGTCTATCTCCCGGCCCACCTTACGTCCGCAACCTATGTGGATGGCACATACATCATGAAGGACAGCTACTGGCGTGGAATGGCATTTTTCCTGGCCTTTTATCAGGCCTTAGACGCTGAAGACGACATCGTCAGTGCTGTCAATGGTTGGGGCCAATACAACTGGCTGGAATCAGATCAGAAGAACGTGGCGCATAACCAGCGGATCCTCAAAGTCCTTCAGCGAGTGGTTCGAAGGACCGGTATCAGTGATCCAGAGATCAACGCCTTCCTCGCCATCCCCTGAGCGCATACATCCGTGAAAGAGGTGCGGCGGGCCACGCCTCTTTCAGGAAGAGTACTTACAAAGCATTCGTCTGATGCATTTGCGGGCAATCTAATTTTGTTGTAAGTCAGGCTCTGGTCAGCTATCTTTCGCTCACCTGAAATAGCTGGAAAGTAGCCTTGAATGGCATACCTGAACGTGCCGGCAGTTGCCAAATCGACGGAGACCGCAGCAAAGATCGAGGCGACGAACTCCCTTCTGAGTCGCGTACGCCCTCAAGTCGACGCGCTGTGGAAAGAGGTCAAGTCCAGCGCGACGGCACTGCCCACGTGCACTCTTTTTTTCTCGATCACTACGGGGCATGAGCGTGCTCACATGACGAGGCTCAGTGCCAATGACCTCGATGAAGCCTGGCATGAGGGCATCAAGGAAATGCAGGCTTGGTCAGCCAAACAATCGCTTGAGCCTCGTTGGCTGCGTATCGATGTGGTCGAACAGATGCATGCCACCCATTGGCAGGCGCTGCAGGCATTGCTGCGCACCGTCAAGCGCAACTACTTCCGCTCAGGCATCGCATTCGATGCAGAGCTCACCGTGGCCATGCTGGAGCAGGAGATCGGCGCAAACGCACTGTTGTACGACAACGAGGTCGAACACGCCGTGCCCAATGCCGCAACCCTCAAGACCTTCAGTAAACATCGTTTTGGGCGCGAACTGGCGTGGCCGTCCCGACCGGACGAGCCCGTATGGCTCTTCAGCACGCGCGCCGTGTTCACCGATGACAATGAGGTCCACGTACTCGAGCATCAGGGCCGCAACGCCGGCTATCGAATGCTTCCGCATTGGGGGGCGAGCAGTGTGCGCGCCGTCATCGACAGCAGCACGAGCTATCTGTCTCGGCAGGTGCGACCGTCCGGGGCCTACCACTACGGCTGGCTCCCCTGCTTTGACCGCCCCATTCCCACCTACAACTCATTGCGCCATGCGAGTTCGACCTACGCGTTGCTCGAAGGCTGGGAACTGACCCGCCGCCCCGAAGAGCGCGAAGCCATCGACCGCGCCTTGGCTTACCTGGCCAGCGACGCCATCCGCGAGGTGAAACTTTCATCGGGCGAACCAGCGGCTTTCCTGGTCGACCTGGGCGACGAAATCAAGCTCGGCGGCAATGCCGTCTGCCTGTTGGCTTTCGTGAAGTACACCGAGCTCACGAGCGACACGCGCTACGTGCCGCTGCTGGAACGGCTGGCCCGCGGCATCCTGAAAATGCAAAACCCGGCCACCGGGCAATTCGTACACGTGCTCGCCTACCCCGATCTGCGCGTCGTGCAGGAGAGCCGCACCATCTACTACGACGGCGAGGCGGCCTTCGGCCTGATGCGCCTGTACGGACTCACGAAGAACCCCATCTACCTCGCCGCGGTGGAAAAGGCCTTCGACCACTTCATCGAGACGAAACACTGGCAAGCACACGACCATTGGCTGAGCTATTGCGTCAACGAAATGACGCTCTACAAGGGCGACGAACGGTATTACCGCTTCGGACTGGACAACGTGCGCGGGCATCTGGACTTCGTGCTGGAGCGCATCACCACCTTTCCGACCCTGCTCGAGCTGATGATGGCGGCGCAGAAGATGATCGTGCGGCTGCAGGACGACCCCGCGAATGTGCATCTGCTGCAGGGCTTCGATCTCGACAAGTTCCACCGCGCACTGGAGTTCCGCGCGCGCTATCTGCTCAACGGCCATTTCTGGCCGGAGCTCGCAATGTTCTTCAAGAATCCGGCGCGGATCGTGGGCAGCTTCTTCATCCGCCACCATAGCTATCGCGTGCGCATCGACGACGTGGAGCACTACCTGTCGGGCTATGTGGCCTACCTCAAGTATCTCGAAGGCTCGCCGCGACTGGAACGCAAGGGGCCCGTGGTGCTCTGGGGCGGCGACGTGAACCTGGGTCGGCGCCAGCACTACATGGCCGCCCGGCTGGGCATGCAGCGTGTCCTCGCGCCGGTGCGGGCGATCGCACAGGCCGACCTCAGCATCGTGAACCTCGAGTGCGTGGTGGCCACCGGGGGCAAGCGCTGCATTCCCAAGGGCGAAGGCGGGCCCTACTATTTCCGGGCCCGCCCTGAGATGCTCGAAGTGCTGACGGCTGCCGGGGTCGACATGGTGACGACCGCGAACAACCATTCCGGCGACTACGGCCCCGACGCGTTGCGGGAGCACCTGCGATGGCTACGCGCCACTGGCCTCGCCCAGGCCGGCAGCGGCGGCAACCTTGAAGCAGCCCTGACGCCGGCCGTGCTTCCCGCTGGGCCGTACAACGTGGCCGTCTTCTCGCTCGACACGACCCAGCCGCGCTTCGCCGCCAGCATCGACACCCCTGGCAGTGCACATTTGTCCCTGGACGACCCCGCGCAGTGGACCGCCTGCCTTGCTCCGCGCATCGCCCAAGCCCGAGTGCGGGCCCAGGTCGTGCTGGTCGCAGTGCACTGGGGCGAGAACCGTGCGACTCAACCGGATGCCAGGCAATCGGCTGTTGGGCGTGCCCTCATCGATGCCGGCGCGGATGCGGTGCTCGGCGCTTCCGCGCACGTGCTGCATGGCGTCGAGTTGCATCGCGGGCGTCCCATCATCCACGATGCCGGCGATCTCCTGTTCGATGCTCGCCGCAGCGATGGGGGCGAAGGTGGCGTGTTCGAGCTGGAACTCGGTGCACACGGGGTCGATCGACTGGTGTTCGTGCCAGTGAACGTGGGCTTCGGGCAAAGCATCCAGCTGGAGGGGGCACCGGCGATGGCGGCAGCTCAGCGCTACGCAGCGCGCTGCGCCGAGCTCGGTGTTCAATTGGAATGCCGTGCCGATGGAACGGCCGCGATCGACCTGACTCCCGCACCGAGGGAACAGTCCCGTCTTCCTGCGCAGCTGCAGACGAAGAAAGCGGCACCGGTGCACTATGACCTGCGCGCCATACAGCGGCCACGCCCCGTGCCCGCAAGCTGCACGCGGGCTGAAGTGCCGCTTGAAGCTGCTCTGTCCGAGCCCCTTCGCATCGGTCCGCTGACACTGCTCGGGGTCGTCGCGCGCCCGCAAGAAGCCATCACCAGCCGTCGCAACATCTGGATAGAGACTTTCTGGCGCTGCGACGAACCTGTGACGCGCGATCACCGCATCGACCTTCGTGCCAAGCCCCTGGACAATTCGCCAATGCCTCCGTGGGGCTTCGGCATGGACCATGATCCGTGCGACTGGTTGATGCCCACGTCCCAATGGCAACCCGGCGCGATCTATCGGGACTACTGCCCGCTACGACCTCCTGAGCAGAAAGACTTGGTCAATGGGCGGCTGCAGTTGGAGGTGGCTCTGGTGCTGCGGCGCGAGCGGCAGCACGTGCACGCGCTGAACGTGTTTTTCGACCTGGCGGTTCCGGGCAAAGATGCCAAGCCGGAAGCCGATGCGCCGCCGGAATACCGCACCGAGTTTGACGTGGAACTGCTGACCAGCACGGATGACCAGACCTGGAATGCGGCGCAACTGGCGGCCATCACAGGGGGCACATGGACCGTCGAACCACCGCCTGGATGGTCAGTGCGCTCGGTGGTTTCCGGCGCCAAGCACATCCCGATGCGACATGCGCCAGTTCTCTATGCTGCGCACGACACACTCGACCGAGCTCGGCACGAGCAGAGCACCGCAACCGGGCAGCGCAACGTCGACCGCCATCGGCTGCTGCCGGAACTCGCCCCCAGCCTGGCAGGCGCCATCGTCAAGAAGCCGGTCAAGGGCCTGCCGCCGAACTTTCCGCTGCTGCAGGTGCACGACCCCATTCAGGCCATCATGGAACTCGGATTCGCTGCTCGGGCGCGCTACACTGGTGAGGTGATCGCTGTCACCGGCACTGTGGGCAAGTCGACCACTCTGGGGCTCCTGACGCAAGCGCTCGGGGGATCGCAGCGGGTTCTGTGCAGCGTGGACAACTACAACTCTCGCGTAGGTGCCCCGTCCACCTTGGCAAGTCTTTCCCCAGCGCACGAAGCCGCTGTCGTCGAAGTGGCACAAAGCGCGCTTTGGATGAAGCGAGGGCCCATCACGAGGCTCTTACGACCGACCATCGCGCTGGTGACGGCCATCGGTTTCTCGCAGACCAACTCCATGGTCAACTCGATCGACGATGTGGTGCGCTGGAAATCCCGCGTGTTCGATGGATTGAGCGGCCAGGCGACGGCTGTCGTCGGCGAGCACCTGGTGCATTTCGACCGGGTCCTGCAAGAAGCACGCAAGCATGCCAAGCGCTGCCTCGTCTTCGGACGCAGCGAGGCGGCGGACATCCGGCTGCTCAGCGTTCGCGGCAACGCCTATGGCTCCTGGGTCGAAGTCGAGACGCCGTCGGGAACAGTCGGGTTCTATGTGCCATTACCCGGCGAGGGCATGGTGAACAATGCCCTTTCGGTCGTGGCCGTCCTTCATGCGATGGGACACGATCTGGAATCGGGCATGGCGCGCATTGCCGGCTTCGAGCCTGAGGAAGGCCGGCTGCAATGGCACACGCTGTCCTGGGACGGCGTTCGCACCGAAGTGCTCGACGACAGCTGGAACGCCGAGGTCGAATCGATGCGCAACGCGTTCTCGGTGCTGGCGATCGACAAGCGCCGGCGCCATGGGCGCAAGGTCGCGGTACTCGGGCGCATTGTGCATCTCGGGGACATGGCCCGCCCGCTTCACGAGAGTCTGGCCGACCCGCTGGTGGCGTCCGGTGCCGAACTGGTGCTGACGCACGGCGACGAAATGCAATACTTGCGAGCGGTCATGCCCTCGGCCCTGCTGGGCCCTCACTTCGCATCCGCTGACGACCTTGCGCGCTACCTGCGCCGGGAACTGCGCGACGGTGACACGGTGCTGCTCAAGGGGTCGCGGCGCAATTCAGATTTCGGAGAGACATTTCCCAAGCTGCGGGCGCTGTCGGGCTCCAGCCTTGGGACAGGACGTTCCGGTTGGACACAATGAAGGCTTCATGAAGCCTTCGTCTTCTGGGGGCCGCCGCTGGCTGGCAGCCGGCGCGTTGTGCGCGCTGGCTTTCGCCGCCCATGGCCTACAGCCCACAAATGCGCCTCTGCCATGGGGACAGCCGGCGAACCGGCAGGCCTGCCCAGACGAAGACGGCTACTTGTGGCTGTCATCGGGCTCCGGTGACGCCTGTCTGCGTTACTTCGGACCCGACGGCCTGAACCGGGCGCCCACGCTGGTCGTCTACATGACGGGCGACCGCGATGCCATGCTCACCAAGCCGTGGGATCAGATCGAAGACAACACCTCGCAAGCGCTGACTGCACGGTATACGCAGCTTTCGCGTCGCATAGGCAATCCGATCGTGATGCTGGCGCGCCCTGGCACCTACGGCTCGTCGGGCGATCACCACCAGCGCCGGCGCATGACCGAGGAGTTCGCTCCACTGAACGCGGGACTCGATGCGCTCAAGCGCCGCTACGGGGTGGAGCGCTTTGTACTTTGGGGCCACAGCGGCGGCGCCACGGCTGCCGCTGCTGTGCTGACAATGGGCCGCACCGACGTGCGCTGTGCGGTCATGACCTCATCGACCTTCGCCTACCTGGAGCGCTGGCGCATTCAGCGGGGTGATGGCCCCCAAGGCCCCTCGCCAGCACGCGAAGTACAACTGGCCGCCAAGATGTACGACCCGCTGGACCATATCAATGGCATCGTGCGCGACGACAGTCGCACGGTGTACGTAATCGGAGACCCCCAGGACAGCGTGACGCCGTTCGTCCTACAAGCTCGCTTCGCCGATGCGCTGAAGCGCGCAGGGCATCGTGCGGTGCTGCGCGAGGCGGAAGGCGTGCCCCGAAGCCATCACAACCTGCGGGCGGATGCGGGACTTGTTGCAGTGCGGGAATGCGCGACCGGAAAGTAGAGGAAAAACCAACGCCGAGAATCTCATCTGGTCTGGGGCGTCGACTCGCAGCGTGGTTGTCTAAGCATGGACTGCCAGGTGCACTGCCACGGATAAAGAAATGAAATCGGGTCACACGAAACCCTCGA
This sequence comes from Variovorax sp. 278MFTsu5.1, assembly GCF_048305045.1. Classification (NCBI taxonomy): domain Bacteria; kingdom Pseudomonadati; phylum Pseudomonadota; class Betaproteobacteria; order Burkholderiales; family Comamonadaceae; genus Variovorax; species Variovorax sp. 278MFTsu5.1. The sequence goes on from NZ_CP157623.1 coordinate 427,537, forward strand.
AGCGTTTCGTGTCACATTCAAGCTATGACCGTTTGACAGCTAAGGTCTGAGAGGCTTGCCGCAGAGAGCAGCCGAAAGTGTGAAATTTCTCGTGAAATGGCTGAAGGCCAGCTAAGGGGCGCCAAGACCTTCAGCTTTGGGCCGATGCCTCGGCACAATTACCGGACCAGAATGCCGAATCCGGCCAGAACCCGACGTTCGCTGACTGGTCCAGTTCGCTCCGAAGCCGACCTTCGCAGCGCGCATACGGCAACCTCTGGTGGTCGATTGAGCGCCCGCACTTGAAGTGCGTGCGCACAAACTGACCTCTCATAAACAATAGGCACCTATGTCCCGTCTCGCTGCCTTCCTTCTTTTCTTCGTTCACATGGCCACCTACGCAGGCAGCTTCTTTCCGCCCGAATACAAGCAATTCGCCTTCAAGGAGGGCGATGTGCTAGCGAGCAATCGAAGCGACGGCAAGTTTGCAGTCAATAAAATCCTCAAAGTGGACCGCTTCGATTTCAAGAAAGGCACCGCAATCAGCATCCAGGGCAAGCCCTTCGTCGCCACGGAAGATGACTACTTGTTGGTCGTGAGCTGCGCGCTCGGTGAAGCGGAGTTCAAGTCACTTGATGAAGCCCGCCAGGCTGCGAAGGCGGGGCGCTGGACGATTAAGCTCGGGCACGTTCCCAATCGGCCGCCCGGGGCGGCAGCCGGACAAATTCTTGTAGGCAGCGCGCCGGTTTCTGAGGCTGAGCTCACAGGCTACCGTCAGTGGAAAGCAGCCTTCGAAAGAGGAGAGGCAGGTATTTTTTAACGCCCGGGGCCCAACGACGGTGGGGCAACAATGAAGACTGGTTTGGGCCTGCCACAGCCGGTCCGCATGCGGCGGAATCCGGCCAGAACCGGTCGCTCACACTGCTAGGCAGGTCGCCATAATTTGGGCGCGCACGACGGTCGAGCCTGCAGCCAGCAAACAAGAAATTATGAAAAAAATCTATCTAATCGCCATTTCAATCGCAGTTCTGAGCGGATGCTCTACAGGTATCCGCGGCACTCAGTATGAATTGAAAGAAGATGCCAGCTCACCTCTACCGGGTTTCGGCATCGTGTTCGGCCGAATCTGTGAGGGAAATGGGCTGGGGTTCAGATCCCTATCGGATCAATCCAAGGAACTGCTGCACATCGGCGGGAAGACGTCTTTTGCGCTACAACTGCCCGAGGGCAAGTACGTGCTGTATCAACTGGGCTCGCCAACTGGTCGCATGATCTCTGACCAACCATTCGAGTTTTCTGTCGTAAGTGGTGGGATTCAATACATTGGGTCCCTCATCCCGCGATGGAACAATGCAGGCCGTTCGCGGTTTCCCGGTTCATGCAATGAGGAAGAGGCTCACGTTGTAAAAACAGTCTTCTGGTCAAACAAAGGCATGGCGGGCACGAGTCAGCCCGTCTTCGCGATCGCCCTCGCAAATTACCTGGAGGGTGCTATCACTGATGCTAAGCGGTACTACCCTAAGATCAACTTTGACCGATCGTCCGTATCGCTTTTGAAGTAGCTGGCGCTCAACCTTGCAGGCAAGACGAAGAAGATACGCAAAGAAATCTTCCTCGTTGATATGAGCTCGGTAGAGCCCTGTATGGCGCTACTCAATTTCATCGAGCCGCACTACCTGAGTTTCCTGACCGACCGCAATACAGAAGTTCGCCCAGGCCGGCACAACCCGGCCAGAACCAGCCACTCAGCCATCCCTGCAAACCACTTCGGAAAAGAACATGATCTTCCTAGCAATTACGCCCGGCGGCCTGAAGGACGCACTGCGTGAGGCGGCAAGATCTGGTGCCACAGTTTGGTGCGGTGCAGATGCTGTCTCAGAAGAAGACTTCGACGCTTTGAAAGTTGGAGGCCTGACGCGCTTCGACTACCAGTTGGAGTCGCGCGATCCGCTCGTATTGGCTGACGCGCTCGATACCGTCCACCAGCACCACCCGGGTGAGGTCGTCTGGGTCGAAGCTGCTGCAGCCAAACGCTGACGCCATCTGGCCACAACCAGTCATTCGCTGCAAGGGCACAATCCGGGCAGGAGCGGGCGCCATCCTGCGGACCTTCTGGTGGGATCTTGAAGACAACGAATGGCACATGACTTTTGACTCTGAAGTGACGTTCCGATTTCGCCAGAGCGACGGCCAATTTGTTGGCGATACCAATGGTTTGGATGCGGTGACTGCCTTTCGCATAGCCAGAAATCATGCCCTGCGAGAAGAGGTGCGATGGGGCCCTGCTTTTTCTATCAGCCGAAAGACTGGCGAATGGCACGTCGGTGCTCGGCAATCAAAACTCGGCGGCCAGATATCCATCGTCGTTGGCGATGATGGCTCTATAAAGTCGATGTCTGTCAATCCCAAATAGGAGCAGTTGGCGGCCAGAAGCGGCTGATGCCCCCGAGATGGACCGGTTCCCTACAACACGTTGAAACGTCTATTCATGTTTGAGCCATCGCTTCGCTGGGTTAGTGGCATTGATCCTCATCGCTTAGCCCTAATGCCGCGTCCACGTGGTGGTGAATGGCTCCGTGAAGAGGTCGAAGCATGGCGCGGCGCAAAAGTCGGATGGGTCGTCTCTCTGCTCGAGTCTCATGAGGTTCGCGAACTGGAGCTCAAGTCGGAAGCCTCCCTGTGTTCCCAATACGGCATTGAGTTCCGGTCCTTCCCCATTGCCGACCGCGGCACACCGGCGTCGACACGCGAGCTATCCGTCTTGCTTAGTCAATTGCACTCCGAGCTTGTGCAAGGCAAAGCAGTCGCCATCCATTGCCGCGCAGGTATCGGTCGCACTGGATTGGTAGCTGGCTGTCTGCTTCACTTGCTTGGCGTACCTGGCAAGGACATTTTTCACGTGCTCAGCCGCTCTCGCGGCGTGGCCGTTCCTGACACTGTGGAGCAGGCCGAGTGGGTTGAGCGGTTCGCGCGTGCACATCCCAAAGCGATTTAGCCGTATAGCTGGCCGGCTGATTTCCTCCGCGACGAACTTCCGCTTTGGAGAAAGCCGTACAGCCGCTTCGGGCCCATTCGAGACGTTGCCGCTACTCCAGAGCAGCCATTCAGGATGTAGGTGGGGCAGAACGCAGCAGGATTTCCTGGATGGCGGCTTTCGCAGATAGCTTCACGTCCCTCTTGCTCGATTCAAGGCCGGCTTCAAGCGCAGGAATCGATTTCAGCGTTCCGATTCGGTTCAATACGGAATGGCAGTAGACCCTGTCGTAAGGGTCGGTTGATTCCACAAGGACTGCCAGCAACCGGTCTTCGGTTTCCGGAGCCGTTGATGTCCGTAATGCCTGGATGGCACGATGCCGCACGAGCCAGCGTGTCTCGCGCAACAGTTCATAGACCGGCTCAAGGTCTGTGCCGATGGCTATGGGGACTTTGGCAATGCCGTCCAGCAGCGTTGCGAGAGCCTGCTTGTCTGTTTCGGACGGGATATACGAAATCAGCGTGGACGCACACCTTGATTCTTCGAGGTTCTTCCCGATGGCGCCGATCATGAAGTAGGCAGCGGAACGCTCAGCCTTCGACGGCCCTCCGCGAAGGAAGGTGTCCAGTTCTTGGATCGCGGAGAGTTCTTGGAGCGATTCAGCCTCTCTGTAGGCGTGCCATGAAACCGACTCTTCGGAGTTCATGACCTTCTCTCGTACCGTCATGCGCGAAATGAGGTCCTGTAGGTGGGTTTGCATCTTTTTGGGGCCACTGCCGCTACGTGCTTTAGGTGTCTGCGAATCGCGATGGTCTCCCGATCCTTCGCACGACCCTCAACCAAGGCAAGGCGCCTGCGCCGGCTTCCGGGGCTGGCGACACCGGCGCATCCTCTGAGATCGCTTCGCCTTGCGCCGTTTGTGCCGAACGTGAGCGAAGATTAGCATTCCTAGACACGCCATCTAACGTCGGGCATGTTTTGTCCGGGTAATAGGCGACAGCGGGCGAACGGGCTCCCCGGCGAACACCGGGTCACCTGTGAAAAAGTGCCTAAGGTTGCGACAGGGAGTGCGAGGGAGCGGTCAGCCCGCGTACGATAATTTGACTAGGCCGATTTAACATTCTTCATAGTCGAATAGTCTGTGCCGCACCATGCGATTGCATTCTGCTTCTATGTCAGAGTTGCACTCTTTCGTCGTAGCGGTACGGACGGGAAGCTTCTCCCGTGCGGCGGTGGAACTGTGCGTGACCCAAGGAGCCATCAGCAGAGCCGTGGCTCGATTGGAAACGCACTACGGAAAGCCGCTGCTGCAGCGAAATTCGCGTCAACTCAAGCTGACTGAAGCTGGACAGCAGTTCTTCGACAGCATTTGGGAGCCGTTAGCTGCCATCGAATCGGCCAGTACCCTCTTGCGGCAAGGTGCCGGCGGCGATTCGCAAATGTCGATCTCAGTGGTGACATCATTGGCGGGCCCCTGGCTCATTCCCCGCTTATCGGACTTCTGGCAGAAGCACCCAACGGTACAACTCAAGTTTGTTCCTTACCGAATGAGCGAGGAGTTTGATGCTCCCGCACCAGATTGCTGCATCCACTTCGGTCTTGGTCCCGAGCAATGGCCCGAATGGTCTTGCGACTATGTAATAGGACGCGAATTGGTCGTGATCTGTAGCCCGTTGCGCGCCGAGGCCCGCTATGCACAGGGGCGATGGAAAGACCTCAGAGAGCTCGCGGACGAACCTCTTTTGTTTCACACCTCCGCGCCAGATCGATGGCGGCTCTGGCTACACGAAGTGTGCGGCGGACTCAGTACAGTCAACCTCACCCAGGGATACGACTTGGTTGCCACCTTGGTTCAGGCGGCCATCGCTGATTACGGCGTTGCCATAGTGCCGCGCTGCATTGTTCAGTGGGAATTGACCTCAGGCAGGCTTGTGGCCCCCTTCGATGTACCGGTAATGGTTGCGCGCGGCTACTTCCTGTGCGCGCCGATGAACAGAGTACGCCTCCCCGCCTTCGTGGCGTTTCGGTCCTGGCTGTTGGATATCGCAGCGGCAGACCGGGCGACCTATCCCGTCTGAACGCCTGTCCGCGTCACCCAGCAGCAGATCTCCGTTCGCGATAGTAATACTTGTATGCCAGTTTGTCGTTTGTGAGCGATGACCAAAGACAGGAGACTTCTCGCGTCTCCATGTCCTTTGACGACGTATGTCCGCTTCATCTGCTCCAAGCTACATCCTCTTCAGGCCTTCCGCATCCGAGATCCCGCTGGTGTGCGAGTCGCCCTACAGCGGCACCAGGTATCCGGATGACTTCGGACATGCTGTCTCACGAGCGCTGCTTCGAAGCGCGGAGGACAAGCATGTTGAAAGTTTATGGAGTGAACTGATCCGCGTTGGTGGAACTCTGGTTGCCACGACCTTCCCTCGTAGCTATATCGATCCCAATCGCAAGTTGGACGACATTGATCCGTTGATGCTGGCAAGCCCGTGGCCCTATGCCATCAACCCGAGCGAGAAGTCGCAGACTGGTCGCGGTCTCCTTTGGAGCGCCGTTGGCAAAGGCGCCTCAATATACGATCGGAAATTGTCCGTCGCCGAGGTCAAACATCGTATCGACACTTGCTATCGCCCGTATCACACAGCCGTGGTAACCGCAGTCAAATGCACCTGTGCGCGCTTCGGTGTCGCGTGGCACTTGAATCTGCATTCGATGCCCAGCGATGCTTATGAACGTCTGCGCTTGAATCGCAGCCACAAGTTCGTTGACTTCGTATTGAGTGACCACTACGGAGCGACGTGTGAGCCTCAGTTTGTCGATATTGTGAAGAGCGAGCTCCGGCGCAAGGGCTACAGCGTCGTTCGCAACGATACGTTCAAGGGTGCCGAACTTGCGCGCCAATTCCGAAAGGAGCGCATGCGGTCCAACAGCCTACAGATAGTAGTTCGCCGTTCGCTATACATGGATGAGCGGTCACTCAAGCGCATCGAGGGATTCAAAGCCCTGCAAATGGACCTTGGCTCAGTAGCACGAAGCATCGCCGAATACCTGCGCGATCATGCATTGTGCAGTCCTGAGCGAAGGGTTCTTCGTTGCTGATGAACAGTTTCGCCGAAGACTAATGGACCCTCGGCGACGACACGCCAGAACACGTGCCATTGTCGACTCGCGCCCGCGCGGGTAAGCCCGCCTGCTGCCCGACGAACAGGTGCGCCGGAAATCTTCAAGCTAACGCGGCCTTGCCATCACCAAGGCGCTGGAATTTCCGAGGCTCACCAACAGCGCCGATTTGGCGAAATATCCACCATATCTTGTGCCCTAGCGACGAAGAAATTCCTATTTTTTCGCCACCGGTAACAGCGTGACTTAAATCTGATGATCTCTCTGCCGACTATTAATTGATAGCAAAACTCGGAAATTGGGGAAGATTTCAATCGTAGATATGGAAGAACTACTTCTAGACCGGCATATTCAAACATCGGAGTCGGAAGCGACGGAATCGTTGTTTTCGCCTCCAGCGGGCTTACGTGTCGCGCTGGTCGGTGGCAACAAGAGTTTCAGATCGAGGCTTCGATACGAACTCGATCAAATGATGCTCGCGACCGTGCAGCCGGCTTCCATAGAGAAGCTCAAATCGCTCGTCTCCGGCGCGTGCGTCGACTTGGTGGTGTACTCGCCTCGAGGCCAGGAGTGCTGGCATGCGATGTGCGACATGGTCGACCAGGTACCAATCTTGCTGGCGATAGAGCACGCAAGTTATGCGCGCCTCCTTGACAGCATCGGCGCCTCATTTCTCAGGAGCCCACTCGTCGAGTTGGTCGAGTGCTCGTCGTTCAACATCGGGGACTTGAGGTGGCGCATTTACTCCCTCCTCGCCCGCTCAAGCGTCAACAAGCCGCGTGAGGCCACCGCCTGCGTCGGGAAGGTGACCTGCAACGAGATCGCTTGGAAGAACTATCAGTTTGCAGGCGCTTCAATGGTCTTCTGGAAGGGTAGTGAAATTCACCTTCCTCCTCGTCAGTACGAACTCGCAATACTGATGTTCGCAAACATCGGAAATCTGCTGGAGCGGACTTGGCTGATATCCAGGCTGTGGCCACACAAGCAGGGCTCGCGCTCGCTGGACGTTTGCGTCGCGCAGGTTCGAAAAAAGCTCGGCCTAGATGGACGCGACGGCCTTTGGCTCGAGACGCTCTACGGGCGCGGGTATCGCCTGTCCTCCAATCTCGCCGCAGGCAAGCGACAGCCTCCTCCGCACCGCGCTTAGACCAAGTTCCAGGATCGATTCCATTTCTCCGCACATTGTGATTTTCATGCCAATGACTTCTATATTCTTCTTTCAGATTCAGACAATGCTCTCAGCGGCCCTGCGTCGTTTGCACTTGCAGGGCATCCTGCCCACCGGCGCTTTGCTTATTCTTTCCGCCTGCGGAGGCGGTGGTTCTGCCGCGGGGTTTGGTCCTGAGGCTGCGTCCTTAGCGCTCGTTGCATCAAGCAGTCAGTCCGAACCGGCACAGCCCGAATCTCCCGCTGTGCACCAACCCGTGCCCGGGAAAAAGCCCGCGAGCCATGCCGTCGGAGGAACCATCGTCGATCTCAAGTCCGACGGACTGGTGCTTCAGAACATGGGAGGGGACGACCTCAAGATCCCGCCCGAGGCGACCTCATTCAGTTTTTCCACCCCCGTGGCCGAGCACGGCGCTTTCTCTGTCTCCATCAGATCTCAGCCTGCGGGATGGAAGCAGGCCTGCAGAGTCGACAGTCCTGCGGGCGTCATCGAAGATCACGATGTGACGACGGTACGGGTCATTTGCACCGAAGCGCACACCAAAACTACTTTCCTGGCCGGCGGAGCGGAACAGCCCGGGTCATCGAACGGCGTCGGCACGCAGGCTTCATTTGACACCCCGCAAGGCATCGCGATCGACAGCAAGGGCAATCTGTACGTTGTGGATCAGGGAAACGCCATGATTCGCAAGGTTACGCCCCAAGGGGAGGTCAGCACCGTTGCCGGATCTCTGACGCGCGGGCATTCCAATGGCGTAGGTGTGGCTGCCACATTCAACGACCCGCGAGCCATCGCGATCGATCGTCACGACAACCTCTACGTGGCCGACGACAACAGCGTGCGCAAGATCACGCCGCAGAACGAGGTCACCACCCTGGCGGGCTCCTCAGATGGGGACTGGAAAGACGCAGCCGGGACCGATGCACGCTTCTGGAACGTTTATGGCATCGCCGTGGATGGCAACGACGATATCTATGTGGTGGACCAAGGTAATGCGGCGATCCGCAAGATCACACCGAACGGCGTCGTGACGACGATGACCGGCCGGCTCAGCACCGGCACCTCCATCGACGGCCCCGTCGAGCAGGCAACGTTCGTCAAGCCAGAATGGATCGCGATAGGTCCCTCAGGCACGCTCTATGTGACGGAGGAGGACAGGATTCGGAAAATCAGCAATGGCTCGGTCTCCACCGTCACGGCACCGGATGGAAGCACGCTCAGCATCTATGCTTCGGCCATCGCTGCAGGAAGGGACGGAACCGTCTATGTGGCCCAGGCCTGGTCACCCCCCTCGGACCTCCGCATCAAGATCCTCGAGCTCTCGCCGACCGGTGCAATCTCGACACTCAATGACTTCGCGGGCGGGCCGGTCCGCCCCACCTTGTATTACCCCTTCTGCGCCAGCCTGGCGATAGACGCGCGCGATGCGCTCTATGTGGGTATTTGCAAGAACGGCTCGATTCAGAAGCTCGAGCCGGTGGCCTCGCCCTCAAGCCCGTCGTGACGTTCAGGCGCAGTGCGAGATACCGGGGCGGCGAAGCGAACATGCGATGCGCCTTACTGGCGCGGGCCGGCTCGTCTGCATCAAACGATCACATTCGTCCCATGGTCTGCGCCGCGTAGCTACGAAACCGACCAAGCGAGCAACGGGCCGGCCGCCATCGCTTCAACGCCGGGTCCAACTCAGCTGCATCGTTCCTCCAGGACGTCCCCAACTGTTCTTCGGGCCAGATGGCCCGGGAGGAAGTGGCGCTGCCGCGCCTCCTAAGGGCGATATCGGCTCGGCTCTCCGGCTGCGACTTGGCACACGTTGACCTCATTTCTCTCTCGGTCTGCTTGCAGCAGGCCATTTGGATTATCAAGGAGCGCACATGAACACATTGCTGGACTCCCTCGGTGTCGATCTGCAGGAATTTATCGACTTACGAAGAGATCTGCACAGATACCCCGAACTGAGCTTTCGGGAACACCGCACCAGCGACATCGTCGCCCAGCGACTCCTCGAATGGGGATACAAGGTCGAACGGGGCTTGGGCGGCACGGGGGTCGTCGGACAAATCGCCCGCGGCGACGGCGAACGGCATATCGGTATCCGCGCCGACATGGACGCCCTGCCCATTGAGGAGGACAGCGGCTACGCCTGGGTTAGCAAGGCAAGGGGCGTAATGCACGCTTGCGGCCACGACGGCCACATTGCAATGCTGCTCGCAGCTGCGAAGGCCTTGGCCTGCGATATGTCCTGGACAGGTACGCTGACGCTAATCTTCCAACCGGCAGAGGAAGAAGGCAGCAGCCGAAGCGGTGCAGCACGCATGATCGAGGACGGACTGTTCGAGAAGTATCCGGTCGACGCCATCTACGCGATGCACAACGCCCCGGGCATGCCTCAAGGAACGCTGTTGTTCCGCGATGGTCCGGCGATGGCCTCGAGCGACAAGGCCATCATTCGCATCATCGGCAGGGGAGGACACGCGGCCAGGCCCGACCAGACGGCCGATCCCACGGTGGCGGCCGCAAGCTTGGTGATGGCGCTACAGACCGTCGTCTCTCGCAACATCGCCCCGACCCAGACCGCCGTCATTAGCGTGGGCCTGCTGAATGCGGGGAGGGCCTACAACGTGATCCCGCAGGAAGCCACCGTGGGTCTGAGCATCCGGGCGCTGGAGCCGGCCGTGCGCGAGCTATTGGAGCGGCGCATCTGCGCGATCGCACAAGATCAAGCGCGCAGCTATGGCTGCGAGGCCGAGGTCGAGTACGGGCATGGCTACTCGGCGCTCGTGAATACGCTGCCGGAAACCGACTTCGCGCGCTCGGTGGCCCTGGAGATGCTGGGCCCGGAACAGGTCGTGACCCAGCGCTCCGCAGCCACAGGCAGTGAAGATTTCGCGTTCATGCTCGAGTGCAAGCCGGGCTGCTATCTCTTCATTGGCAACGGCGCGCCGGGTACGCCGGGCAGCTGCACGCTGCACAACCGCAGCTATGACTTCAACGACGAAAACATCGTCATTGGCGCAGCCTACTGGCATCTACTGGCCCGGCGCTACCTCGCACCCGATTGAGAGTGGGCGTTGCGATTTTCTTTTCTCCGAAACACCTCCCAAGAAACCTGAAAGTCTCTCTCATGCCACAAGACCTTTCCCTGACTGCGTCCGATGACGCGCTCTACCGGAAGCTGACCCTGCGCATCGTGCCGCTGCTTTTCGTCTGTTACATGGTGGCTTATCTCGATCGAATGAACGTCGGCTTCGCCAAGCTTCAAATGAAGGACGCACTGGGATTCAGCGACGCCGTCTTCGGTCTTGGCGCGGGCATCCTGTTCGTCGGGTACGGCCTGCTCGAAGTCCCCAGCAACCTGCTGATGGCGCGCATCGGTGCGCGCAAGACCTTCTTTCGCATCATGGTGCTGTGGGGCCTGACGGCAGCGGCGACCGCTTTTGTGCGCACGCCGATACAGTTCTACGTGGTGCGCTTCTTCCTCGGCGTGTTCGAGGCCGGGTTCTTCCCCGGTGTGATCCTGTATCTGAGCTACTGGTTTCCTGCGTCGCGGCGCGGCCGCGCGGTGGCGCTGTTTTGTTCGGCATCGTCTTTCATCGGCATCCTCTCGGGTCCCCTGAACGGTGCCACGATGAAGTATTTCCATCACGTCGCTGGCCTGGAGGGATGGCAATGGTTGTATCTGACGCAAGGGCTCCCCGCCGTCGTGCTTGGCGTCGTCGTCTTCCTGTTGCTAAAGGACAGGCCGACACCCGGTGGATGGCTGAGCGAAGAAGAGTGCAAGAGAATTCAGCACAACCTTGCCACTGACGCATCCGACCAGAGCCTATACACGGCGATGAGGGAAATCAGGCAGCTGCTGCGCACACCTATTGTGTGGGCCCTGGCGTGCGCAAGCTTCCTGGACATGGGTGCGATCTACTCCTGGTTTTTCTGGCTGCCGACATTCATTAGAAATCTGGGCATCAGTGACCTGTTGCTGATTGGCATGGTGACCTCCGTCTCGAGCCTCATCGGCGTCATCGGGGCCATTGCGATGGGATGGCACTCGGACTTGAGAAAGGACAGGCGCTGGCATTACCTGATGCTCAACATCCTCAGTGCGACCGGTCTGCTGGCAAGCACGCTGACGGCCAGCCATCTGGTGCCGTCCCTGGTGGCAGTGGTCGTGGTTGGACTGGGCATGGCCGCCTCCTGGCCCTTGCTGGCGGTGGCGATGACCGAATGCCTGCCTCGGAAGATCGCCTCAGCGGGCATTGCGCTTGTCAGCTCCCTCGGCATTCTTGGGGGCGCGGTGTTTCCTGCCGCGTTCGGCTATCTGAACACGCGCACCGGGGGCACGAACGCCGGGGTCTACCTTGTAGCGGTATTGCTGCTGGGCTCCAGTCTCATCCTGTTTGCTGCGCTGTCCAGACGACCCGAAGGACGGCGACAGATCGAGCCAGAGGCGGCCCGTTGTCCGAACGCATGAACAGCGGCGCACCATGCAAGCTCACAAAGCGCGCGAGCACCTCGATTACCCGCTTGGAACGGATGGCCCCGGCCACATCGATAGCCAGGCACTCGCGGGTGTATTAGCCCACGACAGTCAGGCACTTGATCTGCTGACCGCTGGCCGTGGTGTCGAAGACGAAGTCGTAGGCCCAGACCATGTTGGCCTTGAACGGCGTGGGATGCGCGGGCGCAGCGAGGCGATGCGCTTGCGCGGCCATTTCCGGGGCATCAGCAGACCCGTCTGATGCCACAGCCTGTTCGTGCGAGACCAACTCAGCTCGAAGCCCTTGCGACGCAGGATAACGCGAATGCGGCGGTAGCCGTAGCGCGGATACTGGGCCGAGAGTTCCTTCATGTCCATCGATGAAATCGCGTGTGCCAGTATTCCCCCCGAAGGCCGTCCAGTTGCTCATCGCTCACGGTGCACAAACCCAGGTTGTACTCCGTCGCCTTCCTTCAGATTGGGAGATCGATCTGAATGTCCGCAGTTGGCCGACTGTGGCCGGTCGCATTGCCGTCGCGAAAAGGCCCCCAAAAGAAGTTGGGCTGATCATCCAGCGCCCCGGCGGAGCGACACTTGGCCGCCGATGCTCTCAAGGGAATGACACATAAGGAAGCGGTGACTTCATCCCACCGCTGTGAGTTGACAAGCCTTCCGGCATGCCCATCGCGATGGCGATCAGTGCGCAGCCAATGAAGAACAAGATTCCTTTCATCGCCGGAGCAATCCGGTATCGGAGCACCAGTTGTCTTTCACATCTTTGGCGTTGTTATAGGAATCGATTGCTCGGATCGAAGAGGAGCTTAAATGCGGAATCTCTGCCCGCCAACATACAGCGACACCCGTGAGGTGCATGGACGGCGGGGCGCACAGGGAGGTAAAAGTCCTTTGAGCTCTTGATGTCATGGGGCCTCAAAGTGGATCCGCTCGGCTTCTAGACGGTGGCGTCTTTACTGCAACTCCGATACTGTCCACGGCTCTGTATCCGTATCAACAACGACTTTGATGAACTTGCGCCCATCACCAGTGTTGGCCCAGTAGGTGAAAAACGACTTTGCACCTGTCATTCGAAAACCGGTAAGCATCGCTCCATCGATCGACTTGTACTTGGTCTGCATGGCTGGGGCGGCCATCAGGTACTCACGCGCCAGCGCCGCCTCACGCGAGGTTGCCGCCGCATGCCAAGCAAACGCAAAGCCTCCAACGCCCAGCAACACCATGGCGAGCATTGGCCATTTCACTCGTCCCTTCATCTGCGTCCACTCGATTGATAGATGGAGCCTTGAATACCGATGGAGCCCCCGACCGACGCTCCTGTGCGACCACCTGGCTCATAGCCAATGTTGCCCTTCAAACTTGGATCGTTGTACTGTGAACCTCTACCAAAATCATATCCACGGCTGCCGTCGGCCTGCCCGCTGATGCCTGCCCCTGCGATGCCCAAGGTGCCACCCGCTGTGGCCGATATCCCAAGCGTCGCACCGCCTGGCCCAGGAGCGGCCTTTGTACCGCCCGGGCGTCCGGCGAGCGGATCGTACGCAACACCGCCGCCCAAGCCAACGCCCCATTTGCAGCTCAGGAAGCCTTGGCCTGTATTGGGATCTCGACCAAATGAAAGGCCGCCGCCGAGGCCGCGATAGAACTCGATGGACACCTCCCAAAGCCCGAGCGGATCGCTGAGGCTCAGCGGATTGGCATCCACATACCCGAACCGGTTCCACCCGCCGTCCAGTCCGATCGGGTCCGGCTGGCTATAGCGCCCCGTCCTCGCGTCATAGCTGCGGAAGTAGTTGTAGAACAGTCCCGACTCCTCGTCCGCATACTGTCCCGGATACCGCAGGTTGAACTTCACTTCCGAAATGCTGGTCGTGCCCGGATTCGGCGTCACGTCAAGATTGGCGAACCGGTTCTTCGCCAGCGTCGGCTTGTCTTCGCCGAACGCGCTGTAGCCCCATTGCCAGACCGCCTGGCCATCGGCGTTGCTGAGCCTTCTGGGCGTGTTCAGGTGATCACTGTGCACTGCATAGGTGGCGCCATTGATCACCGCCGCGACCGGCATCGGTCCGTTGGCCGTCGGCAGGTAGATGTAGCGCGCTTCACCGGTGCTGTGCGTGCCGCCGCTGCCGAGTTCGGCAATCAGGCTGCCCTGCTCGTCGTAGAGGTAGGCGTAGCCGAGCTGTTCGGCCGGCGTCGTGGCCGGACTCCACAGCTTGGTAAAAAAAGCCACGAGGCTGTTCCAGAAGCCCGGATCTGTTTCGTCGCCCTGGGTCGGCGGATACAGCGGCTCGGTCTTGAACACACGCTGGCCGAGCGCATTGTGCGCATAGCGCGTCGTCGGACTGATATCCGTCGCACCCGTGGTGGCGGTGGCCAACCGGCCTTCCGCGTCGTAGCCGTAGCTCCTGAGACCGTCACTCGTCAGATCGCCATTGGCGTTGTAGCCATAGGCGACGCTCGTGTTGCTCGCGCCGTTGATGGTCTGGCTGAAGCCGGCCAGGCGGTTCGAGCCGGGCTGCAGGGTATAGCCGCGGCTCGTGGTCTGACCCGCCAGGACGCGCGTGCTGGCCGTGCGGTTGCCATTGGCGTCGTAGCTGAAGCTCGCGCTGTCGCTGGCACCCGTTGCTGCAGCGGCGAAGCTGGTGATGCGGCCCGTCGTGCTGTAGCCCACATTCCAGGTCGTGTCGGTCGCGACGACGGTGCTGTTGCCGGGGTTGCTATCGGCGGGTCCCCACAGGTTCTGGGTGAGGCTGCCGATGCGCCCGGCGGCGTCGTAGACGTAGCTGCTGAACTCGGTCTGGGTCAGGCGCGCCGCGCTGTCGTAGCTGCGGCTGGCCGCAAGCGCCGGGCTGGTGCTGGTGAACGCCCAGTTCCACCCAGTGGGCTGGCCCAGCGCATTCCATGTGATGCCGGAGACCAACGGGGTACCGTTCCAGCTCAGGCCGGTGAGGCGGCCTGTGGTGTCGTAGGTGTGGCTCAACGTACCGCCGTTGGGGTAGCCGATGCTCGCCAGTGTGCCATTGGGGTTGTAGGCATAGCTGACCTGTTGGACGCTTCCGTTGACCAGGGTCTGCTTCTTGAGGGTGACGCGGCCCTGGCTGTCGCGGGTGTACTCGGTGATGCCGGCGCGGTCGACGATCTCGCTCAGGTAGCCCTTGCTGTTGGCGCTCAGGTCATAGCGCAGGGTCGTGGTCTTCCCGTCGGCGAAGACAAGGCCGGTCGGGCGCCCCAGCGCATCGCGGGTGATGCTGGTGGCCTGGCCGAGCGCGTCGGTGATCTGGCTGGGCAGGCCCAGCGCATCGAACTGGCCGCTGCGGGGGCCGCTGTCGGCGCTGGCCTCCGAGGTGGCATTCCCCAGGGCGTCGCGGCTGTAGCTGGTGGCGATTGCATTGAAATCGCTGGCCTGCGTGATGGCGTCCAGGGCGTTGTAGCCCAGGCCGGCACTGGCATTGGCTGCATCGGTGACGGTCTTGACGCGCGCCAGCGCATCCAGCGTCCAGCTCGTGGTCTGGTTCAACCCGTTCGTCTGGGCGATGCGGTCACCGCTGGCGTCGTAGCCGAAGCTCTGGTTCTGGTTGGCCCCTTGAGTCTCGGTGGCGACGCGGTTGAGCTTGTTGATGGTGCGTGCCGCAGTCCATGCGACCGAGCCGGAGGTGTTGAGCGTCTGCTCGGTCAGCCGGTTGCCGGCGGCGTCGAGCGTGTAGGTGCCGCTCTCGCCGCGGTTGTTGCTCCAGCCCGTCAAGCGCTGTGCAGCGTCGTAGGCGTAGCTGGTGACCAGTCCGCTGGGTAGCGACACCGTGGCGACCGTGCCGGTGGGGTGGTAGGTCAGCGTCGTGGTTTGGCCAGGGCTGCTGCCCACGGTGCGCGACAGCATCCGGTCGAATGCATCCCAGGTGAAAGTCGTGACCAGTCCGTTCGGATCGGTCTGGCTCGTGAGGCGGTTGGCGGTGTCGTAGGTGTAGGCCGTGACATGGCCCAGCGCATTGGTCGCACTCAACACGTTGCCGCGGGTGTCGTACGCATAAGTAGTGACAGCGCCGTTGGGCTCCGTGTACGTGTGCAGCAGGCCTTCGGTGTTGTAGGTCTGTTGACTCGTGCGCGCGGCGCCCGCCGTGCCACCGGTGTCGGTGATCGTCTTGGTGAGCAGTCGCCCGCTCGTGTTGTAGGCGTACGCGGTGTCCCGGCCCGTCTGGCTGACCAGTGTGGGCACCGGCAGTGTCGTGTCCCAGGTCGTGGCGACGGTCCTCTGCTCGGGCGCGCCGAGCGCTTCCGTGCGCGAGGCTTCCAGGCCCCGGGTGTTGTAGGTGAAGCTGGTGACGCTGCCGGTCGCGTTGGTCTGGCTCGCCAGCAGGCCCCTCGCGTCGTAGGTGAACGACGAGTTGCTGGCCGGGCACCCAGGTGCCGGCTCTCCCTGAATCTGCGAGATGCGCTTGACGCCGTTGACGACGGTGTAGTGGTACGTGGTGGCTCGTCCCACCGAATCAGTCACGGTCGTCGTGCCGTTGGCGTTGTAAGCGACCTGCGTGAGCCCGGCGTTGCCCGCGTGCGTGGTGCTCGTCGCACGGCCCAGCGAGTCATAGGCGTAGGTCGCGAAGCGCACACCGAGCTCGTCGGTGATGCCCGTCAGGAAGCGCGGGTTGGCAGTGTTCTCGTAGTGGTAGGTGCGGCTCGTCACGGCCGAGCCAGCGGTCTTCGTGACGGAGGTGAGCCGGTTGGCGGTGTCGTAGTTGTAGGCAACGCTGAAGTTGGGCGTGGTCAGCGTGCGCGGCTGGAAGTGCGCGTCCTCCGTGTAGCCGATGCTGTTGCCGAATCCGTCGGTCACGGTCACGGCACCGTTGGTGCCGTAGGACAGGCTGTGATACCAGCCGTCAGGATGCGTCTGTTTGGTCAGGCGTCCGGTCGTGTTGAACTCGTAGCGGATGTTGTCCGCATCGACATAGAGCCAGCCTGTGCCGGTCTGAGTGAGCGCGCCGAGCTCGTCCGCATCGGCGGTAATGGTGGAGCCGCTGCGCGCAAACGGAGACTCGCGGCCATTGGCATGCAGCAGTACCACCTCGGCAGTGCTGATCCTCAGGCGCATGGCGTAGGAATAGCGCCAGTAGCCGTCGGCGCTGTTGAAGATGCGCGAGAACTTCAGCGGATAGTGCGCAGAGGCGCTACGGTAGTCCTCTTCTTCCTGCACCTTGTTGCCCATCGCGAAGTTGATGGGGTTGCCGGTGCATGACTGCGGACCGTTGCGCTCGGTGCCATCGCCCTTGTTCTTGCGGGGGATGACGTCGGAGGTGTCGTAGTACACCGTCATGTAGTCCGATGCACTGCATCCGCCGACACTGCCCGAGACGGCCAGGTAGTTCGGACCCGGGCGCAGCGTGACGGGAACACCGCGTCCCTCGAGGAACGAGACGACCGCGGTGAACGAGCCCGAGTAGTTGAAGAACGGCGATCCATTGAGGGTGGCGGTCACCGTGCCGGCGTCGCCGGTGTTGGCATCGCCGCCGCCGGTGCCGTACACCGTGATGTTGGGCGAGGTGACCTTCGCGCCCTTGCTGGGCGATGTGAAGTTCAACGAGCAGGCGGCCTGGACCCCGGCAGAGATGCCCAGCAGCGTGAGTGCCGTGGCGCCTTGCAGGGCGAGTCGCTTCATCAGGCGATGGCTGAAGCAGCCATGCCCGGCGGTTGCGTCGGAATGCATGTGTGACCCTCGTTCGTTCTTTTGAATTTGGATGCATTGCGCTGTGCGGCAATGATGGGAACGAGCGTAACGACATGTTCAATGAAGCAATCCAATGGCCTTTTCTGGTTTCTGTGATTGCCCATCGAAAGGATTACTTTGACGGCGCGAGAGTCTCGGCGAGGACTTGGAGGTCGCAATCCGCGGGACGGTGGGTATCGCCTCGCGCGACTCCCGCACAGACTTCACCTGGGCTTCGATCACATCGAGCACACTGCATTCCGACAGCGGTTCGGCGGTGGTAGAGGCCAGGGAGAAGAATGCTTGGGGGAATCGCCTCGATGCCGGCCGCTGTCGCTTTTTCGGGTTCGAGACGGCCTTGAGCAACAGCGGTATCAGGTGACAAAACTACCTCGACGAACGCGTCGAGATCACATGGCCTTGATGATCACCGTATGCCCGCTGCGGCAAGCGCTCGCACTCTCGTGCATCAGGCCCATACCTCGACCTCAGGCATCGGTGGCCGGCGAGAGTTCGGCCAGGGTGTGCAGCAGCGTCTGCGCGCGCACGGGCTTGAACAGCACAGGCACGCCTGAGGCGCGCACACGTTGCAGGCGTTCAGGAGAGGTTTCGCCTGTGACGATCAGCAATTGAGCCGCGGGCGCAAAACGCTCGCGCAGCCGTTGTCCTACATCCAGGCCATTTTCTCCAGCCAGTCGATAGTCACACATGAGCAGGACGACAGGATCCCGTGCCCGGCGCCGTACGAGCGCAGCGCGAGCCTCGGCCTCGCTGGCCACCGCTTCCACCACGATGCCGTGCGCACCTAGCAGTTGCACTACACCGTTGCGTACTTCGGCTTCGTCATCAACCAGCAGCACCCCACCGTGCAGTACTGGCGCCGAACGCAATTCCGGTGGCGTTTCCAGCTTCGGCGGCTCGCTAGTCCCCGCAGGCTCGGCTCGTTGCAGTACCAATCGAAAAAAAGTACCGCGTCCTAGACGTGAATGCACGTGCACTGTGTGTCCTAGCAGCCTCGCCAACCGCTGCACGATCGAAAGTCCGATGCCCAGCCCGCGCGCACGGTCGCGCCCCGGATTGTCGATCTGATAGAACTCCTCGAAGATGTGTTGGAACTGCTGGGACGCAATGCCGATGCCCGTGTCGCGCACCTCCAGCCAGACCTGCTCACCACGTGGGCGCGCGATGATCGTGACGCCGCCTTGTTTGGTGTACTTCAGCGCGTTGTCCAGCAAGTTCGATAGCATTCGGTAAAGCAGACTGGGGTCGCTGTGTACCCACAGGCTGCTTGCGCGCACGCGCAGCTGTAGGGACTTTTGCTCCGCCTGGGGCAGGAATACCTGGTTGAGAGAAAGCAGCAGGGTGTCAAGTTGCACGGCGTGCGGCGATGCACTGACCGCGCCGGCATCCAGGCGTGATACATCGAGCATGGCGTCGAGCGAGGCACCCAAAGCGTCGACTGCGCGCATCAACCGCTCGGCGTTGCGGCCTTCCGGGTGATCGCGAAGCGTGCGTTCCATCGCAGCACCGAACAGAGCGATGGCATGCATCGGCTGGCGCAGGTCGTGGCTGGCGGTGGCAAGGAAGCGCGTCTTCTCGGCACTGGCCTGTTCAATGACGGCGATCCGCTGGTCGAGTGCCTCCGCATTGCCGCGGCTGAAAAAGAAGTACGAGATGGCCACTGTCGCGATGAGCGAGACGCAGATCAGCGAAGTGAACCGTATTGGGGATGATGACCACAGGTTCCAGATGGATTTCTCGCCGAGGTACACATCGCCGATTGCATATCCGCCGACAAAGCCCACACCGCTGCCTACAAGCACCAGCGCACAGACTCGCCAACGGTGCGTCCAGAACTTGCTGTCGCGTCGTGCAAGCAGCGACCAGACGCCACTGATAAACGCAAAGCTCGTCCACCCGATCGCCAGCGAATAGACGAGTTGCACCGTCCATGCACCTCGACCACTGAGCGCGAGAGCAGTCGCGATCAGGCAACAGAATGCCGTCACAGTCACTGTGTCGCGAACCGGGCGCAGAAGGTCAGAGCGAAGCGGGGAAGCATTCAATGAAATCATGACTTAAGTGATCCTTCGTTGAGATGCAGGGCTCCGGCGATGAGCCAGATGCTGGACGTTACGACGACTCCCAATCCCTTCTTCTCTCACGTCCGCCGCTTGGCGCCGCGCCTCCTCATTGCGATAGATCGGGCTTCTTCGAACTGACTGAGCGGTTCTTCGATGTCTGTAGCCTGCGAGAGACCCGTGGCATTGGGCGGCCCTACGGAATTTCACCCTTGACGGGGCATGGATAGCGTTGGCGCATGTGCAGACGAAATGCCTTGTCCATCGACATCGAGCGCTGCTCGGGCGACAGGCGCAGCAGAAAGGGAACCAGCGTATCGGTGGTCATCTTCACGCCACCGACCGGGCAGCTGTCGAGCGTCTTGCCCGCATTCTTGGCGCTCTCGTAGTCCACCCGATAGGACTCACCGATACGGGTCAAGCCGTGAAGGGCCGAGACATAGTCCGGGTCTTGCTCCGCACGCACGGGCCCGATCCTGCTCAGCACCTCCATGCCGCGCAGGAAGTCCGCGACCGTCAGGGTCGCGCTCTTGTCCGGCGCGATGGCCTGCGGCAGGTCCCGCGAAGCAGCAAGAACTGGTGTGGTTGCGAGCACAGCGCCAAGAAGCGCCGATCCGAGAAAGGGTCGAAGCAAGACCCGCCTCACGATTGCGATCCTCGCCAGAACCGCCACCGCCGCTGCGTTGCCGCACGCAGATCGAGCGGGCGCAGATCCAGGATGTCGTAGTTCGTGCTGGAACCACCGTAGCGCCGGCGCATCTCCCTTTCCAGCTCGTGCGCGATACCGCGCGCGTGGAGCTCACCTCGCAGCGCTCTCCTGCGCCATTGATTCGCCTGGGCCTCCAGTTCCTCGTCGGACAACGTCTCCTTCATGGTCATGCGAGTGATTGTGCCGTGTTCAGTGCGTCGTTTTTCGACAGCAGTGACGGCCGTCTCTCGATCGACTCTGGCAGCAATCCTTAGAGAATCCGCTCATGAGCATCAAACATCAATTTGCCGCGGCCATCTTCGCCGCAGCCGCCTTCGCGACCTCGACGGCGGCGAACGCGATCAATCCTGGAGACGAGGTCGTGGTGGGCGTCGGGACGTATGACGATAGCTGCGAATCGTGGATCGCCGCGAGAGTCGCGCCGCAAGGCCATGCGCGCAAGGCCGATCAATACCTGATCACCAGCTGGGTACAAGGCTACCTGTCAGGTGCGAACATGGAAAGCATGTTCATTGACCTGAAGAAGGCGACAGCGTTGCCATCGGTGGCCGGGATTTCAGCCTGGCTGGACAAGACGTGCCAGAGCGAACCTCATATCCCGATCGTCTTGCTCATGGACAAATTGCTGAAGGATGTTCGGAGCGCTGCTGTACGGTGACTTGTGCCGCTGGAGCCTTATGGCGCACCGCTCGAAGCTCGGCCTGTCCGCAGCAAGCTATGGACAGCTGCTGGGTGTCTCCGGGCAGACGATCTACCACTGGGAAGAACAAGGCAAGGCTCGCCCGCGATCGGCGCAACTCGAACGCCTTGCAGCGGTGCGAGGTCTTGGTGCGCGTGAGATTGCGGAGCGCCTCGCTGCATAGAGCTGCTTTTCCGCATTTTCTGGCCATCGCTTTGGGGAGGTGGTTCCGACTCAACCGCGAGTGTTCGGGGATCTATGCGCTGAACTCGACGTATGTGTGATCCTCACCAGCCAGTTCCTCATCGAGGATGGGGTGAATGATCTCCCAGTCACCGCCGGCCAGGCCAGCTCCGATCTTCGGGTAGCCGATCCGCTTCCCAGAAAAACGGGACTTCACCGCACGCATGACCTTGCGGATCGCGTCGTAGTCGGCTTTGACGCCGGTCCCCCGCCAGTGGAACTGGGTGTATGCATTGACGACGTGGAAAGACCCCGGTCCACGGATGATCTCCGCTTCGGAAAACGTGTTGTTTACCGTCGAAAATTGACCCTCTAACTGCAGTAAGGGGGTGCGGACGAAAACTTGGACTACCAGGAGGTAGTTCGTGTATTCCTACGAAGATCGGATTCGAGCCGTTGGGCTCTACATCAAGCTTGGCAAACGCGTCAGACCCACCATCCGCCAGCTGGGTTATCCAACAAAGAATTCTCTGAAAGGCTGGTACAGCGAATACCAGCAGAAGCTCGACTTGCCAGCGGGCTATGCGGGCCGGAGACCCAAGTTCTCGCAGGAGCAAAAAGCGGCAGCTATCGAGCACTACCTCACTCACGACCGCTGCATTGCGGCCACCATGAGGGCATTGGGCTACCCAGGCCGGGGAACGCTGACTGCCTGGATTCGCGAGGCCCTTCCTGAGGCCAGAAGGGCTGTCGTCGGCAGTACGGGCCGACGAAGGTATTCCGGGGAGCTGATGCAAGCGGGAGTCATGGAGCTTTGCACGCGTGAGGCAAGTGCGCAAGCTGTAGCCGACAAGTTCGGCGTGTGCCGGCCAACGCTGTACAACTGGAAGAACCAACTTCTGGGACGTGAGGCACCCGCATCCATGAAACGCACCAATCCATCTTCGCCTTCGCAAGAGCGCGATGAGCTCGAGCGCCAGGTCGAGGCGCTGCGCCGCGAAGTCAGGCAACTTCGCCTTGAGCAGGACCTCTTGAACAAGGCCAATGAACTGTTAAAAAAAGGCCTGGGCGTCGACCTGCAGCTCCTGTCCAACCGGGAGAAGACACTGCTGATTGACGCCCTCAGGGAGCACTATGGCCTGCCAGAGCTTCTTGCACAGTTGGATCTGGCGCGTAGTTCGTACTTCTACCATCGCGCCCGTGCAGCGTTGGGCGACAAGTATGTTCAGGTGCGGCAATCGATCACCGAGATCTTCGAATCGAACCACCGCTGCTATGGCTACCGCAGGCTGCAGGCTTCGCTCACCAGACAGGACGTCGCGATCTCGGAGAAGGTCGTGCAGCGATTGATGAAGCAGGAAAGCCTGGTCGTTCCAAAGCCCAGGAAGCGCAAGTACGCGTCATACCTTGGCGAGATCAGTCCAGCACCTGAGAACGTCATCAACCGCGACTTCCAGGCCGCGGTCCCCAACGAGAAATGGCTCACGGACATCACGGAGTTCCAGATCCCGGCTGGCAAGGTGTACCTCTCGCCGATCATCGACTGCTTCGATGGAATGGTCGTCAGCTGGACCATCGGGACCAGCCCGGACGCTGAGTTGGTCAACACGATGCTGGACGCAGCCATCGAGACAGTGGCGAACACGGCCGATCGGCCCGTGGTCCACTCCGATCGGGGCGGCCACTACCGTTGGCCAGGTTGGCTATCAAGAATGAGCGACGCGAACTTCACCCGCTCGATGTCTCGCAAGGCATGCTCACCTGACAACGCCGCTTGCGAAGGTTTCTTCGGGCGGCTGAAGAACGAGCTGTTCTATCCTCGGGATTGGAAGAACGCCACCATTGAGCAATTCATCGCGGCGGTCGACTCCTACATCCGCCGGTACAACGAGAAGCGGATCAAGATCTCCCTTGGCTCTCTCAGCCCTATCGAATACCGGGTGAGCCTTGGACTTGCGGCATAAAAACAGTCCAAGTTTTTATCCGCACCCCCCTAGGGTCAGAGATCGGCGGAATCCAACAAGCACACGTTATTGCGCTCCCCACGCTGCCTGCTGAAGCACAACGCGGTAGCCATCGAGGTCTGCAAACGTGCGACCGCGGCGTTGCCAATACGGATTGAAGGACGAGACCTCGGTGAATCCGGCGGTGGCTTCGGATGAGCGCTGCCATTCTGTAGGGTCCGGCATATAGAAGACGGTGAGGTCCTCCACCGTGGGGGTCGGGATTACCGGGTGGTCGCTGCAATGCGTGAACGCGAAATGGTAGGGCAAGCCAGGGAATCCAACTATTGCCGCAGCAAATCCTTGGTGGTCTCAGCGCAGTTCAGCATCCACTGAACACCGAAACGATCGGTCAATTTGCCGTAGTAGTCGCCCCAAGTCTGAACGCCCAAGGGGGTTGTGATTGTCCCGTCAGCACCCAGAGCCTGGAAGAGCTTGTTCGTCGAATCTCGGTCGTCCATTGCGAGCAAATGCGCGGAGCCCCGCATTGGCTCGGCGTCTTCGTTGTCTGAAGCATAAAAGAGGAGATCTGGCCCCTCGAATTTGGCGTGCATGACCTTGCCGCGCATGGCCTCGTTCTTCACGGGCATGCCATCGACGCCGTAGCGCAGCACCTCGACGACACGGCCAAGGCCGCACTGCGTATAGAAAGCCAAAGCCTGATCACAGGTTGTGGTGAAAAACAGATAGTTCGAGAGTTGCATGACGGTGTACTCGGTCGTGAGTGAGGCAACGACACGGTCCGCCCCACCAGAGAGGACGCGTCGCTGCCCCGGATGCGTCAGGCCGCAACGGCCCCTTCACCAAGCTGCTCATTGGTAAATGCCATCCCGGCAATGCCCCAAGCTCCGTCTACCGCGTGCACTACGTTGACCCATATGTGTTCCTTCGGGTGCTGCGCGCCAGACAGCTCATGAATGATGCTCGTGGCCTCTTCGATGTAGCCGATCTGAACCTCCCGACTGGCGAAGGCGAAGGACGGAACCTTCCATTCAACGAAAGCCACGGAGGACTCCTTAGAGCCGGAATACGTGTGCTCCTTTGGCAAGACGCGGATCGAGCCAACGATGTTGGGCGTCATCGCCTTGTTCCCTTCCAGGCCGTGCCACTTGAGCATGGCATCGGACAGGCGGCTGAAGGCAACTTTTTCTTGGCCTGGGGGGAGAACGCCCTCGGTCAGGGTGAGCGTAAGTGGCATAGGGACTCCAAGTAGAAAGAACGGCGTCGACTCACACGCTGCAATCCGCAGGGCATTTCAAGTAACGACCGTTATTCGATAATACATAACGATCGTGTTTTGAACAACTACAATCGTCGACTTCACATGTCAAAGGAGCCTCCCGTGTCAAGGTCCGAACAGAAGGTGCAGACGCGACAACGCATCCTGGAGGGGGCGGGTCGCGGGTTTCGCAAGGCTGGATTTGGCGGGATCGGGGTGGACGGCCTGGCGAAGGAGGCAGGCCTGACATCGGGCGCGTTCTACGTTCATTTCGACTCGAAGGCTCATGCTTTCCGAGAGTCGGTCGCACAGGGCATGGCCGAATTGCGAGGCGGCGTGCTGTACTTCCAAGAAAAGTACGGACGCGCTTGGTGGCCGGAATTTGTGCGCTTCTACCTCAGCGCCAAGCGCACGTGTGACTTGTCGGAGAGTTGCACGCTGCAGACGATGCCGACGGAAGTGGCGCGTTCGGACGAAGCCTCTCGTACAACGTTTGAGAACGCTTTGCGTGATGTCGCGCAGGCAATCATTGATGGTCCCGCCTCACCAAGTGCACCGCGGAACATTGGAGCCGCTTGTGCCGCCCTCTCTTCGCTGGCGGGCGCCGTCACGCTCGCACGTGCCATTGGGAACGGCGCTTTCGCGGATCAGATCGCTGCAGGGACGGAACACGCATTGCTCGGCGCGCGAGGCGGATAGAGTCGCTCAAAGCCACCTGAGTGCGACCCGTAAGGTCTGCTTTCCGATCGAACTGGGCGGGGGCATCGAACCTCGCCTTATGGCCGACTGTAGCCGGTCACGCTTGCGTTGCGAAGGGCGCACGCCAGTCATCGTCGAGCGGGTAAAGCGGTCGCTCGAATACTTGGATGACGGATCCATTCAACCTCAGGATGGTTATCCTACTAGCGCAGCCAGAATTCGTATGCATCAGCTATGGCGTGTGCAAAGCTAGATGCTTTCAACTCTTTGAGTGCGCGATGGCCAAAAAGACAACTGAACTGAAAAATGCAGAGCAGCGTCGCTACATTGCTGCCAGTGGTGCAGCCAATGCAGTGGAACTCGAGCCCTTCTTGTCTGACCCTAATCAGGCTATACGCGCCACAGCGGCCATGAATCCGGATGCTGACGCAGATATCTTGGATCGTTTCGCGAATGACAAATTCTGGGGCGTACGAATGGAAGTGGTGCGCAATGCCAACGTCAGCCAGGCCACACTGCGCAGGCTGTTGGAGTCTGACACGCGCAAACGCGGAGTAGTGCACCACGCAGCGCGCGCGAAGCTGGAAGAGCGCGGTGTGAAATTTGGTGTTGATGGCATGCCGGAAAATGCGGCGTAGAAATTGACGCCGCATTTCCCGGGTTCCTCTTGTTGTAGATGCGTCGCGAACGTCTGGTTCCACGCGGATTTGGCCGCTCTGGCGAGCGTCTGGTTATGGCCGAGTCGAGCCTATGGAGCTCGTGCGTCAAGCTCATCCCACATTGGTGCGAGTCCCAAGCTTCGCAGATGGGTACCGAGGTCCACGAAGGGCTTCGTACCAATCTCGGACTCGACGAACCAAGTAGCCTCGCACTCCACGCAAACGAACAGTCCAGCGCCGCTGCGTCTAATTGCCATTGCGGCAATCTCGCCTTGTTCACATCTTGGGCAAAGCATAGGGGCAGTTGTGGGGGGAGGCAGGTAGGCCGTTCAATGTCCGCTATCGCGCGAAGTCTAAAGGACCTACGAGCGTCGGCTTCTGGCCGCATGCGGCGGGGAAGCCGTCGTACCGATCGTAACGCCATCGACCCCTTGCGGTCATCGACGCCTGAAGACCTATAGCTCCAAAGCTGACCTCCGAGCAGAACCGCCCCGCGTGCCACCGCTCCTCAGCAATCAGACCAGGCGGAAATCCTCATAGCCGAGCCAGTAAGTCATGACGCTCGGGCTGATGACATCCACTCCGTAAGAGGTTCGGATTCGACCCTCGACGCCCTCGAAGGTCAGTACCGCGGGGACGCTGGTGACTGACTCAAGGTGGCCGTCAAGCGCGATCCATCCCTCATACGTCTGTGCCAGCTTGCAGGCAAGTGCGCCCAAGAGAATGTGGCTGACTTTGGCGCCGGTGTAAGTGGTGAGGCGTAGCGCTCCCAAGGGCGACCAGCCCATGAGTGACACACGGCGCTCATCCTCTTCCAGATCCGGAAACTCGAAATCGAAGGGCTGACCGCCCATCGAGAACTGGTGTTCGTCGAGTTGGAGTGCCCAATGACCAATTAGGGCTACGCTGAAGTAGACCCCTTTTTCTGCATCGAGCGTGCTGCACGCTTTGCATTGCGCTGATCGGTGTTCAGGATGAGGGGGTTTCCGCCCTGCTTGCGCATTGCCGTGCCCCTTCGGCGGCCCTGGGGCGTTTTACGGGCGCATGCGCACCAGCAGCAGCCCTCGGCTCATGTAGATGTTGGCCAGCGCAAGGGCCGTGAATGCCCTCGTCGCGTTCTTGTGAAGTCCACGATACCGGACCTTGCTGAAGCCCCACAGCCTCTTGATGACACCGAACACGTGCTCGACCTGCGCGCGCACCTTGGACTTGTTGCGGTTGCGCAGCCGCTGGCCCTCATCGGGCACCCCGTCACCCTTGCGCACGCGCTCGTTGGTACAGTCCAGCGCCGCAGGCGCTTTGCCGGCGATCAACTCCTGCTGGCCCGCGTAGGCGCAATCTCCGTAGACCTTCAACTCTTCGCCGTGCAGCAGTTCGGGCAGTGGGTGCTTGTCGTGCACATTGGCCGCCGTGACCACTGCGCTGTGGGCCAGCCCCGTGCGGCTGTCTACGCCGATGTGCAGTTTCATGCCGAAGAACCAGTTCTTGCCCTTGGCCACCTGGTGCATCTCTGGATCTCGCTTCTTGTCGGCGTTCTTTGTGGAACTGGGCGCACTGATGATCGTGGCATCCACAATCGTGCCGGTGCCCACCTTCAGGCCATGGCCTTGCAGCACTTCTCCCACCTTGGCGAACAGCGCTTGCCCAAGATGGTGCTTCTCGAGCAGCCGGCGAAACTTCAGCAGCGTCGTCGCGTCCGGAACGCGCTCGCAGCCCAGGTCGATGCCCACGAAACTGCGCAGGCTGGCGCTGTCATACAGCGCCTCTTCGCACGCCTCATCGGCGAGGTTGAACCAGTGCTGCACGAACAACATGCGCAGCATCCGCTCCAGCCCGACCGGCGGGCGCCCACCTTCGCCCTTGGGGTAGTGCGGCCGCACCACCGCGCAAAGCTCCTGCCAGGGCAGGATCTTGTCCATCATGTTGAGGAACACGTCCCGCTTCGTCGGGCGGCGGAATTGCTCAAAGCCTCTGTCTGCAGCCATCGCCAAGGTCTGTTGCTTCATGCGCTGGTCAACGAATCAGCCGGGATGGCGGTGGACCTTTTTCAGCGTAGCCTTAGATCGGCGACCCGCGCTCGGTCGGGAGCGAGGAATGGCGAGGGCGTGAGCACAGTGACTGAATAGTAGGACATGAACGCAACTTAGGACGCGCGGGCAGCCGGCTGGCTGGCCGAAAGGGGACGCTCGCGAAAGACTGTATCTGGCCGACTGTAGCCGGTCGCGCCGCTGTCGTGCACAGGCCTTATGCGGAAGTAGCTTGCAGCCGTTAAAATCTCTGCTTCTTCCCACCCGTCCGGTCCAGCTTGAGAGGTTGTCGGTTTCTCCGACGTGCTCCACCTTTCTGCTGCAGCTCAGGGCTTCTTGCTCGCCTTTGGTCTTTTTATCTGCCCGGGTCCTAAAGACGTTCTCGTGTTCCGTGAGGCACTGTTAGGCCGCTCTCGGCTGGTGCTCGTTGCCATCAGCAGCGGTAGCGACCTGGTCCTTATTGTCTTGGGCGTGCTCGGCGTCTCTGCGGCACTCGAAACCTTCCCCCCGCTTCAGGCACTCCTGCAGGCCGCTGGAGTCGTCTTGCTGATCGGTCATGCCATGCACGCCGCACGTGCCGCGGCTACGGGTTCAGCCGCAATTCCAGTTGCCGCAGCAAAGGACGGCGAGGGTAGTTGGGTACGCCAGCTACTGGTCATGTCTTTGGGCAATCCTGCCTCATGGCTGGACACCGTGGTCATTCTTGGGTCGGTTGGGGCTGCGCTCCCTGCGCCGGAAAGTGTGACGTTCGCTGTCGGTGCCGTAAGCGCGTCCGTAATTTGGTTCACCGCGTGGGTCGCATTCGCCAGAGGTGCCAGTCATTGGCTGAAATCGCCTAAGAGCTGGCGCTTTGTGGATGTCGTGACTGCGGCTGCGATGTTGGGCATGGCGCTCTGGCTGGGCGTGGATCTGCTCGCTCGCCTTTGACGCTTACGCTGGCTGCTCTGCCGTCATTGCGAGCGTTCGCTTCTGGCCGAATCCGGCTGGTCGGCAGTAGTCAATGCGCAGCGTCGGAACGGTTACGCGGCGCGCTGCAGGCAGCACAGTAGTTCGCCGCGGGCGTCCGAAGCGGTTTCCCGCATTCAGAGCAAGGTGGCCCGTAAAGGCTCAGGCGATGGTGGTAAAGAGCAAGAGGATTGGTTTCTTTGAAGCCAGTGATGCGCTCATACGTCGCTAGCGCCTGCTCTCCAACGTCCGCCTGTGCCTGACGTAAGTCAGATCCTGTTTTCTCACGATAGTCCCGTATCTGTGCCATGAAACTCGTAGGGAAGACCAGTTGATATTCCTCCTCAGTGAGAATCGGAAGGTCGATTTTGCATCGCCAGCAATACATATAGATGGCCACTCTTCCTCGATCCTTTCTATGAGGCACATGCCTTCCGGAAGCAAAAGCAGCGCGCCCGGCTGAACGAACGGTTCTGGCCGGAAGCGCTCTAGACGTCGAGTACTCGCTGCCTACGAATCTGACGTTTCTGCTCGGCACCGAGCGGCTTGTAAGCGCTGGAAAGACGGCGTCGGAGCGACTTCAACGCGGCGGCTTTTGCGCGCCTCACGTTCGGGTCGGTCACCGTCTGCGCCTCCGCCCACTCCAGCGCTCCTTCGATTGGAGCCCCTCTCAAGGCACATAGGCAAAGTGTCTGCTGATGCGATGTGGTGGCACTGGCGAACGTCTCGATCACCAGGTCTCTCAACTTCTCCTGCCGATCTTGCGGCAGCACCAGACCGTCGTCGAAACTCGTCAACGTATTCAGCGCGCCGAGCGCTCGCCAGAACGGATCGTCTGGTGCGTCCGAAATGGCGGTTGTCGACATGCAGTAGTCCAACAGAGCCGTGACGCAAGACGCGGTGCGAACTTCCTCAAGAACCGCAATGGCAAACGTCGCGAGCGTCCGATCGGTCAGCAAGTGCTGCAGCGAAGCAACGCCGCCGCGGCCGTAGGCGACGCAGGCCACAGCCCAGCGCGCGAGCGGTACCACCCTCGAGCCGTCCTCAAGCAGACCGTCTTCGTGCCATCCGTGCTGCTTGGACAGCCGCTCAATCTCATCGGCGCCGTCAGCGCCATACGTCAGGGAAAACCGAATCAAATCTTCCGGATGAACCGAGTCACCATAGGACAGCGGTCCGGAGCCCTTGGCGGCCTTGCTAGCAAGATCATTGAATTTCATCGGAATTCGGTACGCATGCTTTTGTAGCCGTCGTGTCGTTTGCCAGCTTGCCATGATCGGAGACTAGGCTAGGTCACCGTGATGAGAGTCCGGTTTTCGCCGACTGTAGTCGAAGTGAGGTCGACGCCACCGGGCCCATACCGGCTATACGTGTTGCTCCGTAGCGGTCATTCTTGGGGCGGCTGTTCTGCTGGCGCTCTCATCAGCGACCTGCATCGATGATGTGGCCGCCATCAGGGGAGAGGCTGTACCCGGTCAAGAATTTCGCATCCGTGCTCGCAAGAAACAAGACGACGGGTGCGATGTCCTGCTCGGGTGAGCCATACCGACCAAGCGCATTTGCCGGTGGAGGCGCATTGGCCGCCGCAGCGCCCCACGTATCGGCAACGGGCATGACGTTGTTGACCGTAATATTGTCCTTGCCCCATTCGTGTGCTGCGGTCCGTGTCAGCGCGCGTACAGCCTCCTTGGCCATGTTGTACGGGCCGTAGGGCGTGAGCCCGGTCACACCGGCCAAGGACGCGAAGTTGATAACTCGCCCCTCACCGCACGCCTTCAAATATGGATAGCAGGTTTGCATCGTCCGGAGGTAGGCGATCGGACTCATGTCGAAGTTGCGCTGCAACTGCTCGGCAGAGAGTTCGAGGATCGAAGCTTGAACTACCGATGGGTCGAACGCGACGTTTACCAGGATGTCGACGCCACCGTAGGCTGCTACCACCTTCTCCACTGCCATCGAGATCTGCTCAATCTTGCTCACATCGCAGCGCACGCCTAGGGCTGTGCCGCCCGCGATCTCGATGTCGCCCACGACAGCATCGATGTTGGCCTGCGTGAGTGAGACAACAGCTACCTTTGCGCCTTCTGCTGCGAAGAGCTTGGCCGTGGCGCGGCCGATCCCGCGGCCCGCCCCGAAGACTATTGCCACTTTTCCATTGAGTCGTGTCATGTCTGTTTCCTTT
Source organism: Variovorax sp. 278MFTsu5.1 (assembly GCF_048305045.1). Taxonomy (NCBI): domain Bacteria; kingdom Pseudomonadati; phylum Pseudomonadota; class Betaproteobacteria; order Burkholderiales; family Comamonadaceae; genus Variovorax; species Variovorax sp. 278MFTsu5.1. The sequence goes on from NZ_CP157623.1 coordinate 458,339, forward strand.
TAGATGAGGGATGCCTGGAAGACCGTGACGAACGGTGCGTAGGGTGATGGAAGTTGGCGAACGGCGTTTTGCGTCACGAATGAGGCGATCAGAAGGACGAGGCCCACGGCCGCCGGGACCGCGTCTGTGGGCTTACGGACACCAAGGTGAGCCATGCCAGCCAGGATCAGGTGATAGAAGATGCCGGCGTAGGCCAGATCACTGAGCGCTACGTTGAAGCGCCACAAAATCGCAAGAGGTCCGAGCACCTTGACCACGACCATGAGGGGCACCAGGTAGAGCGCTGAATAGCCAAGCTCTGCCTGCGCGTTGCGAACGAAGTCGCCCTTGGCGATGTACATGGTGGCGGACGCGAAATAAAGCAGAGCGAGTAGCGCGGTGCTGAGCCAGTAGATGTATGTAGCGGCCATGATTTCCTGATCAGTTTCTTGAGTTCGAAATGCAGCAAGGATGTCGACTAAGATAAAAACTGACAAGTAGGATGAAAAAATGGCGCTTAGTATGGTTAAGCAGACTAATGAAGACTCAGGTCTCAACATGCACGAGGAAATGCGTCGCGCCTTTGCCCTGCTATCGGGCAAATGGAAGCTGGAAATCATGTGGCTGCTCAATCAGCGCGTGTACCGCTTCGGAGAACTGCGCAAGGCCATTCCTGGCATCACCCAGCACATGCTGACGGCTCAGCTTCGCGAACTGGAGGCAGATGGCCTGGTGTCGCGCACGGTGTTCGCGGAAGTCCCACCGCGGGTCGAATACGAAATCACCGAGAAGGCGCGAGGGCTCGGACCGACGATGGCGGCACTCACCGCGTGGTGGACCGAATACGGGCGAAGCGTGCCCGTCAAGAATGCTACGCGTGGCCGCGCTGCTAAGGCGACAAAGTCGAAGTCAGGGTGATGCTATGCCCGCGCCACGCGGGGGCTTCGATGCTCGGCTCGCCTGAATTCCGACTCATGTTCGAAGGTCCGGTCTTGGCCGAGTGGAGTCTACGACTCCCGATGCCAATGAATGAACACAGCGTTGGCACGTGAGCTCAGCAGCAACACATGTCCAAAACAACGTCCGCACCCATTTATGGCGTGAAAGCATTCGTCTACCGGAGAGCAAGATCGCGTCCAATGGATTCGGGAATCCCCTGCAGATGAGCTGGGTCTGCCGCCCTGGCCGAGAGCTCCCTCGGGCTTCTCATTCATCGCCGGACCGATCGCCGATCTTCACCGGATCTCGATCGAAGCCACTCCGCTTCTCTACCAACGCACGCCATAACCATGCCCCTGGGTCTTAGCGGCTCGCATGACTGGAACAGACACACAGAGTCCGTTTTGCGAGGACTCCCCGGGGGCTGAATTCCCAATGTTGGAGGTAATCCATGTTCTTGAATGGCTTCGCGAAACGCATGATCACTGTGATCGTGCCTGTCTCCGCGCTGATGGCCGCATCGTTAGCGACTGCGGGGGTAAGCTGGTCTTTCGGCATCAGCGTACCCGCGCCTGCCGTCCTCGCACCAGCGCCGATCTACTACGAGCCCGCGCCGGCCTATGTCGTGCCTGCGCCTTGGTACGACCCTCCGCCGGTTCTCCTGCGTCCCGTGCCTCCGGTCTACTACCGACCGATAGCACCAGCCTCACAAGCGCCGGTCACCTCGCTGCGCGTCGAGCACAACAGCTATCACAGCAACCATTACCACTACCACGATTACGACGGGTATGACGACGACTGATGCCGTCGCGCCCTGAGATCTCGGAGCGCAACGGGCTTGCCTGTACGAGATCAGGGACCCGAGGCCAAGGTGCAGCGTTTACCGTCCCTGTCGGCCTTTCCTATGGACAGAACAAAGATCTTGGCAACCATCGTTGAAATGGGGCGCGAGGGTTTGGGGTACGCGCCAGCGGATGCGCTTGACGTCGTCGCCGAGTTGATCGCGAGGGAAGACCCGCAAGGCAGCTCCTACGATATCAACGTCGAGAGACTTCTGCGTGTGGGAACCACGATCTGGAGCCTGAGGCACGGGGTCTTCCTGCCCGGCAGCGGCCCGGGTGGGTCGCGCTAAAGCGTTGGCCTGACCGATGCGGCGCGACGAAGCGGCCTACATTCCCGCGACGCCCTGGGCCAGCGCGAAATCAAGCAGCACACGATCCGAGGGCTCCTCGGGCCAGGTGACCTGTGCCAGCCAGCGATGGAAGGTCGTCGCCGCGATGCGGCTGGCCGGCCCGTCGCGGCGCCAGGCCCGCGCAATGGGTGCGGCGATCTGTGCGAGCCGTTCGGCTTCGAAGCGCGACCGCATCTCGGCCTGCATGGTCTCGGGCATCTCCAGATAGAGCGCCTTGGCCTTTTGCATGCGGTCGTTCTCCCACAACTCACGGATGCGGTGCATGCGGTCCTCGCCGCTGGGCGCAGCGGCCCGTCCCTGGGTCAGCGTAAGCGCGGATGCCGGTTCGGAGACTTCGATGGCCCCCTTCACGCCTGCATATCCCTTCTTCAGCGCGTCCTTGAAATACGCCGCCGGCGATTTGAGTTCCGGTAGCGCCTGGCTGCGAAGACGTTGCTCCACGTGCTCGAGGGTGCCGCGCAACTGCCCTTCGTCCGTGGTCGCGTACAGATCCTGGGCTTCGTCCTGCTTCAGGCCGAGCGCGATGAGCTTGCCGACAAGTTCGAGGTCGAACACGTTGCGGCTGGGATCGTCTGCGGCGCCCAGGCGCTGCTGCAGCTTGGGCAGGACGCGGAACTGGATCTCCTCGACGCGCCGCCCCTGCTTGTGTTCGATGAGCTCGAGGCTGAAGTCCTCACACAGGGCATCGATCTCGGCCAGTGCCTTGCTGATGACATCGCGCTTGAGAAAGCGATAGTCGACTTCGGTGATGTCACTGCGCCCCGTGAGCACGGCCGCCCACCAGAGCACGTCCTCGCGCATGGACAGCCGGCTTGGCGAACTCAGGTAGCGTGCGCCGATTTCGTAGAGGACGGCGGCCGGATAGCTGCGCATCTGGCCGCTGATCTCCAGCAGCACGCGGGTGTACTGGTGCGGCTTGACCAGCCGTTCGCGGATCTCCTCGGGGTAACGCCAGGTGATGGTGCAAGGTCGGCCCCTGCCCTGTTCTTCAATGGTGACGGTTCCCAGCAATTGGGAAGACACCCAGCGCTTCAGACCGGTGCCACTGGTCGACCATTCGATGGTGGTTGCCTGCATGTCGCGCAGGTGCGACTTCAGCAGTTCGGTGTTGTTGGAGTTGAAACGGGCATCGCCAATCAGTTCACTGAGGGCGAGCTTGTAGACAGGTTCGTCAACACCTTGGCGCTGAGAGTGATAGAGCAGCGCGTTGTAGATGCGTCGCGACAGCAGCGTGAGGCGGCCCCGCTTGGGTCGGATCGCGATGGCCTCGTTGGCCTTGGCAACGCTTTGTTCATCAGGGGCCGGCGGCGGTTTGGGCGGCTGTCGCGGAACTTCGCCGTCTTCCATGGAGCCTCTTTCAGATATCTGCGGTTTCACATCATGCCGTTGTTTTGTGAATCGGTCAATTTACAAATGCACGCTGGGCCTCTTGAGACTTTGAAAAGAAACACTTGAAGGGATTGAAGATTTGACGAAGCGATTTTCCGAACGCTGACAAGGACTTGCATGCATTGATGTGAGCACGATTGGGATTTCGTGTGAGAGGTTTTGGGATTGAATGTGAGATCGGATGGGGTTTGAAGGCGCATGACGTGTGGACCGTTGGGATTTGACGTGAGTGGATTGGGGGGGCGCCAAGCGATGTGGGCCGTAAAGGGTCCGTGGACGCATGGGTCCGCCCCAGGAACGCGGCTGAAGCCCGCTCAAAGAGGGGTGGTTGGCCGATCGACGGTGATTTCGTTCACCTCGGACGCCGGCATCCGAGGGAGAATCCCAAAGAACCTCACCTTGGTCCCCAAGCCCTCTCACAATTGACAGGGTTGATTGCCTGGGTTCTTTGCGGATCTTGTTCATTCGACGGAATCCCATAGAATGGCTGAATTCTGTCGAATAAGGCTGTTCTTCATGGCATTGCCCGCCCCTGCCGGTGCTGGAAACCAGGTTTCCACGTCCGCTCCCTCTTCTTCCTTGCCCCCCTCCCCTGCTCGCGCACGCATCGACATGCCGCGCATCGCGGCGTTGGCCGTACGTGCCGGCTCGATGGTCGAGCAAATTCGTGGCCGCCTGCTGGCGCCCGAAGCGCGCAAGGTCGCGCCGATCTATTCCACCGCTCAGCTGGCGGCCTTGTGCGGCGTCGACAAGGCGCATGTGGCTTACCGCATCACCAAGGAAGATCTGCCCAGTGGCCGGCTGACGCCGGCTGGCGGCAAGCGCAACTTCGAACTCAGCGAGCTGCGCAGCTGGACCCGGACCTACCGCGCCGACAAGATGCGCCCGGCTGGAAAAAAGGCATTCACGATCGCGGTGGGCAACTTCAAGGGCGGCGTCGCCAAAACGACGACCGCCATGGTTCTGGCGCAGGGACTGAGCCTGCGCGGCCACCGGGTGCTGGCCATCGACACTGATCCGCAGGGGTCGCTCACGACCCTGCACGGTCTGCTGCCCGAAGCGGAGATCAGCGAGGACATGACGATCGCACCACTGTGCGATGGCAGTCAGTCCGACATCCGCTACGCGATCCGCTCGACCTACTGGGATGGGCTCGACCTGGTGGCTGCGGCCCCTTTCCTTTTCTCGGCCGAGTTCGCGCTGCCGGCGCGGCAGATGCAGGAGCCGGGCGCGCGTTTCTGGGATGTGCTCAACGCCGGCCTGGAAAGCGTGCGTGATCTCTATGACGTGATCGTCATCGACACGCCCCCTTCGCTGTCCTACGTGACCATCAACGCGCTGTGGGCGGCCAACGGGATCGTGGTCCCGGTGCCCCCCTCGGGCCTGGACTTCGCTTCGTCCGCGCAGTTCTGGTCGCTGCTCGCAGACCTGGGCGCCAACCTCGATGCGCAGGGCGGCGATATGGCCGGCAAGGCCTTCGACTTCCTCCACGTGCTGCTCAGCCGGGTGGACCCGAGCGACCCGGCCACGCCGGCCGTGCGCCAGTGGATCCAGGCCACGTATGGGGAATACACGCTGCCGGTGGAAATCCCGAAGACCAGCGTGACGAGCAACAAGGCGGCCGAGTTCGCAACCGTCTATGACGTGCAGAAGTACGAAGGCGCTGCCAAGACCTACAAGCGCGCTTCGGATGCCTATGACGCCTTCGTCGACCTGGTCGAGCAGTCCGTGGTGAGCAGCTGGTCGGACAAGGCACAGGTGCAATGAGGAAGACATCACTTCTTTCGAAGGGCATGCAAACGCTGGGTGGAAACCAGGTTTCCACGGGTCGGCCGGCACCATGTCGCTTGCCTCACGGGCCGGGCGAACTGGCTGGCGGTTTCGTGCGGGGGACTGAATGCTCCCGCGCGCGGTGGCGCTCGTGCCTTTGGTCCTCGGCCGTCGGTCCTGCCTGGAAACCTGGTTTCCAGGCCTGGGCGTGGCGCCGTACGTGCCGTGTGGAAACCAGGTTTCCACAGCGATCGCGAGGCCAGGGGGCATTCGCATTCTGTCAGTCGGGCGCCGAGCGCTTCGCCTGGAAACCAGGTTTCCACCGCCAAGGAGGTTCCAATGGCTAGTACACGCAAACGCCTCGAAGCCTTGACTGCAGGACTGTCGATCCCCGAACCGGTGCCTGCTGCCGCAGCGCCGGTCGCTCACATACCGGCACCCCCGGTGTTGCCCGGCGTGGCGGTCCCGCCCGTGGTGGAAACCAGGTTTCCACCAGCCCAGACAGGCGCCATCGCCCCGCGCACGGGACCAGGTCAGATGCTCGCATTCCGCGGCCAGATGCAGGCCGTGGAAGGAGAGCTCGCCGCCCTGCGCGAGCGGTTGCTTCAGCATGATGGCTCGACGCCCACGCGCAAGCTCGACCCCACGACGATCCGCGCCTCGCGCTGGGCCAATCGCCATCCCACGTCGTTCGAGACCTCGGAGTTCGCTGCGCTGAAGGCCGACATCGAGCAGGCCGGTGGCAATGTGCAGCCGATCCTGGTGCGCGCCTTGGCGGATGAGCCGGGACGCTACGAGCTGGTGTTCGGTCACCGGCGTCATCGCGCATGCCTGGATCTCGGCGTCCCCGTGCTAGCCGCGATCTGGCTCGACGAGCTGGGCGACATCGAGTTGTTCACGGCAATGGACCGTGAAAACCGGGAGCGGTCGGATCTCTCCGCGTACGAGCAGGGTGTGATGTACCAGCGAGCACTGGACGAGCAGCTGTTCCCGACCCAGCGCCAACTGGCCGAGAAGGTGGGCAGGAGCCACACCTGGGTTCGCAAGGCGCTGATGGTGGCGCAACTGCCATCGGCCGTGATCGAGTGTTTCCGCAGTCCCCTCGAGGTGCAGCACCGGCACGCAGAACAGCTCAATGCGGCACTCGACAAGGACCGTCGCAGCGTCTTGAAGCGCGCCGAGAAGGTGCGAGGCCTGAAGCTCGCGCCGGCTGCGGTGGTGGCGCGACTGCTGGGACTGGATGCGGGCGCAAAGCCGGAAAAGCTCGCCATCGAGAGCGAAGGTAAGACAGTGGGCTCCTGCCTGCGGGCGCCCGACGGCACTATCAAATTGACCTTGCTGCCTGGCGCCGTGTCCGAACTCGCGCCGGAGGCATTGCTGAAATCCATGTCCGAGACTCTGCAAAAGGTTCGGCTGCTCAGCTGAGCAGAGGCGCCCGCCGGGCACGTGAGCACCGTTGGGAAATGGTGCTCACTGTGGCCGGACAGGGCAGGGGGCAGGCTGAAATCGCGTCAGCGGCATCTCCCGACGAACGAGATTCCTTCGCCGGCGCCTCTGGCTCCCAGCATCTCCCAGCATCTCCCGGCCGGACTGTTTTTCCTGTGGCTCCCTTTCGTTGGGGCGCTCAACTCCAAGTGTCGAACAATCGGCGCGAGGGGCTGCCCGATCCGGATGGGCTTCTGCTGGACGACCCACCGCCGCGCACAGGGCGCCCTCGGTCACTGCAGCTTCTGGTTCGCGATCTGGTGACGATCCCGAGCGCGTATGACCCTGCACTTCAAATGCTCCCTGAGGATGGAAACCAGGTTTCCACCTCAAGTTCCCTGCAAATTCCCCATCGTCCGTTCTAGGTCCAGAAAGATCTCTGTAAAACTCGAATTGAAGTTTGCGCTCACTCCATGTTCACGATGTTGTGCGCCCAAATCCCAAAAAGTTGCACATACGGCGACCGGGAGTGCCGAAGGCGTGGCAATCGCAGGCTGATGCGCAGTCCAAGAAGGCGGGCCCGTGATCGCTCCGGCAAGTCCGGTCCAATGGACTTGCTTGGAATCGACTCGAGCAATTCAGACGGACGCTCGCCCCGGCCGCAGCCTTCGGTGACAGGAGGGCGAGATGCCGGCCCGAACCCGATGACGGAATCCTTAAGTTGGACAGCCAGTTGCAGCGCAAAGCGAAGGCAACTGCTCAACAGCATGCTGAAGCCCAGCGGGAACCGGATCGCGCGGCACGGCCATCGTCTGTAAAAAACTCCTATAGATCAATAACTTAGCGAAGGACCTGTGACTACCTTCTTTGCTTTGCGCATTCCGACAGCACAAATTATCATTGATGATTATGTGAATGATGTCAGCCTTGGGTGGAATGGATCTGCTTGTTCAGCGGCAAAAAAATACGCAGGCGGACGAGATGATTTCGCTGGGCCCAGGGTCCCGATAGCATCGAGGAATACGAAGCAAATGGGGGTTGCGGTGAGCACGAGTATCAGGACGAGGACGTCCCTTGTTGGGCGGGCCAGTAATGCCGGCGTCCATAGCGAGCGGCAGGGCGCGGGCCAACCTGGACCGGAGCAAAGTGGTTGGCATCCTGTCAGCGTCGCGCACGCCGATTCGCAAGGGCGGGGGAGGGGGCTGAGCCGATGAGTCGCCACCCTGTGCCGAGCCGTGAAGAATTGGCGTCGCTGGACGATGACGCACTCGAGCGTCTGTCCCGCGAGTGGCGCGCGCGTGCCGCGCGCGGGGACACGCGGGCCTATGGCGTCGCCCATGCGTTGGAAGTCGAGTGGCGCCAGCGCGTTCGTGTCAGCCGAGCCCAGCAGTTGCCGCTACCGCCGGAGACCGAGCCGCGCCGTTGGTGGAAGTTCTGGAGGAGCCGACCGGGCTCCGCAGCTGCGCCATCCCCGTGAAGAAGGTCCCTCCGCGCAAGCTCCACCGCGGCCATTTCGCCTTCATGCGTGCGCTCGCCCAGGGCGTGGACGAGCGCGCCAGCTGGGAGCGCTACCTGCGGCTGGAGGGCGAGCATGTCGACCTGCGCACCGTGCGCCGCACGATCGCCTGGATCCGGGATGCTTTTGCCGCAGCCGCGCGCCGCGAGCGCAAGCCGGGTACGGCGCGCTTGATCCTGCTGGACCCCGAGCGCTTCACCGCGACGCCGGCGCTGCCGAGCCTGGCCGAGTTCGCGCAAGCCCAGGGCCTGGAGGATTTCTCGGAAGCCGAGCAGATCGAGGCCTACGAGGCGGCCTTCGCGCAAGGCGGTGGTGCATCGGGACGGGGTCGCGGCCAGCCCTCGCGCCGTACGCGCGTCATCGAGCGCCAGCTCGAGGCGTTGCACTGGCTGGAGCGCCTGGTCGCCCAAGACCCGCGCCCGGCAGACAGCGTGGCGGCCTGGCTGCATCCGGCACTGGCCGAGCGGCTGGAGCGCGCGGGGCTGGCGACACTGGCCATGCTGGTGGCGCACGTCAACCGCAGCGGGGCGCGCTGGTGGGTTCAGGTGCCCGGCGTGGGCCAGCGCAAGGCCGCGCGAATACTGGACTGGCTGCACGCGAACGAGCAGGTGCTCGGACTGCATGTGAGCGCTCACACCAGCGTGCCGCGCGCGCAGTTGGCGCCGTCCGCCTTGCACGGGGTCGTGCCGGCCGCCACCGCCTTGTTGCCCTACGAGAAATTCGTGCTGCCCGCCGAGTTGGACGGCCGCGCGGGCGCGTGCCGCGCCCCGCGGGAGGTCTGTCGGCTTGCGGCGTCTGACGACCACGCGGCCGTCGGTGCGTGGCTCGCTGCCAAGGGAAGCGCCGACGCGACCCGCACATCCATGAGTTCCACACAGCGCTCCTATCGAAAGGAAGCGGAGCGGCTGCTGCTGTGGGCGGTGCTGGAGCGTGGCAAGGCGCTCTCTTCGCTCACGAGCGAGGATGCACAGGCCTACCAGGCCTTTCTGGAGAATCCGCCTGCCCAGTGGTGCGGTGCGCGCCATCACCAGCGCTGGTCCCCCATGTGGCGACCGCTGGAAGGCGCGCTGACGCCGGTCGCGCTGCGCCAGTCGCTGATCATTCTTCGCAGCCTGTTCGCTTTTCTGGTGCAGCAGGGCTACGTGGTGGGCAATCCCTTTGCGCAATCGGCACTGCCGCCCGATGCGCAGGGTCGCCTCGGCGCCCAACGGATGCTGAGCTTCGCGCAGTGGGATCACCTCGATGGATTGTTGCGAAGCCATGTGGACACCGAACCTGGACGGCGGCTGCGCCGGGGCATGCGCTGGCTTTATGCCACCGGGCTGCGCCTGGCCGAGATCACAGGTGTGCGCTGCGAGGACCTGCAGCCGGGGCCATCCCCTGTTGCCGATGGGCGCGGCGACAGCGGCTGGCTGTTGTCGGTGACTGGCAAGCGCGGGGAGCGTCGGCAGGTGCCGGTGCCGGTCGAACTGATCGATGAGTTTGGGCAGGAGCTGGCGCGCCATGGTTTTGATCGGCAGGTGGATGCGCCCGGCAACCGCGGTGTTCCTTTGCTGGCCCGCTTCGGCACGGGGGCCGCGCATCCCGCCGCCTGGTCGCCTTCGGGGCTCTACCAGGCCATCAAGGCCTTCCTCGCGCGTGCCGCGCTCGGCCTCGAAGCGGCCGAAGCCGCACAGCTGAGAAAGGCCAGCACGCACTGGCTGCGGCACTCCCATGGGGCCCATGCCCTGCGTGGAAGAGAAGGGCGCGCGCCAGTACCGCTGGCGGTGGTGCAGCACAACCTCGGCCATGCGTCGCCGACCACCACGGCGATGTACCTGTCGAAGTCCTGAAGGGCGGTGTCTTGCACGTCCGCGGTGCGGCACGGGCGCGCCATCGGCCGGTGTGCGGGCAGGTCGAGATTGTTGGCGCGCCGTAGCGAACTTGCATCGCAGGCAAGCACACATGCGCGGCACGGCGCTTGTCAGGGGGCAGACGAGCCTGCCGCGTGTGGAGGTGATCGGCAGCTTCTTGCGTACCAAGCAGGAGTTGATCGGGAGCGCGGTCGACGAAAGACTGGCGCCCCCATTTCAACTTCCAACATCATGTCCCTTCTGCTGTCTCGATCACCTTTCGCGCGCCTGATGTGCCTGGCCGGCGCCCTCGTTTGCGCTGGCGCGGCCTGCGCGCAGCACGCCAGCGCTGCGCGCGCTGAAGTGCGCTCCCCGGGGACCTCGGGGCCCCCAGTCGAGGCGCTGAACTGGCCGACGCGGCCAGTGCGTCTGGTCGTGGGCTTCGGCGGCGGCTCCTCACCCGACTTCGTGGCGCGCGTGCTTGCCGAACCACTGGCGAAGGCGCTGGGCCAACCCGTGATCGTGGAGAACCGGCCCGGCGCCAGCGGGAACATCGCGGCGGACATCGTCGCGAAGTCCTCCGACCGGCACACCGTGGGCATCCTCATCAATGGCAACATGACCATCGCCAAGGTCCTGAATCCGTCGATCTCCTACGACCCGCAGAAGGATCTGATGCCCTTGAGCATCATCTGCACGGCGCCGCTGGTGCTCGCTGCAACCCCGGAAGTCGCGAAGACCGACGCGCGGGGTTTTCTTGATGCGGCGCGCGCCGCCGGCAACAAGTGGAGCTACGGCACGCCGGGCATCGGCACGATCGGCCACCTCGGCATGGAGCTGCTGAAGGCCCGCACCGGCATCGGTGCCGTGCATGTGCCCTACCAGGGCAATCCACAGGTCATCACCGCTCTGGGCGGCGGGCAGCTGCAACTCGCCCTGCTGCCGCCGGGCCTTGCCGAACCCCAGGTCAAGGCCGGAAAGCTGCGCGCGATCGGGGTCACCTCGGCGCGCCGATCCGCACTCGTGCCGGACTATCCGAGCTTGCAGGAAGCGGGGCTCAAAGGGTTCGAGCTTGAGATCTGGACCGCGGCTGCCGCTCCCGCCAGCCTTCCGGCGCCCATCGCGCGGCGCCTGAACGAGGTCCTCGCGGAGATCATCCGCTCGCCCGAGGTGCAGCAGAAGCTCTTCCAGCACGGCTACGAGGCCGTCGGGATCTCGGGCGACGCATTGCTCCATCGGGTGAAGACTGACACGGCGGCGCTCGCGCAGATCATCGCGAGCCAGGGCATCAAGCTCGAATGAGGAGAGCAGGCATGACTACCCCATCCCAACGTCTGCACGGCGGCGCGGACGCGTCGGCCGCGGCCCCTGAGGCGATCTCTCCTTCATCTTCTTCCGCTCAGAGCGCTGCTGCCGAGCGAATCCTGCAGTCACTGCGCGACGAACTCGACGGCTTGGACCGCACGCTGCTGGAGACCCTGAGACAGCGACTGGACTGCTGCTGTCGCATCGGGCAGCACAAGCGCGACCATGGGATTGCGATGATGCAGCCGCACCGCATCGGCGTGGTGCAGGAGCGTGCGGCGGCCTTTGCCGCCGAACACGGCATGAGCCCGCCGTTCCTGCGCGCCCTCTACGAACTCATCATCGCCGAGACCTGCAGGCTGGAGGACGAGATCATCGGCGCACCTGCCGCTGCTGCATGAAGCCACCTCTCCTCCACCGGATCGCAAGGGGCTCGAGGCACACCCTCTGGCATCTCCGCTGCCGTACGCCCGCGAGGCTTCCGGCTGGAGGCGAGCCTCCCTCGGCCATCCTGTTTTGCCGCTGAAACACATGATCATCTTTTCGACACTGGGCCCGCGAGGCAGCAACCACCACTTCGTTCTCGAGCAGTACCTCGCCGCGCACGGAATCGAACAGCTCGCACGCGTCGCGCTGTTCGACGACTTCCACAGCGGCGCGCGTGCTTTGGTGGCCGGCGAAGCCGACTACCTGCTGCAGTGCGCCGTTCATCCCGCGGCAGCGGAGATCACGGGCACCTATCGCAACGCCATGGTGGTGGTCGACGCCTTCGTATCTCGGAGCCAGCCGATGGCGCTTGTGCAGGCCAAGGGAAGCGAGGAAAACGCCTCCAGGGTGGGCGTGCAGCCTGCCACGCAAAGCTATGCCGACCTCTCCGCGTGGCCGGAGAAAGTCCATGAACCCACGGTGCTCGCAGTCCAGGCCGGCCTGGAGGAAGGCCGCTACGGCGCGGGCATCGTCTTCACGTCGTTCGCGGCTGCGCGCACCGAGCGCTTCGAGGTCGTCGAGCCCATCGGTACCGTGTGCGATGGCTGGATCGTCTACGGGCGCGAGGCCATCGATGAAGGCAGGGCCGTGGTCTGGAGGGACAGTCCCGTGGCACGTCAGTTCCGGCAGCAGACGGCACGACCGGTGAAGACGAGCGTTGTCCGTCCCTGGGCGAACGCCGGCCCTCGGCGCCAACCGCCGAACGCCTGCGGGCCGTCCTAGGCCGGGATCGTCAACCGCATCTCGAAGGTGCCGACGATCGTGCCGAGTTCCCTCTAGCCTTCGTTCTCGGCGGCGGCCTGCGGTGTGTGCTCCTGAGGGCTCGCGCCGTCGGCGCTCAGCAAGATTTCACAGGTCATCTATCCCCTTGCTCTGCGCGCAACGATGAAGCTTGTGCTGGGACGGCCCGTGGAGGCTTTTCGACGGCCCGGACGAGATCGGGCTCGCTGCAGCACGTGGGGGTGGACGCCTCCTTCTGATTGGGAGGGCGACCGTCGCCGAGGGCAGTGGACTGCCGCTCGCGACGATGGCGCTTGCCGGTGCGGCGCGCTGGATTTCACGCCGTGGCCGTACTCAGCCTGTGGGAGACCCGGTCCGGATCGAATCCTCGCTGCCGTCGCCGTCGGTGCACGCAAGGCTTCCGCGCGCTCAATCCAGCGTCGCGCCGGACTGTTTCACAAGCTTCTGATGCTTCGTCATTTCGGATTGAAAGAACGCGGGTGCGAGATCGGGCCCGGTATGCAGGATGTTGAGGCCTTGTGCCGCCACGGCCGCTTGCGCTTCCGGTGACGCCAGCGCTGCCTTGATGGCGGCATGATCGGCATCGACGATGGCCTTGGGCAGCCCTGCCGGGCCAATGAGCGCGATCCACGCATCGAAGCTGTACTTCCGCACGCCGGCTTCCGCCAGCGTGGGAACATCCGGCAGCGCGGCGGAACGCGTCGGTGTCGAGATGGCCAGCGCTCGCAGCGCGCCGGCCTTGATCTGCGGCGCGACCTGCGAAATCGAAACGAAGCCCAGCTGGACTTGGCCACCGATGAGGTCGGTGATCAAGGGACCCGTCCCGCGGTAAGGCACGTGCTTCATGTCGATGC